>JASJGK010000027.1:0-7974 GCA_033791585.1 SAR324 cluster bacterium | reverse complement strand
CAAATACCGCGGAATATCTTTTTTAATTTGAAGCAAGAGGTGCAGTTTTTTAATAACTTCACCGACGATGAACTACTGCTTTTTTTAAGACTCATGCAGACGCAAACTTTCAGCGAAGGCGCTACTATATTTAAAGAGTTTGACCCTGGCAACACCATGTTCATCCTCTTTCGTGGGACTGTCGAAGTGAGAAAGAGAATTGGTAAAAAGGCCGGAGTAACCCAAGAGACCACCATAGCAACACTAAAATCCGGTGAATGCTTTGGGGAAATTGGTTTAATCGATAGCCGCCCTCGCTCTGCATCAGCTATTGCTATTGAAGATGTTTTACTCTTTTCCATCTCTTTGGATAAGTTGTTAAAAATTGCTAGAAACCCAAAATTTGCTATTCTAAGCTTTAAGCTTTTCCGTAACTTCTCCATCATGCTGGCCACTCGTTTGCGGGAAACCAACCAAAAGGTAGTGGACTTGACGGTAAAATTTTCTGGACCAAATTCAGGGTTTGACCCCCCTGAGATTACCGCAGAAGCTAGTGATATCCCTGAAGGGCCATCAGATGCAACTCTAGAGGATGAGTAATGGGCTTTTTGAAGATTCTAGGGCAATTTTCTTTGTTCGGCGCTGTTGTTGGTGGTTTATTTTTTGTTTTTGATGCAGAAGCGGCTGGCGGAATCCTAGCCTTGTTTGCTCTTTTGGCCGTCCAAGCGAGGTTCATCCTCTCTAAAGTTCGACTAAAGGCAACGACCAGACCAAAGGTTGTGGCTGCACCTGATTTACCAGAGCTAGACCCTCAGCGTGTTGCAGGCGTTTTAAAAAGTCTCGCTCAGGCCCAGAAGACAAAAGTGTCTAATGAAAATACGCCCACCGTCGCCCCTACTAAAACTAGCCAAAAAAAACCAAGAACCGAAGACCCAGCAACCAAGGCCCAAAACCTTGATTCTAACGTTTTCAGTCAGTTCAAACAAAACTTGGCCACTAGCCAAGAATCCTTAGAAAAGCCCAAGACCTTGATCGTTGCTGATGATGATGTAGTATTAGACCTTTCGGTCAAACCAAAATCTTCGGCTGGGGCAAATACGCCCTCTAAACCTACAGTAGCTGCTGGCGCTACTGGTTACAACCCCTACGCCAAAGGTGGTGCAAAACCAAAAGTAAGCCAAACAAAGACTGATACAGCGCCCACAAAAGACCAGGTAAAAGAGCTTCAGCCCAAGCAGGAACAAACCCCTGCTAAATCAGTACCTAGCAACCTAGAAACCCCCTCAAGTATTACAGAGGAAATGCCAAAAGCCGTAATAGGCGATTCCAAACTGGACCAAATTTCCGTGGCTCCGATTGGGTCGCTCTTTGAAGAGTTGGAAGCCGAGTCACTTGCACCAACTGTCAACCAGGTACAGCCAAAGGCTAGAAAAAAACAGGCGGACATTCAACCACTAGAGGAAACGAAAGTAACAGAACCCGAAAAGAAAGGCATTTTAAGCCCTTTAAAAAGCCATGAAATGTTAAAGGAGAGCGATCTTTTACCGCCCGAGCCTGACGGGGCTCAAACTGAATTGTTAGTCAAAATGACAAAAAAGGCCATTAGAGAAGAACGCTTTGCTCAGGCATTAACAAGCATCCAAGCATTTTTTGAAAGCTCCGAAGAAAAAGAAGTGGCAATGGTCCGCCAAGTATTAGAAATGAAGGCCCAAGCTTTTTTTGGTTTAGAGGACTACCACAGCCACCAAACCACCATTGAAGAACTTTTAAAAAACCACTACAAAAAGGGTACAAAGGGATATTTAAAGCAGCTTGAAAAGGTAATGGACCGTTTTATTAAGGCAGAAAAACCAGCCTTAGCACTCCCTTATTTACTAACAGCCTTGGTGGAATACGGCAAAGCCGATGACCAAAAACGCTTGGATGTCGCCTACTACCATATTGAATCGGCCTACCGTGCCCTAAACGAGCCTGAAAACCTGATTACCACTTTACAGAACCACTTGGGTGTCAAAGCAAACTTAGAGTCCAAGGAGGACCAATTGCCGCTTTTAGATCAACTAGGGAAGTTGCTCTTTGATGCGGGCGACCAAGAGGGAAGTCGTAAATGCTACGAGCAAGTAGTCGAAATCCAAAAGGTTATGGCAAACTAATGAAGTATGTAATTAAGGAAAAGACCAGAATCTTCAAAGAGTTTTTTAGGGTAGACCGTGTAGACTTAGAAACGGAAACCTACAAGGATGGTAGTATGATGCCTATAAGGCGCTACCACTTGGAACGGCCAGAAGTTGTGGCCTTAGTTTTAGAAAATGTAGAAGCTGGGACAATTGTCATGGTTAAACAATTTCGCTACTCTAGCTTGAAGAAATCCGATAGCAACGGTTGGACCACTGAGATCGTAGGGGGCTTAATCGACCCAGGCGAAGAGCCTTTAGAATGCGCTATCAGAGAAACCTTAGAAGAAACAGGTTACCAAGTTGCGAGCCCAGAGTATTTGACTAGCACCTTTGCTTCTGTTGGTGTTTCCGATGAGTTAATTTACCTCTACTACGGCCAAGTAAAGAATACGGACAAGGTTTCAGGAGGTGGGGGATTAGCCCATGAAAATGAAGATATTCTAGTCTTAGAAATTCCCTTTGGAGAAGCCCTAGAGCAAGTTGTTTCGGGCAAAATCACCGACTCGAAAACTATCTTAGCGCTCCAGTGGTTGGCGCTCAAAAAGGCTAAGGTCGCTGGCTTTTAATCTGAAGACTTTTCAACTTAGAACAAACTAAAGACTATCAGGCAATAAGATAAGCTGACAAGAATTTAGCTAAAAGGCGCTAACATCCCCTTCTATTTGCTGTTGTATTGGGCTAAAAAATCTTTTTTAAAGGTCTGGAACTCACCCTTTAAAATAGCCTCACGAGCTTGCTCCATTAGCGATTTATAAAAGTAGAGATTGTGAGCTGTGTTTAAAATAGAAGACAAAATCTCACCTGCTAAATAGATATGACGTAAGTATGCTTTTGAGTAGTTTTTGCAGGCCATGCAGCCACATCCATCTTCCACGGGGTTGGAATCTTCCTTAAACTCGGCACGCTTAATGGAAATCATCCCCTTTTTTGTAAAAAGGCTGCCATTTCTGGCATTTCTGGTGGGCATAACACAGTCAAACATATCCACCCCCGACTCAATAGCCATCAATAAATCTTCAGGTGTACCAACACCCATCAAATAGCGAGGTTTTTCCTTTGGCAAGATGGGCGCCGTAAATTGCGTTACCCCATACATTACTTCTTTAGCCTCACCAACACTTAAACCGCCAATGGCAAAACCATCAAAATCATGCTCCATCAAGGATAAGGCGGACTCTTTTCGCAAATCTTCAAAATCGGCCCCTTGCACAATGGCAAAAAGATTATTGGTTGATTTACGCGCCTCCAAACAGGCGGCTGCCCAATTTGTAGTTAGCTTGATGGATTCGGCCACCTTTTCTTTGGTCGTGGGAATGGCTAGACATTCATCAAGGACCATCATAATATCAGAGTTCAGGTTTTCTTGGATTTGAATCGCCTTTTGGGGGCTTAAAAACATCTTATTCCCATCCAAATGGCTTTGGAAATGAACACCTTCCGCCGTTACCTTATTTAGTTTAGCCAGACTAAAAACTTGAAAACCACCTGAATCAGTAAGGATTAACTTATCCCAATTCATAAACTGGTGGAGTCCCCCAAGCTTACCCACTACCTCGTCCCCAGGGCGAAGATGTAGGTGATAGGTATTACCTAAAATAAGGTTGTAGCCAATGTCAGAAATAAAATCAGTGGGCATGGCTTTAACAGTGCCATTGGTGCCAACAGGCATAAAACAGGGGGTTTGAACCTCAATGCCACGGATGGTCATCAAGCCTGCTCTGGCTTCTCCTTCACTTTTTAGGAGTTGGTAGGTAAGTGGCATGGGATTCGTTTAATATTGGATTGACTTAGTTTACTTGGCCTTCTTCAAAAGAACCTTGGTCCCTAAGAGTTGCAAACTTGTAGATGCCCACAGAGTGGCCATCATTCCAAAAAATACGCAAGCCATAGTTGCCTACATACTCAGAGCTAGTAGGCTGGATATTGGGGTTGACTGTAGCATTATCTAGAATCTTTTCCCCCGTAATCTCATTGACACAAGAGGCGCATTCACAATCGCACCTCAGGTCGTAAAGATTATATTTACTATGGTGACCATCACCCCAAATGATATTCATTTGGTCATCAAAGAAGATCTCTTTAGGCTGGGTCTTTTTGCTATATTTAACCCTCATTTTTCTTCAAGAATTGCATCTAATTTAGCAGCCATATCCATGTAAATTTTTGCTGAGTCCGACTCAGGGTAGCGGTCTACTAAAGGATGCCCTTCATCACCACACTTTCTAATATTAAGCTCAATGGGTACATGGCCTAAATATGCAATATCTTGCGCCTCAGCTTCACTTTCGGCACCGCCACTAGAAAAGATAGGAGTCTCTTCACCACAGCCAGGGCACTTGAAAAAGCTCATATTTTCAACCATTCCAAGTAAAGGGATAGAAACCTTATCAAACATGTTGATTGCCTTACGAGCGTCCATTAAAGCGACATCTTGTGGGGTACAAACAATAACAGCACCAGCCGCTTGGGTCTTCTGGGCTAAAGTCAACTGTACATCACCTGTTCCAGGAGGTAGATCAATGATCATATAGTCACCACCGGGCCAAACAGTGTCACGCAACATTTGTTCCACAGCCTGATGGGCCATAGGTCCACGCCAGATCATAGCTTCACTCTCGTCAACTAAGTTACCCATAGACATAAACTCAACCCCGTGAGCGCTCAAAGGCTGGATGTTCTGGCCAATTACCTCTGGATACTCGCCACGAGTTCCCATCATAGTCGTCAATGAAGGTCCGTAGATATCAGCATCAAGCAAAGATACTTTCTTGCCCATCGCCTTTAAGGCCATGGCTAAGTTTACCGAAGTTGTAGATTTACCAACACCACCCTTACCACTAGCGATCAAAATAACATGCTTGTAATCGCCTAAGTAATTTACTGCCTGGGGGGCGGCAGCTTGGTTTACTCCACCTTGTGGCGGTCTTTGACTTGGTCCATCTGGGTGCCCGTGACTATGCCCGGCCTCGTCAGCACCGTGGTTACAACCAGGGCCATGTTGGTGGGCCGCTGCATGTTGCGCTTCCGCAGGGTTCATTGCTGGTTGTTTCAGTGCTTCTTCTGCAATTTCGGCAGATTCAGTAACACGAATCCCAACTTCATCGATCTCATCAAGCTTAACCAATGCTTCATGTACTTGGTTAGCAACTTGGTCAATAAAGCTCTCATCTTCTTTGGTAACGATTAGAATAATTTCCGCTCTTTTTCCCGCTATTTCTAAAGAATATACAATATTTTGATCTAATACATTGCTTTCCCCAAAAGGGATTTTTGCGAAGGCGTCACGAATACTTTGTTCTAATGGGTCCATTTTGCTCAATTACCAAATTTGTTAGTGTACCCCAAATCTAGGGGACGTTAAAAAGAATTTCTAATATTTATACTAAATAGTGAAAGAGATGGGAAGCCTAATCCTCAATTTTTGGTGCAGATTTTGGCCGAAAGGCTTTAACTACAGCTTCTTGAGTCCTAATAACTGGCCCTTCCATTAACTCAATACAGTAGGGTATCGCCTGGAATAATTCCCCTAAGGTCTCGCCAATGGCTTTGGGCTGGCCGGGTAAATTTACTACCAAACATTTGCCCCGAATGGCTCCAACTTGCCTAGATAAAATAGCAGTCGGCACATATTTCAAGGAAATGGCCCGCATTTGCTCACCAAAGCCCGGCAATTCTTTTTCGCAAACTGCCAAGGTTGCTTCAGGGGTTACATCCCTTGGTGCTGGGCCTGTACCGCCTAGCGTTAA
The DNA here is from genome assembly GCA_033791585.1 of SAR324 cluster bacterium. GTDB lineage: Bacteria > SAR324 > SAR324 > XYD2-FULL-50-16 > XYD2-FULL-50-16 > JASJGK01. The sequence continues at coordinate 2,072 of JASJGK010000027.1, read as the reverse complement.
GAGCAAAGAGCAACCTAATTCATCTACATGCTTGATTATCTCGGCCGATATAACTTCTTTTTCATCAGGTATACATTTATACTCAATTTCAAACTCACTTTTTATAGCCTTTTTTAGCCAATCAGTGGCAGCTGGTCCGCTTAAGTCTTCATAGACACCTTTTGAGGCTCTATCAGAAATGGTTAAGATTCCAACTATGATTTTTTTTTGATTCATACTAATCTTTTATTAAATGAGGCGTTATGAAAAAAGAAGAATTTAATGAAATACTAGCTGAGGGCGAAGAAGAAGTCGACCTAGCATTGGAACTTGCAAGACAAGAAAAGTGGGAAGAGGCTCTGAGGCAGTTTGATAATGCGGAAAAAACATTTCTTTCTATCTCCCATGAGCATTGGCTCACTTTTTTACGACATGAAAAAGTTAATTGCTTTCACGCTTTAGGGCAGTTAGAGCAATTGGATGACTTAGTTGAACTCTGCATCCAAGGCTATATCAACATCAAAAGTTTGAGCGGATTAAGCCGTTTTTTAACTCACCTAGCCCAACTTTACCAAGCACAGACACGAGATTCCAAAGCCTTATCCTGCCTTTATTCTGCCCTTTCTGTAGCAATCAATGAACAGGTGACCGACGTATTAGGGCCAATTTACGGCAACTTAGCAGTCCAACTACTGCTTCATGATGAAGCATTCCAAGCGATAAGCTATCTTAATTTAGCTCTCACCTGTTACTCTCAGGAAGACTTAACAGATCGATCTTGGCTACATGAAAAACTAGCCCTTGCCTACCAGGCTCTTTACCACCATAAAGAAGCTGAAAGCAATTTTATGCTGGCTATTGAAGGTTATAACCAAGTGGGCCAAGCAGCCTTGAGCCGAGAAGTCGCCAAAGAGCTTGCTGAATTATACCAAGCAGGCGGGCAGCAGGCTAAAGCTACTGCCATCAAATCTAGGCTAAACGGTAACTAACCCTTTAGCTTGTCAATACCAGCTTGGAGTAAGTTTTTTACTTCCATTGCCATATCGATCATATCATCACGGCCAACAACAGAAAATAACCTCACAGGGTTTACAGCACTGACGTGCATCACACCTGCTCGAACTTCCCTTACCACTACATTACAAGGTAGCAACAAACCCAAATCAGGTTCTGCTTGCATGCCTTCATGGGCAAAGCCAGGGTTGCAAAAACCTAAGATGCTATTTGGGACAACATCAACGTCAATTTTTTTCTTTAAAGTGGCCTTAACGTCAATTTCAGTTAGCAAACCAAAACCCTGCTCCTTCATAACAGCTATCGTTTTTTCTCTTACCTCTTCCAGCGTTCCTTTAACTTCACAGGCAAGACCGTAGTTTCGGCCGCTAAGAGGGGTTTCTTTGCCATCACCAAATTCACCATCTAAATAGGCAATGATCATTTTAGAATCGGAAAAGACTCGGTTACCGTGAGCCAAAACAGGCACAGACTTTTGATTTGAGATGGCCTCTACTTCGGCACGCCCCTCTGTAGCAGTTTGGATTTCATAATTTAAAGCTAATGAATCTAATTTTCTTCTTACAAGTCCGCTGAAAACACAATCTTCAGTTTGGTACAATGTTATCTTTTCCTTTGACATGGTCATCCTTTTTCGATATAAGGTTTATATGAATATTTATATATTAAAATATAGCAGAAGGAAATAAATGGATCAACTCCTAACTTACTCTACCCTAATTCCATTGGCATTAATTTTGGCAGTCCTGCCAGTTGTACCTGAACCGCACCTAATTGAAAAGGTACGGATGTTGAGTCAAGGGACCCTAGTCAAACCAATTGATATCTTTGATTTGTTTTGGCATACTTGGCCCATGTTCTTACTCGGCTACAAAGTGGTTAAAGACTTTGTGCTGACCTAGAGGCCAACAAATAAGTATTGATGTTAGGTCATTAGCTTGAATGACCTAACATTTCCTTCAATATCTCAGTTTTATTCTTTTTCTGGATGCTCACAAAAAATTCCCTGAATCAAACCAAAAAGTTGAATCATCTCTTCGTTTGCAATGCGATACAAAGAAAAGTTACCCTGTCTTCGT
>JASJGK010000026.1:0-15096 GCA_033791585.1 SAR324 cluster bacterium | reverse complement strand
GTCATGAGTTCCAGAGGAGTCCCAAAAAGTTCTAGACCAAGGAAAAAAGAAGAAAATTAGAGAAGATATTGAACCATTTTCTAAGAGAATTGATAAAATCAGATCAACCTCTAACAATGACATCCGCCCAAAAGATCTATGTATGCTCTGGTGGCTTAGACTAGCTTCGCTTTTCTTTTGGGCATAAAAGAAAGAAGTGATAACATCAAGGCAATGGCAAAGAGTCCTATTGAGTAGCCGAAATACCAAGGTTTATAGGAGAAAACTATATGCGACTCACCTGCTGGGAGTTGAAAAGACATCAAGCCTATTTTACTCCTTTTATACTCTGCTTTTTTACCATCGACCGTGAGTTCCCAGTTTTTTGAATAAGCAGAACTCCAAACAACTGTGGCTGATTTAGTTAATTTAAAACTTGCTTCTAGACTTTCTGGGTCCATCTTTAAGAATTGAACTTCCATGTACTTTTGGTCAGCTTTTAGAGTATCGGCACCGCTTGAAGCAAGGAAAAATATGTTTTTCAACCTCCACTTAAATCTGCGGGTATTTGCAACTTTAATCATCGTTGGATGAGCCTGAGGTAAGTAACCATTGAAAACTGGTTCTTTATCCAAATACTGCAGGTTAGATTGGTCTACCCCATCAACCAAAGGCATCTCGGCGCGAATTGATTCGCGCCGTTTTAATCTTTCTGGAGGGGGGAAGCCCGGTTCAGTTTGTTTTTTATAGTTAGCCAAAATTGTATCGCGGTTTAAGTTACTAGTCTTAACTAGACGAACATAATCTCGTTGCACGTTCCCCAGATCAACCAATAGAAGTAAGATGCACACAAAAATTTTTGTATTCCATTTCAGTTTAACTTTTTTGGATAGAATAATCACCAAGAAGGGTACCAGCCAAAACTGCTGGAGCCCCATCAGCTTAGGTAATGTATATGGACCGCCATCTGCAGTTAAAATTGCGAAATAGGCTAATAAAAAGAAGCCTAACCAAGTTAAAATGACCCTTTTATTATCCAACTGGTGAAATTTGGAAACACCTATCATAGCAAGTTCTATGAAGAAGAATAAAACCAGAATTACATTCCAGCCATGATACCTGACTTTGTCATAAAAAGGAATTACGTCTACTAGGAATCTTGCAATAACTATGTCTTCGGTTAACAAAGAAAAATAGGCCAGTAGCCCAACAGCCAAAAGCAAAGGCACTCGTTTGTCTGATAATACTCCCCATAGAGCAGACAAGGCAAAAAATACGGTCAGAAGACCTACATAAAAAATTCCTGGTTGCCCGACACCACGACGCACAAAAGGGGATATATGGTTGGGTACGAAAAATGTGTAGGCTGAATTAGCACTAGTTGCTGCAGTAAAAGGTGAGACTTTGCGTTGAGTAAAATAGTCCAATGAAAGATTGGAAAAGGTCTCAAATAAAATAAAGTTAAACATCAACAAAAACAAACATAGCCCCGCAAGCGCGTAACCTATGCCAATTAAATCCTCTTTTGTAAAAGACCAGAACTTTTCCCTTGTTTGCCAGTATGAGCACAAACAATACAGGGAAATGAACTGCAAACAAATAATATTCACACCTAGATAGCCAGTAGTGAATTGCATTAGCATTGTAAGGGAAATAATACCGATCCCCTTTATCTTTCGATTTAAGGCATAAGTTAATCCAAGAGCAAACCAAGGGTACATAGCCCCTGATACGCCTGATGAAAAACTCATCGGATACTGGACAATAAAGTAGGCTGATAAGCTGTAAGCCGTTGCTCCAAAAAGAGATATCGCCTCAGTATGCCTATCCCGGAGCCATAAATAGGTCCCCGCAAAACCAAGCAAGAAAGTTACTATAATTTCGAAAATATAAGCATCAATCGAATATACAGTAAAAAGACTAATTACAAAGATGATGGGCGAAAATGCAGTAGCAATGTAGATCGAAGAAATTGGATTCCCCCCCATCGCCCAATGATCCCAAAAAGGAAAAATTTGATTATGATACGCTGAACTAATTAGAGTTCTTAAAGGCAATCCTATCTGAATATTATCATGTATAACCCCAGCCCCTCTTAATAAGCCAGAACCTATTACAAACACCACTAAGACGACGATAACAACGCCGATGATCGCAAACCGAGAGGCCCATTGTTTAGATTTTAATGTCTTTAACAGCAAAACTCGAACCCCATTAACTGAGCCATAGATGTTGATAATTAAATTGCTCATGCCTTACCTTCAAATTTGGAAATAATATCAAAAGGGTAGATTTATTTCTTGAGGCCGTTTGAAAGCGGAATGGACGATACCCGCTTTCAAAATTAAGGCAGGGAGATGAACAAAATGGGCTATAAAGTTGTTTAGATATACCTTTAGTGACCCTTATTAGCAAGTAGATTTTTGGTGCTAACCCGTTTTGTGGAGTCCTTACGTAGCTGACATAGGTCCATATTCAACTATTTTGATTTCGTCTTTTTCTTTCATTAACACAACTGTGATTAAGGGTGTAAAGGCTCCGAAACTTAATCGATTTACTTTGTACAGCCAGTTTTTAAGTTGTTCACTAAAGCAGCAAGATTTGAACCTCAACCCCTTGTTACTATATCAATATTCTGGGCAACAAAGATGATCGAAATAGAGGAGGCAGGCCACCTACTGAATTTTTTTAATCCTTCGCTGCTCGGTCTGAATAGATGTGGCTTTAAAACATCTTATAAGCAACAATGAAAAGATTAACTATAGCCTTGAGCCTTATCTTAGCCATTTGGTCGCTACCTGCTTTTGCTTTAAAGCAGTTATCACCGCCAATCGGGTATAACTACTCTGAAGCCTATAAAAAAATTGGTAAAAAAGTGGCCCTGCCAGACTGGGGAGTGTTGGTTTGTGAGCCCTATGCAAATGAAGGATTTTTGAAGGATCACTTGCTCTGTGGGATTCAATCGGAAATCAGCCATAAAGGCAAAAGAAAGCAAAAAGAGGTTCAAGGTTGGGCATCGCTTGAGTATCTATATAAAAATGGCTGGAGGCTCATTTCTGTGATACCTGATGTGCGTGGTGTTGAATAGTTTAAAAAATACCTAAATATTAAAATAAAATTGCACATCAGGTGAAAATGCTGTAAAAAAAATTATCTATTTGACCAGCGAACTTCAACACATGACAGCATTATATTTGACAACAAAATAAAGATTTTTTTAGTTTCCACCAGTGAACTACAGGATCAACGAAATGACCTTCTTGCTTTTTTTTACCTGCAAAATCAAAATCACTGGAACCCCAAAGGCATCAATCTTCATTTAGAACGATGGGAAGAAAACAGCTTAGCAATCGACCAAGAAAGAACTCAGGATCGACTCAATAGAGCTATGTTGGATTGCGACATTGTTGCAGTGCTCATAAGAGACCGCTTAGGGCACTATTCAACCGAATAATTTCATGAAGCATTTGCGGCATTGGGCCAACCTGGCCGCCCAAAACGAATGTTGGTCTTTTTCCAAAACTTTAACCACGATGCCCAAGAACAAAGAAAAAAACACGCCCAAGTCGCTGAAGTCTTTCAATTGCAAGATTGGATTGAATCTAAAGAAAAATCTTACCTCTGCTACAATGACCAAAAAGACTTAGAAAGCCAACTAGAGCGGGAAATAGGGCTCTATGAGAAGGAGCTTACTCGTCATCAATCCGTATATGGACAAAGTCAATTGGACCAGCTGTCTGAACGTGTGCAATCGGTTCCAGCCCAGTTGGCAATTAAAGAACCTAAAATCCAACTGAGAAAAAGAGACCTTTTCCCACGTCATGAAAGAAAATTTATTGGTCGCCGCAAAATTCTCATTGAGATCCTTGAATGTCTCACCAGTAACCAAGGTTGCAGTTTGGGATTTGTCTAGATTTTTTTAGTTGGGAATTTTTCAATTGGAAAAAATTGCTGAGGTTTCTCAGTCACCAGCGCCGCATCTTAGGCCACTCAATCGCTTACGAATCCACCTTCTTTTGATGATCTTGATCAAATACATTTGCTATTGCTTCAATCGGTTGGATTTTGAACCTCAAGGATTCGATGAGAAATTGACGCGGGGTCTAACACTTGAGAAGGGAGGCTGGATTGGCAAATGAGATTTGACTTGTACTATGAGACAAGTTTATCATGAAGAAACACCAAAGGTGTGGTGATTCAACAGCATAGTGTTAAGGCATCAAATCACAAAAATTCTAGGCAATTATATTTTATGGAACATCTCAAAGATCTAGCTTCCAATGAGCGTTATTGGCTGATGCTAGCGGTCACCCACATTCTCTTAGCTGATGGTGGTGTAGAAGATACCGAAAAGACCTATTTAAAGGCGTTGATAAAAACAATTTTTAGTGAGGACATCAAAGTTGTGTTTTCAGAAATTTCCGAGCTATTTCGCAGTAAAAAGCTCCCTTCCTTGGAAAAGATTCAAGTTCCTGATTTAGAGAATGTGATCTTTATGTTAGATGTTTTAGCCCGTTCCGTATTTGTAAATGGTAAAAAACCTGAATCACAAACCTCTAAGTATTTTGAGGCTGGCAAGGCATTAGGCATACATATAGGCACGTTGTCCTACCGATTGAGCCTAGAAGCCGAAAAATTTAGGGTAGACCGTAAACTAGAACAGGTGAGAAAAGACATCAAAGAAGACCGCCAAAGAACCATGCCGGTAAACTGAGGACATGGCTTAACTGAAACAGACTGTTATGCTGCCCATTGCTAAGAACGGCGAGTTATAAATTCCCCTTAAAAAATGTATAAAAGCAAAGAACTGAAACAATTTCTCAACCTTTATGAAAAATATGAGTTGGAGGTGCTTAAGCCTGCACATGAAGAGGCCGCAAAGCTTTTTCAAACTTGGGAAAACCCAAAGTATTGGGAAAAATATGTAACTGGTGAAGGTGTCGCTACGCCGCCTCCCATTCGGATGTCCCTCGCTCGGATCAAACAACCAGAAAAGGTAGTTGATAAAATTTTCCGTAAGGCCAGCCTTTTTCCAAAGGGCCTTACCTATGAAAGCATTCTGCAAATGCATGATACGCTGGGGGTTCGAATTATCGTCTATTTCCCTTCGCAACTTCCCTTAATCGACAAAGAGCTTCGGGATTCTGGCCAGTTTGAGCTTTTAGAATCATCGCCCCCTGAGGCTTATATGTCTTTAGATTTTGCTACAAGATATGGTTTGACCAACCTTCGGCAAGAAACAAAAGAAAGTGGCTACTCTTCGGTTCATTATACAATACGCTTAAAAAACAATGGTCCAAGCGAAGGAGAAAACCCCTATTTTGAGATCCAAGTGCGAACAATGGCGCAAGAACTTTGGAGTGAGCTGGAACATGTGTTAGCCTACAAACCTGAAAACCGACCTCATTTTTCCGCAAAGCGTCGGTTGCAAATTTTAAGTCGGCAAATTAGTACCATTGATGAACAGTTTAATCTGCTTTATGAAGAGTTGCTTCACAATCAGGAAATGGCGACTTATCAAGATACTGACCTGTTAAATTTTGAAAATCTGCCCAAGGTGTTAATGGAAGTTGGGGTTCGCTGTGCCTTAAAAGATTTGAATCCAATCTTAAAACTACTCCAAAGTCATGGGGTCGACAAAATCAAAGATTTTCTAGCAATTGCGACACCGAGAAGACTAGAAACCATTCGCAATACATATATTTCTGCCTTGGGGCGTTTGCCCGATGTGTTAGAACTGCATGGAGCCTTAGCCCTGCTCAAAGATGCTACGGACGATAAAGTGGAAATTGAAAGAATTCAATCGCAGATTGAATATCACCAATCAAATGTATTATTGATGAAAAAATCACCGCCGCTGTAATCTTTTATCCTACCTGTAATGCGAAGTTGACGCTCCTTCGCCCGTGATTACCATCAACTTTGAGAATTTCCACTTCTAAACTCAAGCAAAAATACAAGATGCCACAATGCACACTCATGCTTTGCTTGGTTCTCCTATCCTCAAAGATACCCAATACCCTCTGCACAATCAATCTAAAACCACCTCAGGACCCCTACCGCTATTCCTAAATTTCATGTTTTTACAATCGGAAAAAACAGCCAATCCTTTTTCATTAAATTTATAAGATATCAACCTTCAGTATGGCGAGTATATTGAATCCGATCCAAGTTATATCCCCAGTTTTTCAATTTTTCTAGTAAGGTTTTCAGTTGAGCTTCCTCCATCTTTGGCTTGCGATAGAGAATCCAAAGGTACTCTTTATTTGGGTCAGAAACAATTGCATATTGGTATTCAGAATCAAGATCAATGATCCAGTAGTCTCCAGCAAGAAAACTGGTTTGAAACCAAGATGACAGAGGAAATTGAACCTTCAATTTGGCATTTGAAGAATGCTCAACAACCCATGCAACTCCTTCAGCAGCTTTCACTTTTCCTGTTTCTGGGTTTTCTAGCCGACAAGAATTCAATACTTTGACCTTACCAGGCTCAATCAAACTATAGGTTGCCTGTGTTGCAGTGCACCCCTCCTGAAACCACTGGGGGTAAGAAGCAATTTCATACCAGTCTCCCAAATATCGCTCTAGGTCCACATGGGATACAGTTTTTGGGGGAGAGGATGGTCGGGAGCTGCAGCCAATAAGGAAAAAACTCAGTAAACTTAATATCGTTAATAATTGGATTTGTTTCATGTCATCTTTCCATAGGGTCGTACCAAAAAGGAGTTGGTTGTTTTAGGATTGCCCTGGACGGGCTAAGAGTGGGTTTTCAAAAGTAGATCTATAGCCAAAAAGAATTAGATCTTTCTTTTGTCTCCTTGCTCTGCCATAAAGTACCTCCAACAGACTCTCTTAGTATAGCATGAGCAAAACAGCTTCAAATCCGTACTAAAAGACAAAAGGTGTCTAATAAACTTAGACACAAGTCCCTGCTCAAAACCGACTTATAAGTTCTGACGTAGGTCGTCAGCTTTTCCCGTTAAGCTAGGGGTGCTTCGGCTACTTTGAGTTGCAGCAGATCTTAAAGCTTTTTTCTGTTGCTGGATCATGGTACGAGAAACGGCAGCCTTCTGAAATAAGCCTTTGACTCGAACCCCTCGCTCTTTGAGGATTTGCTTATCTAGGGGCGCATCTGGGTCAAGGTTCAATCCTGTTTCTTCGGCATCTTCAACAAAATTTTCTACAACATTAGAAAAGCAATCGATATAGCTGCTTTCTTGTTTAAATTCAGGCGCTAGTTTCTTAATCATCAGTGCCAATTTTTCTTTAACAATATCCAACAAAAGGCGATATTTCTCAAGACCTTCTCCTTCAAGATTTTTCGGGGATTTTGTTTTAATCGCAATATATGCCTCAAAAATCGAGTGGACAAATCCGATACTTTCGGTAAAACGAGCGGTATCTATTTTCCCCATCTGAACCTTTAAGCGTAGTCTCTCGGTAATGCCCGCTTCGATCTTTTTTAAGAGAGTTTTTGTTGTAGTTTCATCGTTGACTTGGATATTTAGTGATTTACAAAGTTGGGCCTGTTGGGACTCCAGTTGTTGGTCGGCATCAGCTCGATCTAACAAGAGTTCAGTGTCTTCTATTTGATCAAAAAACATCCTAAGCTGACCGTACATTTCTTCAGCCAGACTGTCAGAATTGGGCATATCCGCCTGAAATTCTTGGACTGTTGCCAAAATTTCTTCATAGGCTTGCCAGAATTTTTGGATAGACTTTTTTTGGGGACCAATTTCTATTTGCCCACTACGGATTTGTGCCACAGCAGTCCCTTGGAACTCCTGGAGGGAGGTAGTCGCTTTAGACAAGGCGGCATAAACGCTACTAGGGGAGGTAACTTCAATCATGAGGCGGCATGGATTCAAAAAAATTATTAGGCCACCTTTGTTAAGAAGAGCAGCTGACATTAATGGCTCAAGGGCTCGACTATTCAAGTCGTAGCCTTGGTTGAGCGTACAATTATTATTTAAGATTTTTAGCAATTATTTGGTAGTTTAGTCAATGGGCTAGGGCCCTAGAGCTTACCCTTGATAGGCTAAAAATCTATCCGACTCCTATGCAATGTTAGCAATTTTCTGCATGGCTTCCATTTTTTGGTCCAGTCCTTGAGTTAGTATTTGGGCGTTGTTGGGCCGTCACGACACTTGGTCAAAGTAGAACATTCCAACATCAGCCCTTTCCATTAATTTGTAATCGGAAAATTCCAATATCAAACCAGCACACGCTTGTAGCGCACAAAATAGGGGCTTTGTGCCACCAGTTCTTATAAACACAAGTGATTGGAGTCATGTAGAAAGAGGCCTTTGTGAGTCCCATCAACGACACCACCCATTGAACAACAGGAGAAAAAATCATCCAAAGTATGGCGGCGTTGGGTATGTTTTGGCGGGCTATAGGGATTTTCAAAAATAGAAAAAGTGGGTCACGCTGGTAGTACACAGACAAACCAAAAATTGACCGTTGCAAGGGTCGTTCTAGGGCTATCCATGCAAATGCGAGAAATACAAGGGGGTTGGCTAACTCCCAATTATCTAGAGCTTTCAGCCTGCATACCCTTCTTAAAAAACCCCTTATTTTTTGATTTAAATGGAGCGTGAGCGCATTCTTACGTCTTGGGTTTATTTTTGGTTTTGAAGTGGGTCACTTTGGTGGGTTGCAGCCTAAGAGCTGAGTATCATTTTCTAGTTAGAAATTTTTACAACTGGAAAAATGATTGACAATGACCTCTCTCCCGAATCATCTTCCTGCTCTTCTCTCTACTAAAAGATGGCAAGCTAAGCTGCCTAGGGAAGCTCATTCAAATGTGCCTCGGACAATTATCAATCTTCCTTGAACGTAGGAGGATTGTAAGCTTCCTTCAATTCCTTCCAGAACTTAATCGCCACAGGACCCTGTTCTCGGTTTACCATTCGAAACATATACAAAACTCCAGTCGTTTTGACGGGAATCCCTTCTACATTTATGGGAATCAGTTGCCCCGATGCTAACTCCCTCTCAATTAAATGTTCTGGTATTCGTCCCCAACCTAATCCTGCCAAAGCTAATTCTTTTTTTGTGGTTAAATCGTTTACTATCCAGGATTCTTGATTTGAAGTGGTATATATCGAAGCCTTATCAGAGTGCTTCGCGCTATCACAAAGAATGATCTGAGAATACTTCCTGATCTCCTCAGAGCCAATCATGCGTTGAGAACTAGATTTGATATAATTAGGAGCCGCGACGTTGATCAATGTGGCTTTTGAAACCTGCATTTTTTCATGGGTCGGGTTGAGACCGAATTCAGGCCCAAAGGCCAGATCCGCCTCGCCATCATTGATTGGCTCTACAACGCCATGAAGGGATTCAGTGAATATTTTGAACTGCGTATTGGGGAAATTTTTTATTATGGATTTGATTTTTTTAAGCAGAGGGGGCAATGGAAAGCTTGCGCCAATAACGATGTTGAATCTAGGTTCAACGCCCTTAGAAAGCTGGTGCCCCATGGTATCTAACCGTTCCATTTGTTCGATTGCCAGTTTGGACTGCTGATAAAATGCCTCACCGGCTTTAGTAAGTGTAGGGCGATATTCCTCTCTATTAAACAGCAAAATGCCGTATTCTTCCTCTAAAGATTTTATCGCAGCACTCACTGAGGCTTGCGTTTTAAAAACAACTTTGGCTGCTTTGCGAAAGCTACCCTGTTCTACCACAGCTAAAAATGTCTTCAATTTTTCATTTGTCATTGAAGCTTCTCCTTAAAAAAAATGATAGTTCTAAGCTATCGTTCCGACCATATATAATAGTTATCATTCTATCAGGATTTTAACTACCTTAATCATTAGATGTTAAGTAAACATTTTCGGCGAAAGCCACCTAACACTAACACTCAAATTTGAACTAAAAGAGGATTTCCCCATGACACAGATAAAAAATTTTCCAAAAGGGTTAACTGCCATTCTTATTATTGTCTCTTGGATGACATATCGAATGCTAGGTTTTATTTTTATGCCATCAGTTGAAGCTTTTGGTGGCGATTTATTACCAACAGCTTGGGTTATCCCATTGGGTCAAGATGCCCTGATAGGGCTAACTGCGCCACTAATCGCTTACCTCATCGCAACCAAACCTAAAATTCTCACTTACGCCATTGTGGTTGCATGGGTTTGGTGGGGTATTGCAGACTTTGGGGTAGGGCTGGCCACTGAATATTTTCAGCCTCCCTTCAAGAGTCCTTTTGGGTCACATACACCAAGCCTTATGATGACAGGGTGGCTTCTTACCAACCTTTCTTTAGAGGTCTATGCTTTGTATTTATTGCTGACTCCAGACGTTCGTCAGTATTTTATGACTCAAGATAAGGCCGCATCTTTAAGCATTGCAGAATCTCCAATGAAAGGACGTTGGATTTTGGTTGTTATGGGTGCTGCATTGATGGCTGTATTTTTCCAAACAATGACCAAAATGATAGATGCTGCCTTTGCAATGATGGGATTTTAGGTTGTAGGTCATCAAGCGAGTCTGTTGTGGTGGGAAGTAGTCTTGATGTTCACCTTAAGGACTATGATGTCGTTTTTATGGACATAGGTACGCCCTGCCTAATGCTATTGAGGAAGCAAAGCAATTGCAACAACAGACAAAAGACAAATTTTAAGCCAATGATTGTTGCTTTAAGTTTTTATGAACACAAGGATTTTCAGAGTCGTTGGAAGGGTCATTGTGGTGGGCTTGGCGGTTTTGTGTATGATTTTTCTGATTGGAAAAATTATATAGTTACTTTTATTTTCTTAATTTCGATTAGTTTTCTATATTAAAGTTTCTTTACGGGAGTTAGGTTTTTTGCTACAATCAGCCTCAGAATGGGGAGGGTGCTACAGCTCCAACTTTGGGAAAAATTGACGAGATTAACAATGCCCATAACAGCAATATTAGATTCTGACCCTGTACTTGAGGCTATTTTTGCTACCTCAGGGGACAGCGTTTTATTAATCGACCCTGAAACGGCTCTACCTGTTAGATTTAATACCCACGCCTATACAGAACTGGGGTATACAAGAGAAGAATTTAAAGAAATACCCATTTGGCAATATGAGGCCTCGAAAGATGTTGAGGTGATAAAACATAGAATCAAGAAGGTAATAGAAGAAAAGTACATTAAATTTCAGACTCAGCATAAAACCAAGGCTGGAAAAGTAATTGATGTTTTTGTCACAGGCCAGCTATTCCAAATCAAGGGCTATAATTTACTTTTCGTGATATTTGAAAACAATACCCAAGAGCTTCTCTTAAAGGCAAAGTACTCAAAGACATTTGAAAAGGCCAATATTGGTATTGCTCATGTAGCGCCAAATGGTGACTTCCTTGACGTAAATCAACGGTGGTCTAAAATTCTTGGTTATCAGGCAGATGAATTAGCGAATCTCAGCTTTCAGAAACTCACTCTCCCAGAAGATCTTGAAACTGACTTGGAGTTATTACGAAAAATTCTCAACAATGAAATTCAAACTTTTAATAAAGAGAAAAGGTATTTTCATAAAAATGGGAATATCATTTGGGTCAATCTAACGGTCGCATTAAATAGGAAATCTGATGGAACTCCCGACTTTTTAATCTCCATTATTGACGATATTACAGAAAAAATCGCCTCCCAGGAACGGATAGCCAGTAAAACTGAGGCCTTTGGGCTTGAAGTGAAAAGGCGCAAAGAAATAGAAAGAAAATTAAAATTGCAGGAAAAAGCCTTTAAGGAGGCGCAATCACTCTCCAAAATTGGCCACTGGCAATATGATTTAGTGCAAAATGTGCTTACCTGGTCAGATGAAACTTACCATATTTTTGAATTGAGTCGGGGGCAGTTGACCCCTACCTATGAATTGTTTCTAGATGCAATTGATCCTGGTGATAGAGACAAAGTCAACGAAGCCTTTTCCGATTCTCTTAAGGATAAATCACTATATGAGGTCACCCACAGACTTAATTTTACCGATGGACGAGTAAAGTATGTAAAGGAAACGTGCCACACTAAATTTGATGAGCAGGGGAAACCTTTAGTCTCACTTGGCACGACGCAGGATATTACAGAAGAGTATTTATTGAGAGAGGGGCTGGAGTTTGAAAAGAATAGGTATTCTTCTTTATTCAGTAATATGATCAATGGGTTTGCGGTGCATGAACTGGTAACGGATGAGTATAATAATCCGATTGATTACATATTTTTGGAAATAAACGAGTCCTTTACCGACTTGACTGGGCTTACCCCTGAGATGTGTATTGGGAAAAAAGTAACTTCAATTATCCCTGGAATTGAAAATGATCCTGCCGATTGGATTGGGAAATATGGGGATGTCGCACTTGGAGGCGAACGCCTGAGCTTTGAAAATTTTGCTGAAGGACTTGGAAAGTGGTTTTCAATTCATGCGTTTTCCCCCAAATTAGGTCAATTTGCAACCGTGTTTCAAGATATTTCGAAAGAGAAATCCTATCAAGAGTCACTAATGGCTGCAAAATTTCAGGCAGAGGCCGCGAATACAGCAAAAAGTAATTTTTTAAATATGATGAGTCACGAATTGCGTACGCCCATGAACGGTGTTCTTGGTATGGCTCAATTGCTTGAATTAGCGAATATAGATGAAAAATATAAAGAATTCGCTCGTATTATCATTACCTCAGGTAATTCTCTTGTGAATATCCTTTCCGACATCTTGGACTTGTCTAAAATTGAAGCAGGCCAGCAAGAGGTGGTTTTAGGGCCTTTTAGTTTAAAAGAAACGATTGAAAGTATCTGTGACTTATATTTAGGAAGCGCGATTAAAAAAGGAATTGAGCTTTCATGTTCGCTCCCTATTGGTATTGCTGATATTTTTATCGGCGATAGTAATTTATTAAAACGGATTTTGATAAATTTGGTTCACAATGGAATCAAGTTTACAGATAGCGGCAGCGTAGTGATTGCCGTTACAGCCTTGGAGTCGGTCAAAGACTCCCAGATACTACAGTTTACTATAACTGATACAGGGGTTGGAATCCTTGGTGAAAAAATAGACCTGATCTTTAATCCTTTCCAGCAAGCAGACGATTCAGCTACCAGAAAATTTGGTGGTACTGGTCTAGGTTTAGCGATCGTAAAGGATTTAGTAGGTATACTCAATGGGTCAATATCTGTTGATAGTACCGTGGGCCAAGGCAGCTGTTTTACCGTAGAGCTTCCCTTTACAACAACACCTTCGTTACTAGCCGAAAACCCAAGTGAAAAGGAAAATAGCAATGGAGTTTTAGAAATACCTAAAAGGAAAGCTCTTTTGGCAGAAGACGATCTAATCAATCAAACTGTCATTAAGACCATGCTGTCGCATCTGAATATTACCTGTGATATTGCAAACGATGGTATTGAGGCTGTAGCTTTGGCATCTAAAACTAAATATGACGTGATTTTTATGGATATTCTTATGCCCAACTTGGACGGCTATGAGGCTACGGCGAAGATTAAAACAATAGGCAGCAAAAACCACATGACGCCGATTATTGCTTTGACGGCTATGGCAAGCCAGTCTGACCAACAAAAGTGTAAAGACGTGGGGATGAGCGATTTTCTATCTAAACCAATCAGTCTGGTTTTACTGGAAGAGGCGATCAAAAAGGCTTTTGAACTTAGTTAGCATGCTCCTGATTTAAGGGTAAGATTGAAGGGGGCATTTTGGTTTTGTTTTGAAGCGGGTCACTTTGGTGGGTTTGGCGGTTGGCAGGGGGTTTCTCTGATTGTGAAAACTCAAACTCTTAAAAGGTCTATTTAATGTGGAATTTAGGGCATTTGAATCAGGCCTCCTTTAGCTGGATTGATTTACAAAGAAGGTGCAATCAATCCAGCCAAAAAAGGCAAAACAAGGCTGATTGCTCGACGAATCAAAGTGGATTTCCCTCTCGGAAAACCCACTTCGCTAGGAATCTAAAATTTACTCACCACAAAGAATAAAGGTACTTTCAATTCCTTCTTCACGTATGGGAATCAATGCTTGATATTCGGCTGAGTCGTACCATTTATGTGCGGTCTCCGCATCAGGGAACTTCATCAAAACCACTATTTTATGTGAATGTTCACCACATAAAACATCAGCTGCACCTCTGACTAGTAACTCACCGCCAAATTTACCGACGATACTGCCTGCAGCGGCACTATATTCTTGCATTTTTTCTGCGTTTTTTGGTGTCCCATGGATCAGTACATATGCGCTCATTGTTTTCTCCTTAATTTGTTGGTTTAGAAAAGGGGGCCACCCCTTTGGGTTTAGCCATTCTTAAGATCAAGATCTATTTAGGTGCCTAGCCTTTTTAGGGTAAAAGCTTACAGTTATGCTTTCACCCCAAGGCCTTATAAGGCGGGTTTTTTCTTTAAAGATCATCACTTAGGAACAAGTATTATCAACAGGGTGCTTTAATAAAAATCACTCCCTGTGCTTCGATAGATAAGACTTTGCAGGTTAAACAAAAATTCAGCTTTGCATTTCTTGCTGTATTTTAAATAGTACCCCCCAAGTATAGCAAGAAATGCAAAGCCGCATTTTTTGCAAATCGATAAAGTCTAGTTTATTAGAACTGAAAGAGATCAATCTAACAGTGAACTTGGAAAAAACAATGAATTCAAATAAAGTCGTTACGATCTATAAGATCGTTTTTACTATAGCAGCCTCGTTAGCCCTCTTCCTCTGGTTGCTATTCATCTACGGGCTGAGTATGGGGTTCCCTTTGGATGCCTCAGTGCTGGGTGTTGCAGCCATCCCTTCCGTTAGCGAGCTCAGTGGCTTTGTCATTGGGTCCTTGGCTGCGGCCTTTGTCCTGCTCTCATGGATTGCCCTGCTTGTGATTCGTAATCCGAAACTGAGCGAAGAGCTGTCTTTACCCATAGGGATATTCTTTTTCCTATTCGGAATGGTCCGCCTCTTAACATTCGGGTGGGTTGGGTCACTCCAGAGTGTCTCCCCTGTTCTGGTGGGCGAAGCGATTTTATTCTCCCTTTTGGGTATGGTGATCGGCAATGCCCGCACGGACAATAAATTTTCAGGAGTTTTTGAGGCGTTCCTCAGCCTCAATAAGGATTTTCTAATGCTCCCAAAGGCATTGACAGGATGGGTCATGGTTTTGATG
>JASJGK010000025.1:0-5657 GCA_033791585.1 SAR324 cluster bacterium | reverse complement strand
GCCGGTTCGATTCCGGCACTCGGTACCATTACCCTAGGGTGGATGGAAAAAAGCCCCCCAATTTGATTTATTTTAAATTGGGGGGCTTTTTACGTTTTGGAAGTTTCTTTACAAAATCTAACTAACCCACAATGCTAGTTATTCAACAACAAAATAGTTACTAAAAGCTTCTACAAAATCCCCTAATTGGGCTTTGGGGAGTTGATTGATCCCTGCAGCTTTTATACGGCCACCGCCAGTAGGGAATTTTTTACAAAGCGCCGCTGCGCTCAAAGTTCCATTTATGGGGGCACGGACAGAAATAAGGTAGGTTTCATCACCAGAACTAGCGTCACCTTTGCCAATAAGTAGAGCCATTGCCGAGTCAGGGCTTTCACTAACCAGCTGGTTAGCATAAACGCCAATTACCCTTCTAGCCCATTTTTCATTAGGAAAAATATAGATGCCCTTGGCAATTGCTTCAACTTTTTTGGCCTTTTTTAAATCTTCAGCAAAACCTGCACGCAAAGATTCTAGAATATTTGTACCCTTCACAAAATCCAACGGCTCTGCAAATGGCTTCATTTGCTTAAACAGCTCTTCGGGGTGAAAGTAAATATCTGAAAAGTCACTGCCATAAGCGTTGTAATTGAGCAAGGTGCCCAGCTCTTTAAAGGTCTCAGTGTCACCTGCACTAATTTTTAATTCTTGAGCTAACAGCTCTGCACTTTGGTGTAGATTATCACCAAACAACCCAACCACAGCCCACTTTGCAAACTTACCCTTTAAGGCCTGATTTACAAGCATAGAGGTATTGGTATTTGGGTCAGTGTCAATATGGTTGGTAAACAGGGGCGAAGTAGGAATCTCTTCACTTACATGGTGGTCAAACCAAGTTATTTTACATTTTTTTTGTAGTAAAATTTTAAGCTCTGCCAGGTTTTTTTCCACAGCAATATCAAAAACAAATAGCTGTTGTTCGTGGGCATCTGCAATCTGCTTTAAAAGAGAGATGTCTCGCTTAACGCCTGTAATAACCTTTTTACAGGGAACACCAGACAATTGAATTTGATGGGCTGCACAAAGACCATCTGCATCACCATTGAATATAAAATAGGATTCTTGGCTGTTGCGCATATTAATTTTAAGGGATTACGTTTTATTGGGGATGGATTGACTCAATCATCAATGGTAAAAATTCCGTCCTTCTCCAAAGCTTCTAAAAGCATTTCTGCACTTTGTTCCACGGAAACAGACATGGTATCAATGGTAATTTCTGCATTCTCTGGAGCCTCATAAGGTGACGAAATTCCAGTAAAATCTGGGATTTCACCTGCGATAGCCTTTGCATAAAGCCCCTTCACATCTCGTTTAATACATTCTTCAATATCACACTTTACGTAGACTTCAAAAAATCCTTTTTCAATCAGCTCTCTTCCTAAAAGGCGGTCGTTTTTCAAGGGGGATATAAAACTACAGATTACAATGTGGCCTGTATTGTAGAACAATTTTGCCACCTCACTTACCCTCCGAATATTTTCGGTGCGGCTTTCTATTGAAAAATTTAAGTCCCCACAAAGACCGTGTCGAACATTATCACCGTCTAATAAGATAACCTTGTGTCCCTTTTCAAACAAACGGTGCGCCGTTGTTTCTGCAATGGTAGACTTGCCCGAACCTGAAAAACCAGTAAGCCATAAGACGGCAGGTTTATGCCCATTACGCATGGAGTACTGCTTCGGTTCAATGCCACCCTTTTGCCAAACTATGTTTGAAGATTTATTGGTTTTAACAGGGTCATTGATTTCGCCCAGTGTTGTTACTGGGCCTTGAATCATGCCTGAGGCAACGGTACGCATCGAGATAGGATCAATGAGTATAAAACTGCCTGTCCCTTGATTTTTTCGGTAAGAATCGCAATAGATATTTTTTACTGTTTTAAGTTCAATGCGACCTGTATCATTCAAAGAAAAGCTTTTTACCCCTTTGTTTCTATGTCCATTATTGACATTCACCGTATAATGAATTTTAGAAACAAATGCCTTAACTTTAGAGGTTGTATGTTTTAAAATATACGGTGTTGACTGGTCTAAAGGTTCGTCGTCCATCCAGATGATAAAAGCATTTATATGATCTGTTATGGTTGGCAAGTTGTTGGGCTTCACCAACATATCGCCTCTGCTGATATCTATTTCATCTTCTAAGTTTAAAACGATAGCGCGCCCATTTGTAGCTTCGCTTAAGCTCCCGTCGTAGGTTACAATTTCCTTCACTTTTGTCTTTTTACCCGAAGGCAAAACGGCAATTTCATCGCCAACTCGTATTGTGCCAGAGGTCACAGTACCTGCAAAGCCACGAAAATTAAGGTCTGGACGAAGAACATTTTGCACAGGAAAGCGAAAATCAATCATGTTTTTGTCAGCGACAATATGAACATTTTCTAAAACATGCAGCAAGGTTTCACCTTGGTACCAAGGCATTTTCTCGCTTCTCGAAGCAACATTATCCCCCTTTAAGGCAGATATAGGGATAAAACTAATGTCATGGATATCCAGTTTACCAGAAAATTCAACATAATCAGCTACAATTTCGTCATAGACTTCTTGTGAATAATCAACGAGGTCCATTTTATTGATTGCCACGATCATATGTGGCACTTGGAGCAAGGATAGTAAGTACCCATGCCGTTTTGATTGTGTTTGCATCCCTTTGCGAGCATCAATCAATATAATGGCCAGCTCAGCATTTGACGCACCTGTAACCATGTTTCTAGTATATTGCTCGTGACCAGGTGTATCCGTGACAATAAATTTTCGTTTTGCAGTGGAAAAATACCTGTAGGCAACATCAATAGTGATCCCTTGCTCCCGTTCAGAGGCAAGCCCATCTAGTAATAAAGATAGATCAACATCTTCCTTACCACTTCGTTTTGAGGTTTCTGAAATGGATGCGTATTGGTCTAAAAATATAGAATTGGTGTCGTACAGAAGCCTTCCCAATAATGTAGATTTACCGTCATCAACACTTCCAGTAGTTGTAAGACGCAATAGGGATTTGTTTAATTCTTTCATGTTAAAAGTACCCCTCTCGCTTTTTTTGTTCCATTGAAGAATCACTGGTTAAATCAATAATTCTATTTTCTCGTTCCGAGTTTTTAGCGTTGATAACCTCTTCTATGATATCATCAATCGTTTTTGCTTCTGATTTAATAGCACCTGTACAAGGTATGCAGCCTAAGCTTCTATAGCGGCATGAAAGATCTTTTACCTCTTCATCTTTGATCGGGCCATAATGTTCAACAGGAACGATAAGACCGTTCTTTTCTACAACTTTTCTAACTTTAGCGAAATAGAGCGGGACAATGGGAATATCTTCCTTTTTTATGTACTGCCAAATATCAAGTTCTGTAAAATTACTAATAGGGAACACACGAACCGTTTGGCTGGGAAGAAGCTGTGTATTGTATAAATTCCAAAGTTCAGGCCTTTGGTTTTTTGGGTCCCACTGGCCGAATTCATCACGAACAGAAAATATACGTTCCTTTGCCCGAGACTTTTCTTCATCTCTTCTAGCCCCCCCAAAGGCAGCATCAAACCCGTGGCCTTTAATCGCGTCAAGTAAGCCTTTAGTTTTTAGCAGGCTACAACATTTATCCACACCTAGTTCTAGAGGGTGGGCCTTTTTATCAATCCACTCCTGATTTTTTTCAATCAGCAGATTAGCCCCAATTTCTTTTACAAACTGGTCTCTAAAATCGTACATTTCAGGGAATTTAAACTCTGTATCAACATGCAGGAGTTTAAAGGGAAATTTACCCGGGAAAAAAGCTTTTTGGGCCAGACGAATCATAACGGCAGAATCCTTCCCCACAGAATAGAGCATTACTGGATTTTTAAATTCAGCAACAACTTCTCGAATGATGTGGATTGCCTCGTCTTCGAGTTGCTCCAAATATTTGAAAGTATTGTGTTTTAGATTCGTCATATATATTTTCAGTAAATTGTTCTAATAACTAATTCGGTTAGGTTCTCGACCGCAGTAAAGGCTGAGTACCATTGCTTTACCGTTTTTCACCCAAAACGCTTAAAATTGGTAATTTTAAACCTCTTAAATCAAAATAAATCTAATAATAACAGAGCACCCAAATTTATGCTACCAAGCTCAAGAGAAAATTCTTTAAAACCACCTAATGCCTTTTTTCGTCAAAGACTAAGGAAGTTCAGTTAACTTAGAAAACAGAGTCTTTACTTTTGCGTGCAAGTCTCTTTTCTGGGGTTAAAATCTAAATAACCAGGCTCAAGATAAATAGCTTCTGAGACTACAAGATTAGACTTTTCCTGATAATGATTAATAAACTCAAAAACCACTTTCTTATTCTTGTCGACAGCGAGAACACGGCCTTGCTGGGTCATAGTCATTAAGATTGAGCCATCTTTAAGGACTTGGTGCTTGCCTCGCATTCTAGAATAGGCTCTATCCCTTGCGCCAGAATAGATAATTTTGTAAGAACTATCCTTTGGGTTGATCGAAACAATTTCAGAGAAGCTTAAGTTGGGGTATCTTCCGTATTTGTTGTTATAAATACTGATTGTACCGTCAGCTTGCCAGTCTGGGTCATGCTGCCTAGTTGTAAGTCCTTGGTTCCACCATTTCATTTTTAATGTGTCTTTATCTATTACGGCAATTAAGTTTAAATTTCTTATAGAAATCAGTAAATCGCCCGGGTTAAACATAGGAAAAGCTTTGGCATACTTTAAGGGCAAGGGTTCTACGTCATTTTGGTGTGTCGGGTCTTTTACGTGATATTGGCCAGAAGCGATAACAACGTGTGTGTTAAAAACCCCAAACTCTTCATTGCGCGCAAAGATGGTTTTCAGCAAAATCATTTTCTTTTGGGCCCCTGTCACCTCGTCCTTAACAGCAATACCATAACCTTCCCAAGTATAAATTAGGCCCTCATGAACCTCAATGGAATGGTGAGTTTGGGCAACTTGGGTCCAGATTTTATTTCCGCACCAATCAATTTTTCTGATTGTGTTGCCAAAGTCTCCATCATTAAAAAGTATATCACCATTTTTGCTTATATAGAAACCATGTGGAAAGCGATTTTCAATAGGTAGGTACTTATTTTTCTTTTCAATTTTCCCTTTAAGGTCTGGCTCAGAGTCATTAATAGGAATCGTTCGAACTAGTTTCCCTGCGCCATTTAATATAAAAATACCATGCACACCATCTTTACCATCGGTCGCGGCAAGAATTGCAAAGTAACCCTTTTTTAAAGGGCTATTTTTACTAACAAAAACCTCAGGATTTTGCCGCCTAGTATTTTTATTTCCAAATAAGACTTCTTTAAACTTTCTTTTTTTAGGCGGGTTAGCGTAATCGATCTTTACATATTTTAAGTTGGCCCCAACATTTTCATCAAGAAATAGCCTTGTTTCAACTTTACCTTGGTTTTCTTCTGTAACTTCAAAGGTAAGGGTCAAGGTTTCCAACTTGTCGGCTGTGCCTTTTATCTCCCTTCGGTTGATTGGTTCTTGGTTTATTGAAACATCAATAAACCCGACAGTACTGCCAAGTGGGGCACTAATTTTTAGCAGGTATTCCGCTTTATATAACCCTGGGGTCAAAGTTACATAAGGGCCAAATGCTAGAAATCCTTTTGAAGAAACAGCTGC
>JASJGK010000024.1:0-32853 GCA_033791585.1 SAR324 cluster bacterium | reverse complement strand
GGATACGAATGGAACCACCACCAATTTCAACACCGTTACAAACAATGTCATAAGCGTGGGATTTGATCTTCCCTGGGTTTTCTGCACCGTAGGTTTCAAGATCACCAATATTTGGCAAGGTAAATGGGTGGTGAGAAGGAGAATAGGTTTTCTCATCTTCATTCATCTCAAAGAGTGGGAAATCTGTCACCCAAACAAAGTTAAATTCATTTTCGTCGATTAAGCCTTTCTTGGCAGCGATTTCTTTTCTCAATGCGCCTAGAGAATCATGAACCACTTTTTTGGAATCAGCACCAAAAAGTAGCAAGTCACCGACTTCCACTTCTGTGGTTTCTTTTATTTGGGCAATCTCTTCTTCTGTAAAAAATTTAGTGATTGGTGATTGCCAGCCATCTTCATTAACCTTGATCCAAGCCATGCCTTTAGCCTTGTAGATCTTTACAAACTCAGTAAAAGAATCTAAGTCTTTCCTAGAAAATTTAGCCCCACCTGGAACCTTAATGGCCTTAACAATGCCGCCATGTTTCACAGCGTCATTAAAAACCTTAAAACCACATTCTTTTGCCAAAGGAGTTAAATCAATTAGCTCTAAACCAAAACGTAAATCAGGCGCATCAGAACCAAAGCGGCTCATGGCCTCATCAAATTCCATTCTTGGGATAGGCAAAGAAATCTCATGGCCTAAAGTTTCAGAAAAAACTCGGGCGAGCATGCCTTCTGTGACGGTAATCACGTCTTCTTGGTCTACAAAAGACATCTCTAAATCGATTTGAGTAAATTCTGGCTGTCTGTTGCCCCTCAAATCTTCATCTCGAAAACATTTTACAATTTGGAAATATTTATCATAACCAGAAACCATCAAAAGTTGCTTGAAAAGCTGAGGTGACTGGGGCAGAGCGTAAAACTGGCCTTCATTCATGCGGCTAGGAACCAAATAATCCCTTGCGCCTTCTGGGGTCGACTTGGTTAGAACTGGGGTCTCAACTTCAAAGAAATTTTCATCATGAAAATAGTCTCGAATAATGTAAGCGGCCTTTGAGCGAAGTTTGAAGATATTTTGTAAGAATGGCCGACGTAGGTCTAAGTAGCGATACTTTAAGCGGTGCTTCTCGCCCACTTCAATATGTTCATCGTTGATTTGGAAGGGTAGAACTTCGCAAGAGTTGAGCACTTTTAGCTCACTGACATGAACTTCTATCTCGCCTGTAACCATTTTTTTATTGATGGTTGCTGAGTCACGAAGAGCAACCTTACCTTTAATAGCAACAACCCATTCATTTCGCAAAGAATCCGCTTTACCAAAGGCTTCATCACCATGTTGGGCTGCAAAAACCACTTGAGTAAGGCCATTATGGTCGCGCAGATCAACAAAGATCACGCCGCCGTGGTCACGTCTTGAGTGTACCCACCCCATCAAAAGGCATTCTTGCCCCTCAAGAGCAGAATTTAGTTCTTCATTGTGATGGGTTCTTTTCCAACCTTGTAAGGCATCAAGCTTCATTATTTTGTCTCAGTTATTTTGGGGTCAATTTTGTCTTAACCTAAAGGAGACAACAGGTTGCTTTTATTAGTCAAGGCAATTCCAGTTTTTCTTGCACTTTGAGTTTGATTTGACGGGGTAAGACTTAGGGCTAAAAACTAAGCTACTTTTTAACGTCAAAAAAACACTGCAATAAAATGTGCTTCATCATAGTTCGGCCATTGTGTAAAATGCCCTTAACTACAGTCAAACTAGTATGTAATTCTGTGGAAATCTGCTTTTGAGTTTTGCCCTCAATCTCGCTAAAAATCAAAGCCTGATGATAATTTTCAGGTGTCAAATCGATGATCGGCTTGATCATAATGCTCAAGTCAGCTCTAGCGTCATAAAGGGGACCACCGATCTGCGATTTCCCCTTTTCTAATTCTTCAGCGATAACTTCAGCAACCAACCCATGAATCCAACCAGAAAGCTTTCTTGATTCTTTCCAATTGGGGATATTTATGGTTATTGAGTCCAACAGCTTTACACTTAACTCCCGTTGGTGTTCTGACTCTGGAAACTTTAAGGCGACAAAAGATGTAACATCTTTTTCAAAGGTACTTTTGATATTATGAATACTCATATTTTTAGACTAATTAAGTGTTACCCTTGCTACAGGATTGACCACTATACTAAAAAAATAAGAAAAAGATAGAAGGATAGTTTACAAAACAGGCTTTATGAATTTAATTTCATTATCGACCTATGCCACTACTATGAAAGGATCTGGAAGATTTCTGTAACAGATTTAGCTTCCTTAATGATTCCGGCTGTTTCAGAATTTAAAAAATCTTGGGATTCCATAATTTGGATCTGCGCCACAAGGGGATCATAAAAACCCTTTTGGTTAAAAAGAACCAAAGGTTTTTGGTGTTGGTTGAGCTGAGAAAGGGCCGCAAACTCAAAAAGTTCATCTAAGGTTCCAAAGCCACCAGGGAGAATCAAAAAGGCATCTGACTTCTCAGCCATCAAAGCCTTTCGTGTCTGCATATCCTCAGTGAAAATCGTTTCACTTAAAGCGGAATGACCAACTTCAAGCTCATGAATGTAATGGGGAATCACGCCTGTAACCTTGCAGCCATTAGTTAAGGCCTGATCGGCGATGACACCCATTAAACCTACTGAGCCACCACCATAAACCAAGTCCCAGCCACCCTTTGCCATAAAATCAGCTACTTGGATGGCTGCGTTTTTAAAATCAGGGTCTTTCCCTAACCGAGAACCACAGAAAACACAAAGATTGCGCTTACTCATAGAAACTCTTTAACATCCTAGATCTTGTGGGGTGACGTAGCTTACGTAAGGCCTTAGCTTCGATCTGACGAATACGCTCACGGGTAACATCAAAATCCTGACCCACTTCTTCTAGAGTATGATCTTTTTTCTCGTCAATTCCAAAACGCATTTTCAAGACCTTCTCTTCACGAGGGGTCAAAGTAGATAGTACAGAACGAGTTACATCAGCTAAATAAGTATTCACCACTGATTCTGATGGCAATACAGCCGATGCATCAGGGATAAAGTCACCTAAATGACTATCATCTTCATCACCAATTGGTGTTTCCAAACTAATAGGCTCTTTAGCGATTTTCAGAACTTTTCTCACTTTATCAACAGGCAGTTCCATCTTCTCTGCAATCTCTTCAGGGCTAGGCTCACGACCTAATTCCTGAACTAAATGACGAGAGGTGCGGATCAGTTTATTGATGGTTTCAATCATGTGAACAGGGATTCGGATGGTTCTAGCCTGATCAGCAATGGCCCTAGTAATGGCTTGGCGAATCCACCAAGTTGCGTAGGTTGAAAACTTGTAACCACGTCGGTACTCGAATTTATCCACAGCTTTCATTAAACCGATATTGCCCTCTTGGATTAGGTCCAAGAACTGAAGCCCACGGTTGGTATATTTTTTTGCAATGGATATAACCAAACGTAAGTTGGCTTCCACCAATTGGCTCTTTGCCAGGGAAACCTTTCTTTCAGCCAGTTTCAATTTTTTAATCTCGCCACGAAATTTATCCAAGACTACATCCGTTTGGGCGATCATCTTATCGATTCTTCGTCCACCAGCTTGTACCTTTTCTAAAATTCTTCTGGCAACTCGGAAGGAATGAGTTGTTAGAGTTTTAATTTTAGATTCAAGATCTTCGTTATTTTTTCTATCATCTTCAACCCAAGACAATACTAAATCGTCTACTTTGGCCACAGGAGCCTTTAAGTCCCTCTGGTAGCGTGATAACTGAGTAAAGGTTAAATCGATTTTATCGTTGTGATGTAACATCACACGGAACATGGTATCAATTTGTTTGGTGTTAAAATTGATGCTTCTTAAAATTGTCAAAAGCTCATAACGTAATTCTTCGACATCCTTTGTTAGGCTAGCGATCTTCTTTTCATCTTTTGCAAGTGCAGCCTTAGCAATGGACTTGTTTCTTGTATCAAAAACCTTTTTGGCTTCTTCTAACTTCACAATAACTTGTGCCGCCGCCTCAGATTCCTCTTCAATTACCTGATCATCTTCATCAATACCACTAACAATGTCTCTGGCTCGGGCCTTGTTATTTTTAAGTTTTTTGCCTAGATCAAAAAGATAGTTAACGATCAACTCGCTACGTAGAAGGATATCCAACATTTCATGCTGGCCCTTCTCGATTTTCTTGGCAATTTGAACTTCACCTTCACGAGTTAAAAGCTTGATGGAGCCCATTTCACGCAAATACATACGTACAGGATCATCAGAGTTTTGCTCTTGGGCAGCCTGCGCCTTGGCATCATCGTCAAACTCAGCGTCTTCGTCGTCTGATTTCTTTTTGCTCTTAGGTGGGTTGGCGGTGTGGGAATCTACAACCTCAATATTACTACTTTCTAAGAACTCGTAGATACCAGTCAAAACTTTTGGGTCTGGCTCAACTGGGAACATATCGATGATTTCGTCTTCCGTTAAAAACCCCTTTTCCTTTCCTTTATCAGCAAGGTTTCTGGTAATCTTAAGAAGTTCCTTTTCGCCGATTTTAGCCGCCTTTTCTTTCATTTCCTTCTTTTCACTCATGTGTTTACCTCACTTTAGTGGTTGGGTTTCTCGGGTCCAACTGCCTGATCAAAGCAGTAACCTCTTTTTGTTCCTGTAGCAGAGATAGAACCAGTTTCTCGTCGCCTTGAGACTGAGCCATTCTAATTTTCTGTGGCAGGTTTTTTCTAACTTTTTTAATCAGCTTTTCAGCCAATATCTTTGCTTCTAAGGTATAACCCTTAGCGCTATCTAGTAGCTCCATGATCAAGCCGCTATACTCAGAAAAGAGATCGGCAAAATCAATGGCACGCATATCCACCAAATCCTCTAAGGGAATTTGTATCATTCTTCTGTAGAGTGCCTTTAATTCGGGCTGTTCAAAATACTCTACCTTAACCCAATCGGTTATTTTTCCCTTTTCTAAGGGCTCGCTAAAGAGGAAAACCAAAATCTGGCTTTCTTCTGGGAAGCGTTGTAAAAATCCTTGGCCTAGCCTAGCTGGAGCCGTTAAAATCTGCCTTGGTGCCTGTGTAGCGCGCGCCTCTGCCGCAGGGGCTTGTTTCACAGTATTTTGGGTAACCCCAAAACTCTGGGGGTTCAGCCCAAAGGTCTCAGCAATTTCTTTGTAAACCAGATCCCTTTTTATGGGGCTAGTCATATTTTTTGCCATGGAAACAAGGTCATCAATCACCTTTCTTTGGGCTTCTAACCCCAACCCCTCCATGGAACCCTTTGCAGCCCCAAGCAGATATTGATAATCGCTGGGCGCTTTATTTAAGAGATTCGCAAAATCTGTTGGCTCATAGGACCTAAAAAAATCATCTGGGTCCAAGCCATCAGGCAAGACCAAAACTTTAGAATCCAAACCCTTTTCTAAACAGAGAGTGGCCGACTTATATGCAGCTTTAATACCTGCCTTGTCACCATCCATCAAAATAACTAACTCAGGTGAGCCCAATCGCTTCAGAGCCTGAATATGACCATCGTTCAAAGCTGTGCCGCAGGCAGCAACCGTTTCAGGCCAGCCTTGCTCACTCAAGCGAATGGCATCCATATAGCCTTCTACTAGTAAAACCTTGCCGCTTTTGCGGATGGAATCTCTAGCCTGAAAGGCCCCATAAAAGCCTTGTGACTTTTTATAAAGCTCCGTTTCAGGAGGATTCAAATACTTTGGCAAATCATCACCTAAAGACCTACCAGCAAAACCCAAAAGCCGACCTTGCACATCTCGCAGGGGAAACAATAATCTGTCTCTCAAGCGGTCGTAAACACCACCTTTTTCACCTTCCTTAACCAAACCTGTGGCTAAAAGTTGCTTTTCGCTAAAACCTTTTTTCGAAAGATGGTCAAACATTTGTGTCCAACCTGGGCCGATATAACCAAGTTGAAACTTTTCCACCATTTCAGGGGATAAATTTCGGTCTTTTAAGTAGTTCCAAATCTTACTACCTTCCCCAGCATTTGCCAGAGCATTTCGGTAGTAGTGGAAGGCATCTTCTAAAGCCTTAACCAGTCCATCTGTCACCTTGGGTACAGCACCCTTAGACTTTCTATTTAACGCGATACCCGCTTGCTCAGCCAAACGCTCAACCGAGTCTACAAAAGGCAAATTTTCGATTTCCATGAGGAACCGAATAGGGTCGCCGTGCACCCCGCAACCAAAACAATGGTAGCTCTGTCTAGCTGGGGTCACCACAAAAGAGGGTGACCTTTCATTATGAAATGGACAAAGACCCGTTAGGTTCTTGCCTGCATTTTTTAACTGAACGTAACCACTGACCAAAGCCACGATGTCAGTTGCAGCGGCAACTTGGTCCACCTGTTCCTTGGGAATCATGCCCGAAGCCACGACCTGCTACCCTACCAAATGGGGGGCTAAGCTCCCCTGATCCTTTACAATACCAGCCTTTACACAAGAGTGATACAAAACCTCTATGGCCTCTTTTCCTTCACTTCCAAAATCTAGAGAAAACTCATTTACATATAAATCAATGTGACTTGTCACAACGTTCGTTTCTAATTCTTGGGAGTGTTCTTTAATAAAATCCAAAGGAGCTGATGCATTATTTTGGGCAAATTGGATGGATTCTTTGATCTTGTGACCTAAGGTTTCTTGGGTCTTTTTATCTAGATCCTTTGCTACTAGTATTCCGCCCAAGGGGATAGGCAGACTGGTTTCCTTTTCCCACCACTGGCCAAGATCAGAAACCTTTTTCAGGCCCTGGGCAGCATAGGTAAAACGAGATTCATGGATAATCACCCCAGCATCAACTTTTCCGTCTTTGATGGCAGGCATAATTGTTTCAAAGGGCATAAAAACCAATGTAAAATTTCCTGGATAAGCTAATTGAAACAGCAAATTAGCTGTCGTAAGCTCACCAGGCAAGGCAATAATGCCTTGGGTCAATTCTTTTCCATCCCTAGAAATTAAAAGGGGACCACATCCCCGACCTGCTGCCCCTCCGCTGGGAAGCAAGTTATACTTTTCAAGCAAATGAAACCAGGCATGGATTGAAATTTTGGTTACATCCAGCGCCCTAGTCTTTGCTCGAACGTTTAAATCTTCGACATCCTTGATCCAAAGATCAAAGGAAAAGGGTACAGCAATCTTTCTATGCACCAAGGCATCAAAGATGTAGGTGTCATTTGGGCATGGAGAAAAGCCTAAAGAAAGAGTTTGCATGTAGCCTTTTTGCCGTTTAAAAAAAAGGCTAAAACTTAAGCTGCTGCTAAAGCTTTATTCAAACTAATAGTAAGACGTGACTTTTTTCTACTAGCACTATTTTTCTTGATAATGCCTTTAGAGCAAGCCTTATCAATAACTTTTTGTACTGCAGGTAAAGCTGCTGTTGCTTCTTCTTTAGATCCAGCATCAATCAAAGCGTTAAACTTTTTGATTTCAGTTCTGTAAGCCGACCGAATGGTTCTGTTGTGAATTCTTCTTCTTTCGTTTTGCTTAGCTCTTTTTATAGCAGACTTATGATTTGCCAATGTTCTTCCTCGGTTAATTAATTAAAAGGCATTTTCTATGTGTTCAATTTCGGGTTTTTCATCAGCCTTCAAAGTGATGCCCACAAAATCAAATCTTGGTTGCAAGTCTTCGTTTCGCTTTTCCAATAAATAGTATTGGGCGATTTTTCTGACCTGCAAAATTTTATTCTTCGTCATTTGTAACTTAGGGCTGACTTGACTTTTGTCGTTGTTTCTTGTTTTTACCTCTACAAAGATAATAAACTCACCATCTACCATAATCAAATCCAACTCCCCCCCGACTTTACGCCAGTTCTTTTCTAGGAGTTTGTAACCTTTAGCTTTTAAATGTTTTAAGGCGAGCTTTTCGCCTTTGTCCCCGGTTTTTTTTCTCAGGTCAATCAAATTGAACCCCTAAAAAACTACTAAGTACGAGGTCTCATTTTTTCTTTAATACGAGCAGCTTTACCAAAACGGTCACGTAAGTAATAGAGTTTTGCTCTACGAACTTTACCAACACGAAGAACTTCTAGCTTTTCGATTCTTGGGCTATGAAGAGGGAAAACTCTTTCAATTCCAAATCCTTGGCTTACCTTTCTAACAGTAAAGGTAGACTTAATGTTCTTTTCACCGCAATGCTTGCCGATCACAACACCTTCAAAAATCTGAATACGTTCTTTTTCACCTTCTACAATTCTGTAATGCACCTTTACAGTG
Source organism: SAR324 cluster bacterium (assembly GCA_033791585.1). Classification (GTDB taxonomy): domain Bacteria; phylum SAR324; class SAR324; order XYD2-FULL-50-16; family XYD2-FULL-50-16; genus JASJGK01. Next base: position 24,634 of record JASJGK010000024.1, on the reverse strand, counting down.
TAACCAACTTCAATAGTAGTTAGTTCTGGCCGTAACTGACGCTTTTCAATTGCCTCAATAATTTTACTCATGCTTCATTCTCCTTTGCATGTTATTCTTTAGATTCCCCGAGGTATTTTTTATACAGCTCTGGGCGCCTTTGTTTTGTGCGCTCAATTGATTTGCTCAAGCGCCACTCTTTTATTTTTCCGTGATGCCCCGAGGTTAAAACCTCTGGAACATGTTTACCTTGGAATTCCAAGGGTTTTGTATATTGGGGATGTTCTAACAGCGCCCCACTAAAGCTTTCTTCTATTAAAGAGTCCCAATTGCCAATCACACCTGGCACCAAACGTCCAACTGCCTCTATAATAGCCATGGCAGCAACATCGCCACCCATCATTACAAAATCACCAAGGCTGATTTCAAGGTCAACCTCTTCTCTAATTCTTTCATCAAAACCTTCGTAACGCCCTGTTATAAAGGCTAAAGGTTCTGTTTTTTTACTCAGTTCCCAGGCCAGTTTCTGGCTAAAGGGTTCACCTTGCGGGCAGAGTAAAATTTTATACAACTTACTGCCTATTTTTTTTTCAGTGTCTTCTAAGGCACCAAAAATGGGTTCAGGTCGGAGCAGCATCCCAGCACCACCACCATAAGGTGTATCGTCCACTTTTCTATGCTTGCCCAGTCCAAATTCACGGTAGTTTACCAAATTAATTTCAATTTGGCCGTTCTTCTGTGCTTGGCTCAGCAACCCCTCTTTCATAAACCCTTCGAAAAGGTTTGGGAAAAGGGTAAAAAGGTGAAAGCTATTCACTCTTTTGATTCAAGTCTAAAAGCCCTTCCACAGGCTTTATGATCACTCGGTCGTCTTCAACCGAAATCAAAATTTCGTCAACAGCGGGAAACATAAAATCGTAAACCCCTTTGACCTCAAAAACCATTTGTTCGCCATTTTCAAAATAGCCTTCAACAGTGCCTAAAAGCTCGTCATCAGTGGAGTAAACTTCCTTTCCAATAACCTCATGAATAAAAAATTCGCCATCATCCAAAGGCTTAATCATTTCATCAGGGACAAATAGTTCTTGTCCCTTTAAGCTTTCTGCCTTATTTCGATCAGCAACCCCAGCCAACACCAAAAGCCAAAAGCTCTTGTGAGGGCGTATTTTACCTACCTTGACGGCGGTAAATTCGCCATCAAACTGCAAATAGACAACCTTCAATGAACTCAAAAAATCTATATCCTCACTTAAGGGAGCAACCTTGAGTTCTCCTTTAATGCCATGGACATTAAAGATATTACCTATGTGCGTGTAGCCTTCCACTTAAATTAAGCTTCTTTGCTTTCCTCAGCAGGTGCTGCTGCTTCTTCTGCCTTAGGCTCTTCTTTTTTCTTCTTCTCTGGGTAAACCGGAGCAGTCAAAGCGAAACCTTGCTTGATCAAAAGCTTAAGCATAGTATCAGAAGGCTGTGCGCCAACATCCAACCACTTTTGTGTAGCTTCTTTATCAAGGCTAATGGCCTTGGTATGTGGATCGTAAGTTCCTAATTTTTCTAAGAAACGACCATCACGAGGCATGCGCTGATCAGCAGCAACGATTCGGTATAAAACTTTTTTCTTTGAGCCGGCTTTAGCCAGGCGGATACGTACAGACACAAGACTCCTTGGTTATGTTATTGCGCAATATGTAAGTTATTAGCTTAACGCCAACAGTTAAACAAACTGCTAGCTATTAATTTAACAGCTAAAAGGGTGGCCTACCGCCACCCATCATTCCTTTCATGGCTCGCATAGTTTCTTTCTTGCTACCCATGTTACTAAACTTTTTCATCATCTTCTTCATCTGCATAAACTGCTTGAGCATACGGTTGATTTCACTAACATCAGTACCGCTACCCTTTGCAACTCTCAGCTTTCTGGCGCCGTTAAAGAGATTTGGTTTCTCTTTTTCTTCGGCGGTCATCGAGCAGATGATGGCATCTATTCGTTTTAACTTCCCGTCATCAACATTGGCATCTTTTGGTATATTAGCGCCCATGCCGGGAATCATCCCCATCAAGTCCTTCATGCTTCCCATCTTTTGGATCTGGCGAAGCTGGTCTTGAAAATCACCTAAGGAAAAGTCATTTTGTCTTAACTTTTCCTCTAATTCCTGTGCTTTGCTTTCGTCAAAATGCCCTTGGGCCTTTTCGATTAAGCTGACTAAGTCACCCATCCCTAAGATTCGGCTAGCGATTCTATCGGGGTGAAAGGGTTCTAAGTCTTCTAGTTTCTCACCAACACCAATGAACTTTACTGGCTGACCAGTGATAGCTCTAATGGATAAAGCAGCGCCACCTCGGGCATCGCCATCCATCTTAGTAAGTAAAAACCCATTCAATTCTAAACGGTCATGAAAGGTCTTGGCAACGTTAACTGCCTCTTGGCCTGTCATGGCATCAGCTACAAATAAAATCTCATCCGTACCTGCTTTTGCCTTGATTTCTTCTAGCTCAGTCATCAAGACATCGTCAATCTGTAAACGGCCCGCCGTATCCAAAATAAATAGATCAGCAAGCTTAGCCTCTGCTTGCCTCTTGGCGTGCATGGCGATTTCAACAGGTCTTTGGTCTGGATTAGAGTCATAACAATCAACTCCAATATCCGCAGCCAGTTTTTTCAACTGGTCCATCGCCGCTGGTCTGTAAACATCAGCGGAGGCCAAATAAACTTTCTTTCCTTCGGCTTTAAGCCTTCTTGCAAGCTTTGCGGCACTGGTTGTTTTACCAGAACCTTGTAGACCAACCATCATCAGCATGGTTGTGCCATCGGGCTTTAAGGTCACCGATTCATTCTTTTCGCCCATCATGGAAGCTAACTCGTCGTTAACAACCTTAATGAACTGTTGTGCAGGGCTTAAGGACCCCATTACTTCTTGGCCCAAAGACCTTTTTTTAACCGACTTCAAAAAGGCATTAACTACTCGGTAGTTAACATCAGCCTCCAACAGGGCAAATTTTACGTCCTTTAAAGAAGACGCAATATTCGCTTCTGTAAGAACACCCTTGTTGGTAAGCTTTTTAAAAGCTAGATTAAATTTTTCAGAGAGTGTATCAAACATCCAAGTGGTATAGAAGAATTAACGGATGTACGTCAAACAAAGAATGTTATCTATGGATTATAAAGCTGTCAACCCGCTTACTAAGGTATTTTTACTATGCCTAGCACTTTTATTTAGTGCCTGCGGTTTCCAATTGAATCGAAACCAGATTTCTTTGCCCAATGGGGCCACCAGTTTATCTTTAAAAAAGATAAAAAATAAATCTTTTACACCAGGCTTAGACATTGAATTAACAAGGAAAATAAAACAATCCTTAAACCAATCAAACGTCAAAGTTAACTCCCGTGGTGAACTTACTTTTAGTGTTAACATTACAGGTGCCACCAAGAAAAAAACCCAATTAGAAATCGGAACTAATTTAACTTATCTTTATCTTTTTTCTATAAAATCTGAAATTTCTTTGGTTGATAACCGAGACCATAGCACAATTTTCTCTAAAGAAGAGGCGCTAGGGGAATATACACTAGAAACAACAGAAGACTCTTTAGATGATGCGGCAAAAGACCAAGCCATGGGAAAGGCTGTGGATGATTTAACCAAGAAAATCCTTACCAAACTCACTCAAAACTTCTAGCCAAAAACCTTTATGCCCCCAAATTCAGCCATTAAAGGCTTACCTTTAAAAAATGAAACAATTCATTTTTTAAGCCCAGCGACAATTTATAGCTTTGTAGCCTCTTCCACCAAAAGACAAGGCATGCCACTTGTAACCGGGTAACTAAGCTTACAAGGCTCACAGATTAGAGTCTCTGCCTCTTGTTTCAGTTCATGCTTGCAGGCAGGGCAGCAAAGTAAATCTAAAATATTTTGTTCTATGCTCATGGTCATTTCCAGTCTTGGTATTTTTTAATCAGTTGGTCGGTCGAAGTGTCGAAGCTTTGTTTTATAGTCGCCTTTTGTTGTGTAGTGGAGTTTTTCAAAACAGGCAAGATCTCACCTGCTAATTCTTTCCCCAATTCCACCCCCCATTGATCAAAAGAGTAAATATTCCATAGGACTCCCTGTGCAAAGACTTTATGTTCGTAAAGAGCAATCAAACTCCCTAATGAATTGGGTGTTAATTTCTCAGCTAGCAAAGCCGTTGTGGGTCTTGATCCTGAAAACACCTTAAAAGGCACTAGGTCTTCTTGGGTTCCCGCAGCCCTCGCCTCTTCTGCCGTCCGGCCAAAAGCTAAGGCTCTGGATTGAGCAAAGAAATTACTCATTAGCTTCTCATGATGGTCCGCAACTGGGTTCAAGCTTTTTGCAAAAGCAATAAAATCACAGGGAACTAATTTTGTGCCTTGGTGAATCAACTGGTAAAAGGCATGCTGCCCGTTGGTGCCAGGTTCCCCCCAAATGATAGGCCCCGTTTCATAGTCAACAGGGTTCCCTTGGCGGTCTACGCCTTTGCCGTTTGATTCCATATCCCCCTGCTGAAAATATGCGGGGAATCTGTGTAAATATTGGTCATAAGGCAGTATAGCTAGGCTCTCACATTTAAAAAAGTTATTGTACCAAAGGCCAACCAAAGCCATCAAGAGAGGCAAATTCTGCTTCGGCGGAGCGGAAATAAAATGTTGGTCCATTTCATAAAACCCCTTACGCAACTCATGGAAGTTCTCTACCCCTAGAGCAATCATCAAGCTCAAGCCAATGGCACTGGTGAGACTATATCTGCCACCAACCCAATCCCAAAAACCAAAGATATTGGCAGGGTCGATCCCAAATTCTTGCACCTTTGCTATATTAGTAGATAGGGCAACAAAATGGGAAGCAACAGCCTTTTCATCTCCATCATAAGCTTGCAAGCACCAGTCCTTGCAACTCTGTGCATTGGTCATGGTCTCTTGGGTGGTAAAGGTCTTTGAAGCAATTAAAAATAAGGTTGTCTCTGGGTCAAAGCTCAACAGTTCTTCTGCCAAATGAGTGGCATCTACATTTGAAATAAAAGATAAATTTAAATCTCTGTGAGAATAGAACTTCAATGCTTCATAAACCATTTTTGGCCCTAAATCAGAGCCACCAATGCCGATGTTTACTATGTTAGTAAGGCGCTTCCCTGAAAAACCTTGAAATTCCCCTTGAATCACTGAGGTTGCAAAGGCCTCCATCTTACCCAAGGTGGCTTCAATATCCGGCATCACATCTTGACCATCTACCAAGACAGGTTCACCTGAAAAGCTACGTAAGGCTGTGTGCAAAACAGAGCGATTTTCCGTTTTGTTGATAACCTCACCACTGAACATGGCTTTAGCCTCTTCTAAAACATTTTGCTCCGCTGCAAAATCCAGTAATAAATCAATCGTTTCTGTGGTCAAAAGATTTTTACTAAAGTCTACAAACCAGCCACAGGCTTCATAACTTAAATCTTTCGCTCGGCTTTCGTTCAGTAAAAATTGCTCCCTTAAAGTAAGGGCTTTCATCTCGAGAAAATGAGCTTCTAAGAGGCTCCAGGTTTTTGTTTTTGTTGGGTTCATAGTGAATTTAGAGTGAATTGGGAATGGGATCATCGTGGGGTCGCATTTTGGCATCTACTTAGCATATACTCTAGCGTGGTTAAGGGCTTTTGGAAAGTCTATTTACAGCAGCTTAAAGATTGAGCAAAAGGGTGGTGCGCTTTTTGCTTTTACTTATTACTATATATATGAGCGATTGCTCTGCTTACACATAAACTATACCAATTTTTGCAATGTTGAAACTAAAAGGCCTGAGTTTAAGGGTTATTTTTTTTAGCTTATTTATCCCCCTCACTTTAGCTGGCTGCCAGTACGTAGAGAAATTTGGCCTGTGGCCGAGCAAACAGAGTCAGGCTGAGATTACAAAGAACGTTATCCAACAAAAACTCCAAGCCATTACCACCATTTACGTGCAATCCCTAACAGGGGAAAACCAGCAAGAAATCAAAGATGTTCTGTTTAAAGAAATCGAAGCCCGTGGTTACAAGATTGTAGACATCCTACCTGATGATGAAAAAAATATGGGTGTGCTGCGGATGTGGGTGGAAAATTATAGCCTTTGGGAAAACCGAGAGAAACCTGTAGAGGTAGATCTAGAAACTGACCCTGATAAAAAACCCAAAGAAATTTTAAGGCGAAACGCCCTCATTGGGGTTAATATCAATCTCTTCGACGGGGAAACGGGCACTGCTTTAATTAGGGAGCGCTTTAGTCAGCCTTTCCAACAAATTTATGTAGGCAAAAAAGACACAGAGCGGAGACCCAAAGAAGGCAAAGAACTCTTGCGCTTAACAAAGATTCTGACCCAAAAGGTAATGGAGCGTTTTGAAACCAGCGCAGAAGATACAAACTTTGATCTAGAGCGTGGCGAAGCCTTCGGCTGGGTGGCCAACGAAGTTCATGATTACGGCGACCCTAGAGTAATGAAAGGCAACGATTACGCAAGTTCTGGCCAGTACCAAAAGGCTAAACTTATGTGGAAAATTGTGCTCTTCGCCCCTAACAATAGCGAGCCTGAAGAAGTTTACTTGATCAACCGTGCCACAGCTTTTTATAATTTAGGCCAAGTTTACCACACCCAAGGTGATTATTTATTTGCGGCAAAAATGTTCTCCCAAGCCAATCGATTGCAGCAAAAGTTGAAGTACGCCCAAGCTTGGGGGGATAATATGCACGCTTGGCTGGATGCCCACCTTAACCCACAGCGTGGGATTGCACCGGTTATCATTGAAAAAAAGGTAATTGTACAAGTGGTCAAAGCAAAACCACCTCTAATCCAGACCCTAGAAAGCAATAACAAATTGCTTTTAGACGCAAAACAGCTTTGGCCATTAGAGCCTAAAATCAATGAGTTAAAGGAACAAGATTTAAACGGCCTTGAAAAGCCCGATGCTAATCTTTACCCAAAATCCCAATTGAAACTTTCTGTACCCGACCCAATGCCCTTAAAAATGGCACCCAAGAAAAAGGTTGAGGCAGAAAAAGAAGCTATGCCTGCACCTCAGGTGAAAGCTGGCAACCAGCTTATCCAACCACAAGAATCAGGCTTGTAGGAGATTGCATAGTGAAGTAAGATAGCCACTGAAATAAGGTACCTGAAAACAGATGTCTTGCTTTTTTTGGGTTTTACTCTCATCATTTATCCCCCCAGAGCAAATAAATAAAAGGACTCATGAAAAAAATACTACTTTTAGCGCTTTGTTTTTTTAGTTTTCTTACCCCTGCCGTTTTTGGCGCTATTGAAGGGAAGGGAAGAGCTGAGATCTTTAATGGCAACGAAAGTTCTGCCCGTAAGCAAGCTATGAACAACGCCCTCCGTGACGCTGTTGAAAAGGGAGTGGGTTTACTCTTAGACGCAAAAACAGAGGTGAAAAACTGGCAGGTGATCAAGGATGAGGTCTATTCTTCAGCGACAGGTTATGTGACAAAATACAAAAGCTTGCGTAATGAGCGAGTTGGTAATGTTTGGTTTGTAGAAATCGAAGCTGAGGTTGCCCAGGGAAAATTAAAAGACAAATTAGGCAATTTGCGAATCCTCCATAAAAAAATGGGGAACAAACGCCTTATGGTGATCTATAAGCCCACTCACCCACAGGCCCAGGCAGCAGACCACCCAGCGGCTCTAGCTTCTTTAGCTGTCATCCAAATGGCACTTACAGGCTACGGCTTCCGCCTTTTCGACCAGAAAGCATTAGATCGAATTTACGATCCCTCCCGCGCAAGCGATGCTTGGATTCGTGTCGCCCAAGAGCAACAAGTGGATATTTTAGTGGAATTTGAAGTGGTGGCAACAGGTAGAAACCAGCCAGGGCAGATGTTCCAAGCTGCAAAGGCCCAAGTCTTGACGCGGGTATATGACGTAAGCACAGCCAGGCTAATTTCGAACCAAATGGCCAACCAAAAGCAAATTACCAAAGGCAGGGTAGGCAGTTTTGATTGGACAACCAGCCTTTCGAAAGCAGGTGATAAGGCAGCCAGACTCAACGCAGAGATGATCACCAAAGACATTACGACCTTCTACCAATCGACAGGTGACCAGGGCAATGCCTTTTTCTTACGTTTTATAGGCTTTTCTGAAGATGAAGAAGACAATATTTTAGAAGCCTTAGAGAACTTGGAAGGCTTCCAAAGCCAGTCTGAACTAAAAAACAGCCATAATTTGCTGGAAGTTGAATACTTTTCCAACCAAGACAAAAGCCGCTTGCGGAGAAAACTAAAAATTGCCGCCAAGGATAAAAAGGTCAGATTAAAGTCGAAAGAAATTTCTGGAAACCGAATGGTTTTTGTTAAGCCATAAGTCTCTGACCCCCAATGTTAAATTAGTAAGTCTGTCGCTGGTTAGCCTAACAATTCTAAGGCTAAGTCTGTGGCTGGCCTAAGGCCGCAAGCAATAGCTCTACCTTTTTTGCCGCCTCCCATGCCTCAAGTTGTAGGTTGGGATAGCTAAGACCGTCGCTGCCTGTTTCGCCTGTACTTTGCAGCTTTGCACCCAACTCCTTTACCTTCTCTTGGCTCTCAGTCAATAACTCCAAAGCCTTCTCTAGATTTGCTGGCGGTTTTTCTGGTGTTTTCTGAGCTAAGGCCCAAACATAATTAGACTTGTCTTGCTCCAAGCCTCGCAAGCGCACCAAATCCTGATAGATCCCTACGGTTGTAGCAAAATCTTTTTCTTGAATGCTTATGAGACCCAAATGCCCCAAAGCCCAATGGGCAAAGTTCGGCTGAGTATATCCCTTTTGCAGAAGAAAAAGAGTAGCCTCTTTGGATTCAGCTAATTTTTTATTTTGGGCTTGGGAAAAGGCAATGCGAGCCAATTGATGGTGAGAAAGGCCAACAGTTAGTGCCTCAGGGGGGGAGGTAAAAAAACGAGGGGTAAAGCCGCCTGTTGTGCCCAAAGCGAGCATAATTAGGGATAAAGCAATAAATTGCTTTTTTTTCAGTTCATTCAGGGATTTCATTTTTTAACCTTTTAGGGCGAATAAAAAGCTCAATGCCTTCACCCTTTCTAATATCAACAAAATTCCAGTAGGTCAGTAGACAGCGATATCCGTCTTGGTCCCAACGCCAGACCCAATTGACTTTATTCTTATCAAGATGTTTCTCCACATCCTTCACCTTTAAGATCCCCATCTTTTTATGGACCTCCATAAAGCTAGAATCAAAGTTGGTTTGGTTCCGTTTCATCCAAATTAAAAGGCCAGAAGACTCCATTACAAACTGAATCCCCTCTTGTAACAAGGTTTCCCCTGTTTGAAAGTCATCGAGTTCCGCCCAACCTAAGGGGGCGATGCCCTTTAAGCTCAGCTTTTCTAAAAAATCGTTTGCACTTGTTATATAAAGCCCTTTGTAGGCACCTGGCGGCTTGGGCTTAAAAACCCCTGCAATTTTTTTTAGCATATCAGGGTCTATTTTTCTGGGGGACTAATACAAAGAAGAATTAGCGTGGTTGAACAATTTGAAAAAAGGTCTTGAAGATTCTGTCTTCTTCTTCATCCAAACTTCCGTCAGCCTTAATAATCTCTTGTAAAAAGTTCATGGCCTCATCTTTTTGTGGGTCATTGAAGTTTGCAGCCATTTCTTCTGCTAATTCTTTAGCCTTGTCATTGATATTACGGCCTTTGCTCAAAAGTCTGCGTAGAGACTCGATCACGCCCTTAAAGAATTCCTTGGCATCACCAAATTCTGGATCCCAGTATCTTTTTAAAAATCCTTCAATGGTTTTCCATTCGTCTTCATTTAGGTCGTCATCAGATGCTAGAATCAATGATCCTGCTAGCATAACCCTATGTAATTCTTCTTTATTGTAAAGATTACTCATCCAAGTTCTCCGTGGTGTTTTGTATCCGTTATATCTCTTTTACCCTTTCACCACATCTTCCGCAACAATGTTTCCTTCCTTTTACTAGCATTTTTGCAATTGCTAGGGCAAAATCAGCCTATGAAAAGCCTTTTTGATCACAATATAACCTCCCTACGCAAAAGCAATGCTCCTCTAGCAGACCGCATGCGACCGCGAACCCTAGATGAATTTGTAGGCCAAGGCCATATTCTATCCAAGGGGCGGCTTTTAAGGCGCGCTATCCAGGCCGACCAGTTAACTAGTTTGATCTTCTATGGCCCCCCTGGAACAGGTAAAACTACCTTGGCGCAGATCATCGCAGGCCACACTAAGGCCCACTTTCTTTCTCTAAATGCTGTTTTATCAGGCATCAAGGATATTCGAGCTTCTATCGATGAGGCCGAGAGATATTTAGGCGAACAGCAAAAGAGATCTATTCTTTTTATTGATGAGGTCCACAGATTCAACAAGGCCCAACAAGATGCTTTACTGCCCCACGTGGAGAAAGGATCTATAATACTAATCGGTGCCACTACTGAAAACCCCTATTTTGAGGTGAACAAGGCCTTGGTGAGCCGTTCTAGAATATTCCAGTTACACCCTTTAGAAGAGAGTGATCTGGCGACTGTTTTAGACCATGCCTTGGCAGATAAGGAGCGAGGCTTTGGCAAAAAAGGTATCATTTTAGAGGCTGACGCCCATGCGCATTTGGCTAATGTAGCCAATGGGGATGCAAGAGCCGCCCTCAATGCTTTGGAGTTAGCTGTGCTAACCTCTGACCCAAACGAGCAGGGCCAAATTGTGATAAATTTGGACGTGGCAGAAGAATCAATCCAAAAAAGAGCGGTACTCTATGATAAAGACGGCGATGCCCACTTTGACCATATCAGCGCCTTTATCAAGTCGGTTCGTGGTTCTGATGTAGATGCGGCCCTCTATTGGATGGCAAAAATGTTATACGCTGGCGAAGACCCTCGCTATCTGTTTCGGCGTATGTATATTTTGGCAGGCGAAGATATCGGTTTGGCCGACCCTAGAGCCATGGAACAGGTTAACGCCTGCGCCCAAGCTTTTGACTATATTGGTCTACCAGAAGGCCGATTTCACTTGGCGCAAGCCTGTATCTATTTAGCAACGGCACCAAAATCAAATAGCAACCTGGCCTTTTTTGATGCCCTGCGGGTAGTGGATAAGGAAAAAGAAGGGGAGGTGCCCAACCCATTAAAAGACGGGGCAAGGGATAAAAAGGGATTGGGCCACGGGATTGGCTACCAGTACCCCCACGCCTTTAACGACCATTGGGTGGCCCAGCAGTATTTACCGCAAAGGATGCAAGGCAAGGTTTTCTACCAGCCAAGCAATTTAGGTTTTGAGGGAAATTTAAAACCCACCGTAGACCGCTTAAGGGAAACCCAGCTGGCCTCTATGCTAGAAGAAGGAAAAGTAAATTGGTCAGAGCGAACCATAGGCGGCGCTGTTGAAGAGCGAGAGCTACTAAAAGGAAAAATTTTGGCCCAAATTCCAAAAAATGCCGACCAATTAATATTAGAGCTTAAGGCCAGTAACGCTTGGATTCTAGGGGACTTGAGCCGAAGCCAGATTAACCCCAGTTTATTTGCTCAAACCAGCAGCTTAGAAAGCAAAGCCGTGCTTACAAACCAACTGCAAAACCTAGCCACCCCACCGATAATCTACTTCAGTGAGCCTACACAAATATTTGAACCCTTTGCTGGTTATGAGTTTGACGTAATTTATGGTAAGGGGGTCATTGCCTTTGAAAAGGACAAAAAAGCCCGCTTGCAAGAAATTAAAGATCAGCTATTGCAGGGTGGAGAAATGATTTTGTTAGAGCAGGTGCCAAAAAATGGCCAGAGGCTGAGTCAACTCTTAGAGGCCTTGCCCCTAAAAAAGGAAGTCTTGGAGCGCTTTAAAAAAGCAGAGGAAGGGCTATTTAATGACTTCACAAATCCAAAATTTAACTGGGACCAAGAGGATCTTTGCAAAATTGCAGAAGAGTTAGGCCTAGAAGTAAAATGCCAAGAGCTTATTGAAATCACAAGCCAGAAGTTAATTACACAAGATTTAATTCAAAGGTGGTTTAACCCAGAAGAGGGGTATGGGAAGGCACTCCATGAGGAGTTTGAAAAAGCTGAGTTATTTGCTCTTGCCCAAGCCTTTAGGGAAGCTTGGGCAAATGCTTTGGGAGACTGGAAGTCTTGCTATCTATTGCTAAAACTAAAAAACTAGCTAGCTACGGGAAGACCAGCTCTACCCCAAGACATGATTCCACCAGTTACATTATAAACGGATGTGAAACCAGCTTTGGTTAAGATGTCACAAGCGGAGCGGCTTCTTTGGCCACTACGGCAAATGATATAAACATCCTTGTCTTTGTAGTCTTTAATATCTTCATGTTTGTAAGCTAAGATGGCTAAAGAGATCAATTTAGACCCTTCAACTCTAGCTTGGGCATATTCGCCTTCGCTTCTTACATCTAAAAGTAAGGCATCTTTGCCCTTTGCCTGGATGGCTTCATGAACTTGTTTCACGTCCATTTCATTTAAATTAGAACCACCGCCGAAAAAAAACATACTCTTCTCCAAAAAATTTAATAACTGAATATGATATTAGATTATTCGCATATAGATTATATGGCAAGCACTAAATGGCTTTTTAGATGAAATAAAGTTCATTTATAAAAATGACTTTCCCCAAAATCAGGGGTATCAAACTCACCTGCCCTTAGATTTGCACCCTCAATGGCATTTTTTAAATCCTCTGCTGGTTGCTCTAGTCTATCGTAAGCCAAAGGGATTGATTGATAGTGCATTGCCAAGCTTTGTTTTGAGGCTAATATTTGGTGGGCTTGGACAGCCTCAACAGGGTTGATGTGGTGGGTTTTCATAAACCACCTTGGCTCATAAGCCCCGATAGGTAATAGGCTAACATCAGGAGCGCCTAATTTTTCTTTGGTCATTTCAAAGTGTGGCCCCATGGCTGTATCACCAGCAAAGTAGACCTTTTTGTTTCCAGCCTCAATAAAGAAACTGCCCCATAAAGTTTGGTTTTGACCCCAAGGGGTTCGAGCAGAAAAGTGCTGGGCAGGTAAAAAATGAATGGTAGCATCTTTAAAGCTGTGGGCCTCAAACCAATCCAGTTCGACTACATTGTGTAGCCCCTCTGCTTCTAAAAAGCTTTTTAACCCCAATCCCACTAAAAAGGTTGGTTGGTACTTCTCTTGGAGCTTTTTTAAAGAGGGGAGGTCTAAATGGTCGTAGTGGGAGTGACTGACCAAAACTAGGTCAATTTTTGGTAAATTTTCTAAACTCACAGCAGGTTCCCGAATCATTTTAGGGCCTGCAAAGGAAACAGGGCTAGCACGCTTTGAAAACATGGGGTCTGTGATAACATTCAAGTCGTTATACTGGAGCAAAACTGTGGCGTGACGGATGAGAGTAATTTTAACACCACTACCTGCCACAGGGCTAAGGTCGGTTTTTCCAACCACATTTTCTACACTTTCAGGCCAGTCAGGCGGAGAGTTGAACAGACGATACTTGGCAAAGGTTACAAAGCTAACTTCTTTTTGGTCTTTGGGGCCTAGATTATGAAACCTGCCATCGGAAAAATGAGGTGAACCTGTGCGGGTGTCGGGGGTAGAGCAGCTGGCTAGGGTCATGGTGAAACTTAAAATTAAGAGGAATGTTTTCATCCTTTTTGTTTGGTTATTTCATCTTGTGCAGCTCGTAACTGGGCTGGGCTACCAATATCGGCAAACCAAGCATCACTTGCATTAAATCCTTGAATTTTATGGCCTTGAGATGCCAGTTCTAAATATTGGGCAATGATATCGAATTCAGGTTTGCCTTCTACCAGCCCAAAATAGTGAGGGTGTAACATGTGAAAACCTGAAAAGCCCCATTCGCTAAAACGCCCCTTTGCACCTGCGACCAAAGTCTTAACACCTGTATCATGGTTGATTCTCCCTGCAAGATTCATTTCTTCATCAAAAAGCAACATGCCCCGTGACTGAACCTTGTTCAGGGCCAAGGTTACTGTGTGACCTTTTTGATTATGGAAGTCGGCAAAGCTTACTACATTTAGGTCTGTTAGAATATCTGAGGTACAAAGTAAAAAACTTTCAGAGCCTCCAGAAAAAAAATCCTTCGCATTAAATAAACCGCCGCCAGTGCCCAAAATTTCTGGTTTTTCTAAGATGCTACTTAGCTGAATTTTGCCATCATAGCTGGCTGCAAAGGCTTCGAGCTGCTCACTCAAATAGTGAGTGTTGATGATGGCCTCATCTACTCCGTGGCCGCTCAGATAATCCAAAATCCATCCTAATATGGGCTGGCCCGCTATTTTAACCAAGGGTTTTGGAGTAGTTAGAGTCAAGGGTCGTAGTCGAGTGCCAAACCCTGCGGCAAAGATCATTGCTTTCATTATTGCTAAGTCGCTTTAAAATATTTAAACTAGTGTCTCGTCGTGCAAGTTTCACACTCTCTAATATTTAAGTCAAAGCCATGCCTGAAGCCCCACAAATACAAGCAGCTAAAGAAGCCTTGCGCCAAGCGACAAGAATTCTAGTTATCACAGGCGCTGGCATCAGCGCTGAGGCGGGCCTCCCCACCTACCGTGGGATTTCGGGACTTTATAACGACGATAAAACCATTGAAGGTTTGCACATTGAAGAGGCCTTAAGTGGGGAAATTTTAAAAGCTAGACCTGAGATCACCTGGAAATACCTCCTGCAGATTGAAGAGGCTTGCAGGGCAGCAAAACCTAGCAAGGCCCACCTAATATTGGCCGAGCTAGAAAAAGCTAAGGAGGTAACCATCCTCACCCAAAATATTGATGGCTTCCACCAAAGGGCTGGAAGTAGCAAGGTGATTGATATTCACGGGAACCTCTACGACCTTTATTGCTCTGCCTGCGGAGAAAAATTCACCCTAGCCAGTTTTGAAACCTTAGCGCTGCCACCAGTCTGCACAAAGTGCGGTGGGCCGGTTCGGCCTGATGTGGTATTTTTTGGCGAGATGCTATCCCAAATAAAGATGGGGGAATTATATGAAGAACAGCAGAAAGGTTTTGATCTGGTGCTATCTATCGGCACAACCAGCCTCTTTCCCTACATTGCAGAACCTGTGGTTTACGCCCACAGGCTTGGTGTTACCACCATAGAGATAAACCCTGAGGCAACGCCAGTCACAGATTTTTCGACCTTTGCTTTTCAGGCTGGCGCTACTGAGACCCTAGAGAAACTGATTCGTTAAGTCTTAAAATACAAGAAGAGCTACCTCAGGGGCAACTAGGTATATGCCTAGTCTCTAGGTAAAATGTCTAAGGGTGCGCCTTCACGAGGTGGCTCTAGGTCTTCAGCCCCACTGATGCTAGGCATTTTATACTCTTTGCTCACATCGATTCTAAAGTGGTTATTTCGCCCACTCTTAAGTTTTAGCCTTGCAGATTCACTCACTTCAGCCAGTTCTCTTGAGCCACTAACAATCTTTGGGGTTAAAAAGATCATCAAATTGGTTTTTTTTGTAGTGGCGCTTTGGGTTTTAAAGAGCCAACCCAAGATTGGGATATCACCCAAGCAGGGAGTTTTAAACTCCACCTCTGTCTGTTCATCACTGATTAAACCGCCAAGGGCAATGGTCTGGCCATCTTTCACCACTACTTTGGTTTTCAAAGATCGGTTTAAGGTAGTAATTGCGCCTGCGATAGAGACTGTAGCTGTGTCAACAAGGTTACTGGACTGCTCATCAATCACCATTTCAATGGTTCCATCTTTATTGATTCTAGGGGTAATTTTTAAAGCAATACCTACTTCTTTATATTCAATGGCAGTGGTAGAATTTCCAGCTGTATCCACCGTAGTTGCACCCAATGTTGGGATCACTTCCCCAACCTTAATTTCAGCCTCTTCATTATTTAGAGTCAAAATTTGTGGGTTGGATAAAATATCTATTTCCGTATCACCCTGAGTGGCTCTGATAAAAGCATTGAAGGTTGAAAAGGTTGAGCCACCAAAGGTAATGGGGCCACCGACCACCCCAATTTGGGCACCTGTAGTCGACGTCGCAGGGAAGGCTGTGGGGCTACCTGTGGCATTGGGGCCGCCAACAGTCACTAAACCCTGGCTTGTAGCAGAATCACCTGTAATGGGGTTACCATTATATCCCACTTCATTTATCTTGCCAGCCTGCCAATCCACACCTAAATCCAAACTTTTATCCAGCTTCAACTCCATAATCAAGGCTTGAATAAAGACCTGCTCTCTTACGATATCCAACTTGGAAATTACATTTTCTAAGGCTTCAAAATTTGCCTGGTCAGCAAAAATAATCAAGCTGTTACTTGCCACATCTGAGGTAATGGAGATCTGTACCGATTTACCAGATGAGGTCTTTTTGTTTTTCAGGTCACTTGCAAATTTAGATAAAATTTTACTCACCTCAGAAGCATTGGCACTTTTTAAGGGGTAGACCCGAATATTGCCACCCTCTTGGGTTTTTACATCCATTTTTAAAAGCAACGACTTTAAATTGATGATAGCCGAAGGCAAGCCGATAGCGATTAGGCTATTGGTTCTTTTTTCAGCAAAGATACTTAGGGTCTGTTGGTTTTTGTTGCTGGGGCTAAAAATTTTAGACAATAAAATTTGTGCTTCAGAGGCATTGGCATATTTCAAAGGGATGATCTCAGGCCCTGACATCTGGCCCTTTGGTCGGTCAATGATCGCCACCATCTGGGCAAATCGTTCACCATTTTCTTTAGTGTCTTTTAAGATCAATACATTGGCTTCAGGGCTTTGGGCTAAAATTGCAGTTTTAGGGATCAAACTGGCTAAGCTTGCCCTGACGGCCTTCACGTTTAAATATTTAATAGGGATAACTCGCGTCACATAGGAACTTTTTCCACCCTTTACCAACTTCACAGGCGGCATTGAAGTTTTGGCATCATTGAGGGGTATAATTCTTGTGACCTTACCTTCATTTACTGTGGTTAAGTCATTGATTTGTAACACAGCTTCAAAAATACTAAAGGCCTCGTCAGGAGTGAATTCCTGTTCTGATAAAATAGTGATTTTTTTCCCACTCAAGTCTTTATCCGTGAAAACAAAGGTCCGTTTGGTCAATTTGCCCATCACCTTAACTGCCTGGAGAATCTCAACATTATCCAAGCTGATACGACTCTTTTTTACAGCGGCCATACTGGTAGAAGTAAAAGCCAAAAGCAGAATTACTGCTAGAGTTAGTATTTTAAAGGGTTGGTTCAAGTTTTTTTGCCTAGTTTTTGTTTTTACACAGATTGTTGCTTGGTTTTTACGTCTAGTTTTTGCGCCTATTTTTACGTCTTAAGCTAAGCAAGACAGGTGCCCATTTAGCGGCGTTTCTGCAAATATTTTACTCTTTTTGTAAAATTCGAACCCCAGCCATAGCAGCGCCGTAGCCATTATCTATATTCACAACAGTTACGCCTGAAGAACAGGAATTGAGCATAGTTAAAAGTGGGGCTAACCCCTCAAAGCTTGCACCATATCCCACTGAGGTAGGAACGGCAACAATGGGCATTTTTACCAGTCCCCCAATCAGGCTGGGTAGGGCGCCATCCATACCAGCTACAACAACCAAGCATCCTGCTTTTTTAATGTCGTCTAGCCTCTTAAATAACCTGTGCACCCCTGCCACACCGACATCGTAAAAGCGAAGGACTTCCATGCCCATAAGTTCGCTCGTTACAGCTGCCTCTTCGGCAATGCTTTGGTCAGAGCTACCTGCTGACAAAATGCCAATAGGTTTAGAATATTTTTTGTCTATAGCCTGCCCATGAACTAGTCCCGCCTGTTTGTTCCAAGCTAATTGAGGGTATTTTGCAAGGATTTCCCCAGCCATTTCTGGTTTGATTCTGGTGATTAAAAATCCAGGCTTTTGGTGCAGGGTTGCAGTGATCTGCATTAGTTGGGCTAAGTTTTTGAACTCTCCATACACCACCTCGGGCATGCCTGTTCTTTGGTCCCGTTGGTTATCAATTTTCACCCCAACCTCTTCTAGATTCACCTCCAGCCCTAGCTCTGCTGTAATAGCTTTTTGTGCAGCCTCTACGGTGATATTACCGCACCTTAAATCTTGAAGAATTTTTTCCAACCTAGAGCCTTACTTCGTTCAGGCTACCACTACGAAAGCCTTGCAGGTCAAAAGTGACGTAGGTGAAATCTAAAGATTTTAGCTTTTCAACAATCAGCTGCTTCTGTTCAAGTAATAAATTAAAATCCGTTTCTTCCACCTCGATTCTAGCCAATTTGCCATGATGCCTAAGCCTCACCTGCCTTAAACCTAAATCCAATAAAAATCGTTCCCCTTGGGAAATCTGCTTTAACTTTTGATCTGTTATTTCTTGGCCATAAGGGATGCGTGAATTTAAACAGGGGAAACTAGGTTTATCCCAAACGGCAAGACCTGCTTTTTTAGATAAAATTCTTATTTCAGCTTTTGTTATCCCAAAAAGCGCTAAGGGGCTAAGGACCCCCTGTTCATCTTTGGCTTTTAGGCCAGGTCGATAATCACTTAAATCATCTGCATTGGTGCCGTCGGCAACCACTTTAAAATTTAAGGAAAGGGCAAGGGGAACCATTTCAGAGTAAGAAAGGGTTTTACAGTGATAACAACGGTCGTCAGGGTTACTGGCAATTGCATCATTGGCCAGCTCATCTACTTCTATAACCTCGAGCCTAATGCCTATTTTCTTGGCAGTGGCTATGGCAGCTTGAAACTCCCATTCTGGTAAAGACTGGCTTTTAACGAGGATCGCCAGAGCCTGATCACCGAGTAGGCTGAAAGTAACTTGAGCCAAAAAGCTGGAATCAACTCCACCAGAAAAAGCAATTGCGAGCCTTTTTTGGTTTGTGATCCAGTTTTTTAATTCCTGCTCTTTAGGCTTTATGGACATCACAAAATTCTAATAGCCAATGGCTAGGCCATCCCGCCTTGGGTCGCTTGCGCCATAGTAAAGGCCATTAGGCCCCACCATAATGGATGCGGCAGCCCCCATAGTGCCTTTCACTTCTACTTCATGGCCCTTTTCTTTGAGCTTGTTCACTGTTTTCTCGTTAAAACCCTCTTCTAACCTTAAGATATCCGGCATCCATTGGTGGTGCATCCTTGGGGCATTTACAGCCTCTTGGATGTTCATTTTATGGTCGATCACATTCATCACCACCTGGGTTACGGTTGTGATAATCCGACTTCCACCTGGGCTACCTGTAAGAAGTACTAGCTTGCCTCTCTTTTTCACAATAGTGGGGGACATAGAAGAAAGCATGCGTTTCTTTGGCTCAATCTTATTGGCAGAGCCACCAATCAGGCCGTAAGCGTTGGCTACACCAGGCTTAGCGGAAAAATCATCCATTTCGTTATTAAGTAAAAATCCAGCACCTTCTACCACAATCCCACTGCCAAAACTAAAATTCAGGGTCGTGGTATTGCTGACAGCATTTCCTTTGGAATCTATGATGGAAAAATGAGTGGTGTTTGGGCCTTCATAGCCTCGGATACGTGTGGGCCTAATTTTACTAGAAGGAGTAGCTTTGGATTTTTTGATCTTTTTTCTTTGGTTGTCAGCATAGCGTTGGTTTGTGAGCTTAGAAAGAGGTACCTTTACAAAATCCATGTCGCCCATGTATTTACTGCGGTCAGCGTAGGCATATTTCATGGCTTCCGCCATAACATGAACTGTTTGCGCCTTGTTGTGGCCCATTTTATTGATAGAGTAACCCTCTAGAATATTCAAGATTTGGATCAAATGAACCCCACCAGAGCTGGGCGGCCCCATAGAAAAAATATCGTAACCTCGGTACATGCCTCTGATAGGAACTCGAAAAGCAGGGTAGTAGAGCTGCAAATCCTTTTTAGTGATCAAGCCACCATGTTTGGCCATGGTCGCAACAATTTGATCTGCGATTTCACCTCGGTAAAAGGCCTCTGGGCCTTTTTCGGCAATCAATTTTAAGGTTTTTGCTAGATCTGGTTGTTTGAACCATTCCCCAGCCTCGTAAGGTCTGCCCCTCTTAAAAAATACTTCTTTCGTGCTAGGCCAGCGCTCTAAAACCTTTTCACGGCGTTTCAATTCGCCTGCAAAGGATTCACTTACTTCAAAACCATCTTCTGCAAGTGCAATAGCAGGTGCAATGGCTGCGGCCCAAGATATAGTACCGTAACGTTTTAAGGCCAAATGCATGCCTGCAACCGAACCAGGAACACCGGCTGAAAGAGGTGAAAATCGGCTCTTTTCAGGGTCAGGATTTCCATCCTTGTCTAAAAACATATCGGCAGTAGCAGCAATGGGAGCTTTTTCACGGTAATCAATGGAAACCACCTTGCCTGACTTTAAATTTACCAACATAAACCCACCACCGCCTAGGTTGCCTGCACGAGGCATGGTCACAGCCAAGACAAAGCCCATGGTTACAGCGGCATCAATAGCGTTGCCCCCCTCTTTTAAAACGGCTAAAGCTTCTTTTGCGGCTAAGGGTTCGCTGGCAACCACCATCCCCTGTTTGCCTTCCACAGGTATGTGGGAGCCTTTTACTGGAAAATTATCACTGCCTGCAATAATGGCCTCTTGGGCAAAGAGACTGAAAGTAAAGGCGCAAAGGGTAAAACTGAGGAGTAATTTTTTCAATGGATTTAGTCTATGAAGTCGACCTTGCCAGTGGCAAGATCATAGTAAGCTGATTTGATAAGTAACTGACCTGAATCGATCTTAGACTTAAAAATCTGCTCCGTACTATGAAGTTTTTCTGTCTGATTTAATATATTTTTTCTCACTGCCAAATCTAGCGTGTCACCTTCTTGGGTTTTTGCCCACTCAACAGCAGGCTCGACCAAGTTTGTAAGGGTACGAATATGACTAGTGAAATTATGGCCATTTAAAGTTGCATCGACAGCGCCGCAACCGTAATGCCCCATAACCACAACCAAAGGGGTATTCAGCACAAACACACCATATTCTAAACTGGCGAGCACAACATCATCTAACACATTGCCTGCCACACGGATGATAAAAAGATCACCCAGCTTGCGATCAAAAATCAATTGTGGCGGAACACGTGCATCGGCACAGCCTAAAATACATGCGATAGGGTGCTGCTCTAAAATCAGTTCCTTTCGTTTTTGAGATAGATGTCGGCCTGTTGTACCTTCATCGGCAACAAATTTTCGGTTCCCTTCAATAAGTGTTTGTAGGGCTTCCTCTGGGTTGTATTGTTCAAATTTCATTTTTCCTCCAAAGCTTAAGGATATTAACAAAGTGGTTCCTCAAAATCCACCCCTCATTGAAAAAAAATCTTCAATTTTTTTCAAACTAATATTGACCAAAATAGGTTACTTTTGAAGCTCAAACCCTGCCTTTGCCCAAGCCATTGCACCCAATAACCCTGCATCACCAGCCAATTTTGCAGGTTGGATTTGCACCACCCCTTTGAAGGCGGGCATCAATTGATCTTCCATGGCTCGGCCCGCAGGTAAAACAAAAACCTCCCAATGCTCGGCCAAAGACCCACTGAAAAGAATGAGTTTGGGGTTAAAAAGATGAACTAAATTAGCGAGACCGAAACCTAAATTTGTCGCAGCATCAGCGATGATTTCTTTAGATACTTTGTCGCTAGATTCAAAAAGTTCTTTTGAAGTTGTGGCCTTTCCAAACCTTTCTGTTGCTATTTGCCCTAAAGCAGTGCCAGAAACATAGGCCTCCAAGTGGCCATTTAAGCCACAACCGCATTGCCTACCTTGGTTAAAAATCTGCATATGCCCTACCTCTAGCGCCTGGCCCTGTGTGCCTAAGTGCAACTGACCGTTCACAATAGCCCCGCCCCCAATGCCAGTGCCCAAGGTCAAAAGTACTAGATTTTCAACACCTAGACCTGCACCCAATTTAGCTTCACCAAAACAGGCGAGACTGGCATCGTTGCCACAAAAAACAGGGATACCTAAAAGTTCACTGGCATTTTTCCCGATCGGTTCAATTGCCCAGCCTTGCATATTAACAGGAGAGTTCAATATCCCCGTTGCAGGGTCGACGGGGCCTGCTAAGGCAAAGCCTGCAGCAACGGGCTTAACAGATAAACTTTCACTAAATTCTTGAAGCAATTTGTAAAATTCACGAGGAGGAGGGGTTGGGTGGGTTTCTTTTTTGATAATCCCCCCTCTTTCATCAACCAAGGCAAAACGACAGTTGGTTCCACCTAAATCAAGAGTTAAAAAAGTTTTCATAGGCGCTATCATTTTTTTATTCACTATTGAGCTTTAACGCTCATTATGCCAATCTTGGTCCATGAACGAACCACCAGAAATACCCCCAATTGCCACGGGTTTGACCCGTGTCTTTAAGGCTACAATCTACTCTTACAAGGGCTTTAAATCTGCTCTTCAAAGCGAGGCTGCCCTGCGCCAAGAGATGACTCTTTCATTTATTTTCGCATTGACGCTACCCTACTTGGATTTGACTCACTTAGAAAAGCTCTTTTTACTAGCTACCTTAGCCATCGTGATCATCACTGAGCTATTAAACAGTGCGATTGAGGCCATTGTCGACTTAGTCAGCCCTGGTTATCACGAGCTTGCTGGCAAGGCTAAAGACATTGGCAGCGCTGCTGTCTTTACTAGCTTATCTTTGGCTGGAGTTTGTTGGGTTTGGGGCTGGGTGAAGGGTTTTCACCTACTGCTTTAACCTATCGGC
Source organism: SAR324 cluster bacterium (assembly GCA_033791585.1). GTDB lineage: Bacteria > SAR324 > SAR324 > XYD2-FULL-50-16 > XYD2-FULL-50-16 > JASJGK01. Next base: position 2,039 of record JASJGK010000024.1, on the reverse strand, counting down.
CTATGACAACCTTCGGGCTACCCGAAAACATTGGCTTCACGGCACCCTTCGGACTAAAGGTGTATCTTCGGTCTAGGGCACCCTTCACACCTTTTGCTCTAGCTTAAACTGAGAGCTTGCGGCTATAGCTCTACCTAAAAGGCGATAGGGGTGAAAATGAGTTGGGATAAGGGGAGTTCTGTTGCAGTTTTTAAATACTGCAAAAGGTAGAGCTTAAAAGCAGAGGGTAAAGCTTAAAATTGAGATTCGTGCTCTAAAAGTTTAGTCTGTTGGTCGGCGGCTAAGGCATTGATGATATCATTCAACTCACCTGATTGCATAATTTCTTCCAGCCGATAAACAGTCATATTGACTCTATGGTCTGTAAATCGCCCCTGAGGATAGTTATAGGTGCGGATTCGTTCACTCCTATCACCTGTGCCAACCATGCCCTTTCTCATTGCATCTTCTGTGCTTTTAGTCTCAGACATTTGTACATCATAAAGCTTAGCATTCAAATATTTCATGGCTTTGGCTTTATTTTTAATCTGGCTGCGCTCTTCTTGGCACTGAACAACAATGCCTGTCGGTTCGTGGGTCAAACGAATGGCAGAATCAGTTTTATTGATATGCTGCCCACCAGCACCACTGGCACGATAGGTATCAATCCTGACATCGGCCATATTCAGTTCCACTTCCACATTTTCTGATTCAGGTAAAATGGCCACGGTGCAAGCTGAGGTGTGAACCCGCCCTTGCGTTTCTGTAGCAGGAACACGTTGAACACGGTGAACCCCTGATTCAAATTTTAAACGGGAGTAGACGTTTTTGCCTTCGATGGAGCAAACCACTTCTTTGTAACCACCAGAACTAGACTCACTAGAATCCATGATCTCCACTTGCCATTTGTTAGACTCGGCAAACTTCATATACATGCGTAAAAGGTCACCAACAAACAATCCAGCCTCATCGCCACCCGTCCCTGCACGAATTTCCAAGATAACATTTTTATCGTCATCAGGGTCGGTAGGCAGCAACATGATCTGGGCTTTTTGGCTCAAGTCTTCCAAAGCCTTTTTTAAATCAGGAAGTTCGGCCTTGGCCATTTCCTTCATCTCAGGATCTTCGTCAGGATCGGCTAAAATCGCAGTGTTCCCCTCAAAATCTTCATTAGTTCGCTGTAATTCTAGGTAAACATCAACTATGGATGAGAGCTTAGACTGCTCCTTAGAGAGCTTTTGTAGACGCTTTGAATCGGTTAAAATTTCAGGGCTAGAAAGAAGCGCTGTAATTTCTTCAAATCTGTCAAACAGGGGGCGTAATTTCTCCAGCATGTGCAGGAGTAGGGGATCGAGGTGATGAAAAAAATAAGGGGCCTAGGGCCCCGAATCTTACTTTGAAAGGTTCTGGTATTTTTTCTTGAAGCGATCGATACGGCCTTCTGTATCAATTAACTTCTGCTTGCCAGTATACAAAGGGTGACAGCTAGAACAAATTTCTAACTTCATCTCGCCGCCCATTGTGCTTAAAATTTCGAAACTATGGCCACAGGCACATGAATATTTAGTTTCTACGTATTTAGGATGGATATCTGCTTTCATTTTTAACTTATCTAAAAATGGTTATTTAATATAATTCATCAACCTATAGATTAAAAAAGACTCGGTCAACCAGTCTCTTTGAATATCTTTTAGGCCAAGGTTTTGGGTTTAGTTGTTTAGCATGGCTAAAAGTTCTTTGTTAGTAGGATACTTCTTCATCTTATCTAACAGAAATTCAAGGCTTTCTTGAGTTTTTGAGGTGGCTGAAAGCACTCGTCTTAACTTCCAAATTTCAGTTAAGTTTTCTAGTAATAGGTCTTCTTTTCTGGTATGAGACTTCTCAATATCAATGGCTGGGAAGACTCTTTTTTCTACCAATTTACGGTCTAGCACCAATTCCATGTTGCCTGTGCCCTTAAATTCTTCAAAGATAACTTCGTCCATTCTAGAACCTGTATCCACCAAAGCTGTACCGATTATCGTTAGTGAGCCACCATCTTCAACGTTACGAGCAGCACC
>JASJGK010000023.1:0-7078 GCA_033791585.1 SAR324 cluster bacterium | reverse complement strand
GTACAGCCTCACTCAGGCTCCCAAGCAAACATGGCTGTTTATTTAGCAGAATTGAAAGCAGGCGATAAAGTAATGGGCATGGATCTTTCCCATGGTGGACACCTAACACACGGTTCCCCTGTTAATTTTTCAGGTTTGCTTTTTGATATTACTTCTTATGGAGTTAGGGAAGATAACCAGCGAATTGACATGGATCAGGTTCGTGATTTAGCTAAAAAAAATAAGCCTAAAATGATTATTGTTGGTGCATCTGCTTACCCTAGAGCGATCGATTTTAAAGCTTTTAAAGAAATTGCCGACGAAGTTGGTGCCGCTGTTATGACAGATATGGCCCACATTGCAGGTTTAATTGCTGCAGGAGTGCATGATAGCCCAGTACCCTATTCTGATTACGTTACTACAACCACTCACAAGACTTTACGGGGCCCAAGAGGCGGGATGATTTTATGTACAGAAGAAAAGGCAAAAATGATAAACAGCCGTATCTTTCCTGGCATCCAAGGTGGCCCACTTTGCCACGTGATTGCAGCAAAGGCCGTTGCCTTTAAAGAAGCTTTATCCCCACAGTTTAAGACGTACCAAGAGCAAACAGTTGCAAATGCCAAGGCACTTGCCGCACAGTTGATGGAAAAAGGCTACCATTTGACATCTGGCGGGACAGACAACCACTTGATGTTGATCGACCTGACCAATAAAGATATCACAGGCAAAGCTGCTCAGTTGGCTTTGGACCTAGCGAATATCACCACCAATAAAAACACTGTACCCTTTGAAAAGCGTAGCCCCTTTGTTACTAGTGGCATTCGCTTAGGTACACCTGCCTTAACCTCTAGAGGGCTAAAAGAAGCTGATATGGCTACAATAGCAGGATTTATTGATGATGTTTTAAGCAACATTGAAAACGAAGATAAGGTCGCTGAGATTGGGAAACAAGTCCAGGGCTTTGCATCTTCATTTCCAGAATTTGAAGACCTCTTTTAAATAGTGGATTCTCAAATTAAGGAATTTTAATCGATGGATTTTCAAAAATCGATTCCCCCAATTTTGCAAGAGGCGGGGGACCTTGCCCTAGAGTACTTTTCTCACCTCCAAGACTTAGAAATCGAGCTAAAAGGCCCCAAGGACTTTGTTACTGAGGCCGATAAAGCCGTTGAGTCCTTTCTGAAAAGAAAACTCAAGGAGCTGGCACCTGAATACGGTTTTTTTGGTGAAGAAGAAGGTATCGAAGGCAACCAAAAACAAAGATGGATTATAGACCCTATCGATGGCACCCATTCCTTTATGCGGGGGCAGTACTTTTGGGGGATTAGTCTTGGACTTGAAGTGGACGGCACCCTAACCGAGGGCTTTGTCTTGGCTCCCGCTTTGCGGGATTTGTTTCAAGCCAAACGTGGATTTGGTGCTTTTAAAAATAGTAAACCCATCTCTGTGTCTAAAATATCCAAAATATCAGAGGCGATGGTCGCTACGGGTTTTGCTTGTTTGCGTGCAGGTTTAGAGGAAAATAATCTGCAAAGATTCAACAGGATAGCCTTGGAAACTGCCGGCCAAAGACGCTTTGGTTCTGCAGCATTGGACCTTTGCATGGTCGCTGATGGCCAGGTTGAAGCTTATTTTGAGCAAGAGCTAAATTTGTATGACATCGCCGCTGGGATTGTGATCCTTCGTGAGGCTGGGGGGGATGTGTACGACTTTAAAGGGGTTGAGTGCGTTAACCCTAAAGAAGTTTTAGCCACCAATAAGCTGGTTGATCAGCAGCTTTTTTCTTTGATTTAAATTCCATAAGAATCCTTGACATAAAAGAGAACATATGTTTTTTAAATTCAAATTAAGGACAGCTTATGAAGACAGGCTATTTTGCTCTATTGTTTATTGGCTTTGGGATTTTTCTCACTAGTTGCACTACTACAAAGACAGAATTTGGTGGTTTTGATCCAGTTAAACGCGATTATTCTTACCGGCATAATTTAAAAATGGTTAAGTTTGCTTCTCTCGCATACCTTGAGGAAGCTGAAGTAAAATCCACATTAGAAAAAGATGCAAAGGAAAACTGGAATGTCACTTTTCTTGATGATTCAGAAACAGATGCTCAGGCCTACTTTTTTGCCAATGACATTGAGATTGTTATAGCTTTTCGTGGCACAGCCAGTAGCTCCGACGCTCTAGCAGACCTTAAATTTTGGAAAGAAAGCACTCCTTACGGCAACATTCATGCAGGTTTTGCGAGCCAATACAAAAATTTAATGCCTCTTTTAAATGACCTGATTAAACCTTACAAAACAAAACACCATAGAATATGGGTTACAGGTCATTCCCTAGGTGGCGCTTTGGCTGCCATATTCGCAGTACAGGTTCCAGCTAATTTCCAAGCTAAAATTGGTGGGATTTACACCTATGGTCAGCCTGAAGTTGGGGACCAAGAATTTACAGAACAGCTGGACGCCAGATTTCCGGACGCATATTTTCGGATGACCAGTGAGCGTGATAAGGTTTCTGATATCGTGCCTGGAACAAACAATCACGCTGGTATAGAGATATTCTACAATGCTGAAGGCCAACCCTTTTGTGGAGGCCCGAAGCTTGGATTTTGGGGCACGACCAAGGATGTTCTAAGTACAGCAGTAAGGATTGTAAAAGGGGATTCAGGGCATTTTTTAAGCGTTTATGAAAAATTATTGAATGAACCAAAAAACATAAAGGCGCAAGAAAACCCTTTAAAAGTTCAGTCTAGATGCAGGTTTATAGTAGAGAAGGAGCTGGCTTAATTTATAATTGGTGGTTCGTTAGTGTCTGTTTTATCAACTATTTCAGCGGTCTCTATACCTAAAATTTTAAAGGCTTCGTGCCATTTATTTTGAGGGGAAACAGAAAAGATATCGTCAGGGTCAATGCAATCGAGCCACCAGGAACCCTCTTCGATCTCTTCTTCCAATTGGCTTGCGCCCCAACCGGCATAGCCAACACCTGCGAAGTAGATTTCAGGGCAGCCAGCTTTGCCAATATCAGGGAAGATTTCCATGGCCCCTGAAATGGCAAAATTTTCGTCTTTACTTATTGTGGTTGGATAGACTTTTACGGGAGAGTGGATCATCCAAAAGAATTCAGTTTGCACAGGGCCACCAAGTAGAATCGGTAGCTCAGGGGGATTTTTAATTTTGTATTCCATCAAGTTTAAAGCTTCTTTTAGCTCTGCTCCTGTGGTTACATTTAAAATAAACCCTAAGGCGCCCTCTTCGTTGTTGCTGGTGAGCAAAACCACGGACTTCATAAAAAGAGGATCTTTCATGGAGGGCATGGCTAGGAGAAAGCTGGATTTTTTTCTACTCATGGACTAGTCTATATATTGATGAAGGTTCCAAAGACCTTTAATTGTTTAACCTATTATGACCTATTTTTTGTCTTGAAAGCAACTCTTTTAGTAAAAAACATCCTTGTCTATAACTTTAGACTGTCCACTCTAACGGGTATTTTTATAATCATAAGCCTTGCATTTTTAAGTGGATGCGGTGGGCCTGAACTGGATTCAGACGGTGGATATTATAACGCAAAAACAGGTAGATATAAATTTGTCAGGCCTTCAAAAAAGGCAACTAGACACTCAGGGTTGGGTCTAAATTTACCAGTAGAAGGTAAAATTCAGCAGTTTTCGGCCCAAGTTGTTAAAATTGATGAGAGCGCAAAGGATATTTGGGTATTTATAGAAGACCGTAGATCTTACCAAATGTTAGCCGAACAGGTAACCGGTCTTCGACGTAATGATAGGGATAAACATTTAAAATTTTCTCTTAGATACATTGCTCCACTTGCCTCTATGGCCCAAAGACCAAAAAAACGAGCTCAATGGAAAGCCTTTGCAATACAGGTGATGGAGCAGGAATTAGTTGGCAATAAGATCATCATAAATTTTGAACACCGCAGAATACCAAAAAAGTATTTGGCTGAAATCTTTAAAATAGTTCAGACAGATAAGGGGCAAAGGCTTAGAAACTTTAACCGTTGGATGGTTTACCAAGGCTTAAGTGTTTACTTTTTTCAAGATAGGAAGAAAAAGCCTGAAAAAGAATATTTAGATGCCCAAAGGCTTGCCAAAAAACGTAAAAGCGGGATATGGAAGTATCTTTAACGGTTTAAAAACGAAAAAAAAATCGTTTTTGACCGAACACAATAAAACTAGATTTTTTAAATCAAAAAGGAATGCATGAGCGTTGAACAAACACTATCAATCATTAAGCCTGACGGCGTTAAACAAAATGTAATTGGAAACATTTTAGCACGCTTTGAAAAAGCAGGCTTAACCATTAAAGCTATTAAAATGGTTCACTTGAGCGTTAAAGATGCAGAAGGCTTTTATGCTGTTCATTCAGAACGTCCTTTTTTTGGCGAATTGACTGAGTTTATCGCTAGTGGCCCAGTTGTAATCACTGTGCTTGAAGGCGAAAATGCTATTGCCACAAACAGAGAGCTTATGGGCGCAACTAACCCAGCTGAAGCAGATGCTGGTACAATCAGAAAAGATTTTGCTGCATCTATTGGTGAAAACACAGTACACGGTTCTGATGCTCCTGAAACAGCGGCTATCGAAATAGAGTACTTTTTTGCTGGTACAGAAAGAGTAAACTAAGTTAGTATAAACACATCAATACTACATTATTAAGGGATAAACAAAGTGCTGCTGCATGATCTAAGAAAAGATTTTAGCGAGACAATACCAGTCTGTGATAGCTTTTTTAAGCTAATGCAGGAGAACTTTGCCTTTTACGCGAACCTTTCAAACCACTTCTTTACTCATATTGGCAATAACCTTGAGCAAGATGGCCTCAATCAGTTTTTGCAAACTGAGTTAAGGGCTAAGTTGTTTGACGAGGTCTTTTGCCTCCAACTGGAAGAAACTAAAAAGCGCTTTCTTAGTGAAATCATTAAGCTTGAGCAGTTTTTACAGTCCAAAGAATACAAAATATCCTACCTTAATGATTTAGAAGCCTTAAAAGGTGTTGCTAATAGTATTTATGAGCTATTAGGTAGACATTGGGACCTTTATCGCTACGAAAGCAAAGAGCTGACCTCACAAAAGGTCATTAACTTTCTGCTAGAAATTGACGGCATTGCCATGGGTTGGGATTCTTACCTTGAGAAATATTTGACTGTTTCCAAGATGCTCAAAGAAACAGGTTCAACTCCTCAGAAACCTGGTTACTTACCGATCAAAGTTAAATACCACTTGCCCCAAGGTATTTCTTACACACTAAAGACAAATTTAAATTTTAGTCAGTTTTTGCTAATTGCTTATGAGTTTGTTTTAACAATTCACGGGGAAGACCCCCTCGATCAGGTGCCAGAAGTGCTGAATTTAGAGGCTTCAAGCAACTTGAGCATGGTTTTATGGGTTCCAGGTAACCTTGCCCCTTCTTTTGCAAAACTCCTTGGTTATTTGTCCATTGATGTGATTAAGCGTGAAACTTTGGTTAAGTATGTGATGGAAGTGATTGCCGCTGGAGAAGGCAAAGAACTAGCTAAGAATGTAGTTTCTAACTTTCAGAAGAAGTTAGCCAAACAGCTGGATAGCTTACCTGAGGAAGGATACCTGTCCATTGATGAGAATGAAATGGCAGATTCTGTTGATCTACTTTCTACTTTGGTTAAGGAGCTAGAACGCATCCCCACCCAATACAAAGACCTTTTGGCTGCTACAGCCCAAAGATTAGGACGCAATAAAGTAATTTCTGGCGCTTCTGCTGTGGTAAACCCAGCCAAGCCGACAAACGCTCAGCAAGCCGTTCAAGAACCCCAGCCCAATCTTCAGGTCCAGGCAGTTACTGGCAAGCCTCTGGGTTTAGCTCCAGAAGCTAGCCCAAATGTTGGCGCAGACCAGAGTGAAAAGCCCAAGACAGAATCCACAGTCAAGGTGGATGTGCAAAACAAAGAACACCACGGCTTTCTGACCTCTTAGCCTCTTTCATGCATTAGTCCAAACATCCCAACCTTTTATTAAATAAAATCCCTTTAGGGGCGATTTGCAGACACAAAAACGCAATTTCTAACCATAAGAATGGACGCCTGTAAGTCCTTAGCTCTTTAGTTAAAGCAAAAACTTTTTTTGGGGGGCAGGGAGAAAGAAAAAATAAGGGCGGCAAAAAGCCCGTGGCTATAAATACAACCAAGGGCCTTGACTTTTTTTTAGCAGAAGCTATTTAGAACGTGTCAATATTAGTTGTTATTTGCCTTCTTCATCAGAGGAGAATGCAGATTGTATGATCAAAAATGAAGAAAACACTACACCTAACAAGGCCATAGCTGCCGTTGGCCTGGCAATCAAAGCATAATGTGCTTTTGCTGCGCCTGTAGACCCTAAGCTAGGTGCTAATTCGCCAGCTAACTGCCAGCAAATGGAATAACCTAAACCGCCTATCCCTAAAAGTAAGATCGCAATCTGCCTATTTCGGTCACTGGTCTTAATACACAATAAAAAGAGGGCTAAGACAGCAGCCGTTGTTCCAATCCCATTGGCATGGAAGTGTGCACGTTTGATATAAGACCAAGATTTAGAAGTGATCTTTTTTAATTTTTCCATATCACCACCATAAGCATCATCAAGATGGGCCATCGCACTCATATGGAGGCCACTCTTGATATCGCCTTCTTTAAGCCCAAAGTAACCACCTAACCCATAACCATAAATCAGGGTCAATAAAATTAAAATTAAGCCCCATTTGGAGGCTTTTAAACTTGTTTGAAATTGTTCATTCATTATTTTTCCCTAAGATTCTTTGAGGGTGGCCATATAGCCAACACCCCTTACAGTTCTAATAAATTCATTGTCAGTAATCTCTTCAATTTTTTTACGAATTGATTTGATGTGAACATCCACAACATTGGTATTGGGATCAAAAGTATAACCCCAAATATTTTCTAAAATCTGTGTTCGGCTTACAACACAATCTTGGTTTCTCACCAAATACTCTAAAAGAGCATACTCTTTGGGCCTGAGGATCAACTCATCACCCTTTATAAAAACTCTGTGGCTTTGAGTATTTAACTCTAACCCACCAATTTTTAATTCGATAACTACATCTTGCTTACG
>JASJGK010000022.1:0-15429 GCA_033791585.1 SAR324 cluster bacterium | reverse complement strand
TTAATAGTAAAAAATCACCTTTTCTTACTTTCAAGTTAGGAAAAAATATATTAATATACCTGCAAATTCTAATGCTCTGTTTAAAACCACTGTGGAAAATCAAAAATAAGCCCCACCTAAAAAGTTCATTGGCAAATTAGGCCCGACAAAGGTTTTTTTTAACAATCCTACTTTAGAAGTTGGATTGGAGACGTGGCTAAGTTAACTAGGGCTCATTTCTGTGGAAATTCCCAAGGGGTAATACTAAAGATAATAATAAAAGATGAACCAAAAAAATAAACAACAAAATAGTAAACAAGGTGAATTCACCAAAACCATTTGTGGCATCTGCCCCGCTGGTTGCTGGGTGGAAGCTCGCCTTGATGAGACGGGAAAACTAACAGAGCTAAAAGCCGATAGTAGCTCCAGTTTGGGTACCATTTGCCATCTTGGTGAGGCCAGCCCTGAGATTGTTTATTCTAAAGACCGCATTACTACACCTATGAAACGTGTAGGGCCAAAGGGTAGCTTTGAATTTGTGCCCATCAGTTGGGATGAGGCAATGGATACTATCGCCAAAAAACAAATCCAATTGAAGGAAGATTTTGGCCCCGAATCCCTAGCCATTTATACAGGTCGAGGAAGTTTTGATTTGAGCCTTTGCGATGTTTACCAGCCTGCTGGGGTAGCCGTTTCCTCTGCTGCTTCTGTCTTGTTTCCCCTGGGAAGCCCTAACACCTTAGGTGTTGGTGCCCTCTGTTATGTTTCCTTTGCCATGATCGCCCCCCACGTTACTCTAGGGGGTATGTTGATCAATATGTATTCTGATATTGAACAGGCGGAAGTTGTGGTCATCTGGGGTGCTAATCCCGCAACAGATAGCCCCCCCTTAGACTACCAACGTATCACAGATGCCCATGCTCGGGGGGCGAAAGTGATTGTAATTGACCCAAGAGAAACGGCGCTAGCCAAATTAGAAGGGGCAGACTGGGTGCCCATTCGCCCAGGCACAGACGGGGCCTTAGCGCTTGGATTGGCCCAAGTTATAATAACAGAAGAGCTTTACGATGAAGGCTTTGTTAAGGACTGGACTCTAGGATTTGAAGAATTTGAAAGCTATGTGCAACACTTTAGGCCTGAAGTGGTGGAAAATATCACTGGGGTTCCAGCTAGTGTAATAATAGAATTAGCCCGAACTATAGCCTCTGCCAAGGGTGCTGCTCCTGTTATGTATTCAGGGCTCGAGTATAGTGAATCAGGGGTGCAGGCCATCCGTGCAACCCTCATCCTTTGGGGGCTGGCAGGCCAGTTAGATGTTCCAGGTGGGCGCTGTTTCACCATGAGTAAAAACCACTTTAAAGTAAATAGGGATGGCCTTGTAGCCAACCCAGCGCCAGATAAAGCCTTGGGCCGTGATCGTTTCCCCGTTTATAGCCATTACCGTGGCGAATCCCACGCTATCAGCCTTCCTGAGTCTGTGTTAGAATCTAAACCCTACAAGATTCGAAGTTTGATTGTTTTGGGTGGTAGTATCATCACCTCATGGCCCGAGCCTAAAATCTGGCGAGAAACCTTAGAAAATTTAGACTTTTTAGTGACCATTGATCGCCAACTGACCGCTGATTCTGCCTATGCCGATATAGTCCTGCCTGCAACAACTGGTTTTGAAATTGATAGCTACATGGTCTATGGTCCCATCTTTAAACTTAGAGAAAAGCTCATTGAACCCGTAGGCGAGGCACGCAACGACTTTTTTATCCTTTCTGAGCTAGCAGAACGCTTAGGCTACGGCGAACTTTACCCTCAAAATAAGGAAGAGCTTTATGATTATGTGCTCAAAGGCACAGGTTTTAGCTACGACCAAGTAAAAGAAAAGGGCGGCCAAGTGAGCCTAAAAACCCAGATGATGGAATATAAAAAATGGGAAAAGGGAGGCTTGCGTCCTGATGGAAAACCAGGCTTTGATACCCCTAGTGGCAAATTAGAAATCACCTCAAGTTTGCTTGAAGAATTTGGTTATAATCCACTCCCTGTTTATACCGAACCTGCGGAATCCCCAATTTCGAGACCTGATTTGGTAGGTGAATTCCCCTTGGTCTTTAATTCAGGTTCTAGGGTAACCACCGACTTTAGGAGCCAACACCATGGGGTAGAAAGCCTCTCTAAAATCCAGCCTGAACCTGTTGTTACGCTCAACGATAAAGATGCAAAGGCTAGATCGATTGAAGATGGTGCTTTAGTACTAGTCAAAAGCCCCCGTGGCTCTGTTACCATGCGAGCCTATGTTACTGGGCGAATGGTGCAAGGTGCAATTGATGCCAATATGGGTGGCGGTGGACCGGTCGGCCCAGAGGCTTGGCAAAAAAACAACATCAACGACCTCACAAATTTACAGCAATATGATCCTATTTCAGGCTTCCCTGTTTACAAGGCTCTGCTTTGTGATGTGCTGCCTCTAGAAGGAGAAAAACGTCACACGGGGAGCGGGGAATATGCAGCCTTAAAAAGCAAAGTGCAAGTAGCGGCAACCAGGATTTACTTCGATCATAACGCCACCAGCCCTTTAGCAAGTGCTGTTAAAGAGGCTATGCATGCCCACTTAGATGATTTTGGTAATCCCAGTAGTATTTACACCGAAGGCAAAAAAGCGAGAGCCATGCTGGACCAAGCAAAACGCTATTTGGGCCAGTTATTAAATTGTACAGCCAAACGCCTGATCATTACCTCTGGGGGTTCCGAAGCCAACAACCTAGCCCTAAAGGGTTTGTTGCATCTCAGGGGCAAAAGAAATCATTTTATCACCAGCGACTTTGAACACCCCTCCATACTCAACACCTGCAAGCAACTTGAGGCCCAAGGGATTCGTGTTACTTACCTACCCATTAATTCACAAGGCTTCGTGACTACCGAGGCACTAGAATTAGCACTAGATGACGATTGTTTTGGGGTGAGCATCATGCTAGCCAATAATGAATTGGGCACGATCCAACCCATTGCAGAACTTTGCACACTGGCCCACAAAGCTGGGGCTTGGTTTCACTGTGATGCAGTGCAGGCTGTTGGTAAAATCCCCATTGATGTAACTCAATTGCCTGTAGATGCCTTGAGCCTTTCTGCCCATAAGTTCCAAGGGCCCAAGGGCGCTGGTGCTTTGTATTTAAGAAAAGGCCTTGCTTTAGAACCCTTAATCGCTGGTGGCTCTCAAGAATATGGCCTGCGAGGTGGCACTGAAAATTCCTTAGCCCTAATCGGCTTAGGTAAAGCCTGCGAAGAGGCAATTAAACAATTAAAGGAATTTGGCAATGTTGCAGTGTTACGTGATAGATTAGAAAAGGGAATTTTAGATTTGATACCTGGTGCTCAAGTCAATGGCGACCAAAAAAATCGGTTGCCCCACTGTAGTAACTTGACCCTTCCCCAAACCCGTGGGGAATCTTTAGTCCTAGCCATGGACATGCGTGGGTTTGCCTTTAGTTCAGGCTCCGCTTGCCAATCAGGTAGCCCAGCCCCTTCACATTGTTTGCTGGCCTTGGGCCTAACTGAGCCGCAAGCCCATTGTTCTATCCGTCTATCACTAGGGGTGGAAAATACCCTTGAAGAAGTTGACCTATTTTTAAAATCCCTAGAAGAGTTACTTTTAAGCTCTTCTCAATTAATCCGTTTTGTTCCCTGTCGTTAATAAAATAAGTGAGAAAATTATGAACCTGCCAGACCAAACTATCACCTTAGAAAATCACCTAACACTTGATTTTAGCCAAGACTTAAAAACCGATGTTCTTAATGGGCTTTCAGCAAAACAAAAACGCCTCCCCAGCAAGTATTTCTACGATGATGAAGGGTCTAGGCTTTTTGAAGACATCTGTAAAACCCCTGAGTATTATGTTACTCGCACAGAGTTGAAGTTGTTAGAATCCATTGCGGAAGACCTGATGAAAGACTTCACTGAAGGCGATTTAATTGAATTGGGTTCAGGTGCTCACTGGAAAATCCAACGCTTGTTAGACGCTACGGATTCGGCCCAAAGAAGGCGGATGCGCTACTTACCCATTGATGTGAGTGAAGATGCCATCCGCCAGTCCTCACAGGCGTTAAGCAAGCGTTTCCCTGATCTTTTAGTTCGTGGCCATGTGGCTGATTTCACCAACCGAATTGCCCAGATTAAAGAAGATCGACCCCAAATGATGGTGCTTTTTGGTAGTTCTATAGGCAATTTTGAATTTGCTGAAGCTAAAGATTTTTTGGCCAAGGTTACCAGCGATTTAAAGCTGGAGGATACCTTTTTGCTTTCTGTAGACCGAGTTAAACCAACGACCGTTTTAAATGCAGCCTATAACGACCAAGCAGGTATTACCGCAGCCTTTAACAAAAATGTTTTGTCTGTGATTAACCAGCAACTGGATGCAGATTTCCCACTTGATGACTTTGACCATAAGGCCTTTTTTAACCAAGAAGAAGAGCGCATAGAGATGCATTTAGTTGCAAAAAAATCTCTCAAGGCTAGAATAAATCACCTTGACCAAGAATTTGAGTTTGCAGAGGGAGAGACAATCCACACAGAGATCTCACAAAAATACTCTAAAAAATCAGCTCTAAAACTGGTCGAAGCAGCAGGCTTGAAGCTGGTCAAATGGCACCACGCCAAGGATGAATGGTTTTCCATTATGGAATTGGCAAAAGTTCAATAGTAATAACAAAATACCCTAGGTTCATCACTGTTCCTTCCACCTTAAGAAGTAAAAAAAATGTCAAAAATTCAATTATACTCGCTAGCCACTCCAAACGGGGTGAAGGCTTCCATTGCTCTTGAAGAAATGGGCCTTGCCTACGATGCCCATACCATTAACATCATGAAGGGGGACCAGTTCACTGAAGAATTTATAGCAGTAAACCCCAACTCAAAAATTCCTGCTATTACCGACCCTGATGGGCCTGGTGGGGAGCATGCAGTATTTGAATCTGGCGCTATTCTTTTGTATCTAGCAGAAAAAACGGGGAAGTTTTTATCAGCTGACCCAAAATTACGCAGTGAAACTTTACAATGGCTATTTTTTCAGGTGGGCGGCATTGGCCCCATGTTTGGGCAGTTTGGGCACTTTTATAAATACGCCAAAGACAGCTGTGATCATCCTTACCCCGTAGAACGCTACACAAAAGAAACCAAACGGCTTTTGACTGTAGTAGAAAAACAGTTGGATGGGAAAACCTTCCTGGTAGGTGAGGAGTACTCAATTGCAGATATAGCCATTTTCCCATGGGTTCGTTGCCTTGATCTTTTTTATATGGCTTCAGAACATTTAGAACTCTCCAGTTACCCAAATATAACCGCGTGGCTAGAGCGAATTTTAAAGCGTGAAGCAACGGTAAAGGGTTTAGAGGTTTGTTCCTTTGGCTAGGGTGCGCTTACTCTAATTGCTGAAAGAATAAATCGAGGAGTATGGTTTACCAAAAGAGGGAAAAGATTTTCCCTCTCTAGGTTAGTAAATAGGATCAGGCCTGTTAGAAGTTCAGGAACATATCAATTATAGTTAGCTTTTTGAGATTCAATTTCACAAGCATCTAGGGTGCTCACTAAAATTTACGGGCAACCTCAGAAATCAAACCCTTTTAATTTTGGTCTATTGCCTAAGCGCATTGACATACAAAAGAGGAGCTTCAAAAAGTAAACCAATGAAGCCCGGCCATGGGGTCTAATAAATCAGCAGTGGTGCAGCTTGCTCGCCATTTTAGTATTGTCCACCTGTGATAAATCATGGCTAAGCCACTTAGGAGCATTAGCACTGCTAGAAGCTGCTGGCCCTTTTTCCTTAAAATCCCGCTAAATCTATTGGCCAACTCACTGGCCCCCACTAAGTAAGGAAGGCTTCCCAGCCAGAAAACAGCCATTACTAGCATCCCTTCAAACCAGTTGCCTGTAGAAAGCGCCAAGGCTTCTAAGCTAAATAGTAAGCCGCAGGGAAGTAGACCTGTCATGGCCCCTAGGAGAAACCAACTGAAACCACCGAGCCTCTGCAGCTTGTTCATCACCTTGCCAAAGCCCGCTCCAAAAGCGCTTGACTGGCCACCTAGCCCAAGGCCAAGGCCTGTCATTTGACTCAAGGCCAACCCAATCATCACTAATCCACCGAATAATGCTGCCCCGGATTGCAGGGCAACCAAGGCCAAGGAGTTTTCTAATACATCCCCCATCATGCCAAAAAAAGCGCCCAACAAAGAGTAAACTAACAACCTCCCACCTTGGTACCCAAAGTGGAATTTCACCTTCTGATCAGGGCCGCAACTGGCACCAAAAGCACAAACAATAGGGCCACACATTCCAAGACAGTGAAGCCCCCCAAGTAAGCCCGCAAAAAAGGGTAAGGCTAAAAAAGGCAGCACCAAAACCAAAGAATCAATCATTCTTTCTCCTGCTGTTTTTTTAAATTTTCTTGGTAGCGGTCTTCTTCTTCATCATCAAATAAAACACGGTAACGGCTTCCCTCAGGGTCATCAAATTGCCCATTTTTTAAGCCCCATAAAACTCCCACTAACCCAAGGCCACCAAGAAATAGGGATACAAAAATCATTACAGGGAGCATGTCCATAGCTACAACCTCTTCATTTGTCTGCCGCCAAAAGCCCAGGCATTGATAACCACCAAGAGGCTAGAGAGAGACATTGCGCCAGCTGCAATAGGCGGAGTGACAAGGCCCAAAAATGCGAGGGAAAGGGCTAGGCTGTTATAAATCAAGGAAATACCCAAATTTTGTTTTACTAAATGGCCAACCTGAACAGCTATCTTTCGGGCTTTGAGCAAGCCTGATATCTCGCCTCGAAGAAGAACCAAATCACTGGCTAATATTGCCGTTTGGGCACCTTCACCCATGGCTATACCAACATCAGCTTGAGCCAAGGCTGGGCTATCATTTATTCCATCACCTACCATAACTACTTTTGTATATTTTTGAGCAGCCTTTATCTTCCCAAGTTTTTCTTCTGGGCTAGCGGCAGCATTGACCTGTGATATCCCCACCTGATTCGCAACAGCTTGGCTTGGGGCTAAGGAATCGCCAGTCAAAAGGTTTGGCCTTAGGCCCAAATACTCAAGTTCTTTAAGGGTTTCTTTTACTAAGGGTTTGATCTGATCAGATAGACTAAAAATAGCCTGCACCTCCCCTTGCCCAAAGGCTACCAGACTTCGCCCCAGTTTCAATTCCTGCTGTGCAAAAAATTCGGCCTCTGGTGGCACTCTATGAGATTGCTTTATCCAGTCTAGGCTACCCAAAAAAAGCCCCTGCTCTGTTGCAAAAATACCTTTCCCAGGGATTTCTTGGCAAGTACCTTTCAAGGTTACGGCTTCAAAATCAGATTGTAAGTAGTTAAAGACTGCCCGAGCCGAAGGATGACGAGACTGGGCGCTTAAGGCCAAAATTAGTTCTTCATGAATCCCAGAATACCACCTTTTTTGCACAAGAGGCTGCCCTAGCGTTAAGGTGCCTGTTTTATCTAAAAATAATTCTTTGGCAGAACTCAGGTCTTCAATCACAGATGCTTTTCGAAAAAGAATCCCCTGGCTAGCTGCTTCTTTGATCCCCACTAAATAGGCTATAGGGGTAGCTAAACTTAAAGCGCAGGGGCAGGCGATAACCAGCAATGCAATAAACTGAATCAAACCTGCTTCGAATAGACCCTCTTTCCAGCCCCAAATCCAGCCGTTGAGCAGGGCTAGGCCTAAAACCAAAGGGACAAAATACTTAGCGATTTGGTCAGCCTTTTGCTGGAGCGGTGGTTTTGAGTTGGCCGCAGATTCCACCAATTGCGAAATTTTTGCAGCTATTGATTGGTCAGTTTTGGTTGTTACTAAATAATCAACAGGCCCATTTAAATTCAAGCTGGAGGCGTAGACCTCATCACCTGACTTTTTGGTTTTTGCTGCCGCTTCGCCTGTTAAAAAGCTTTCATCAAAATCAGCAATTCCCTGTTTTATAACACCGTCGGCCATGATTCGCTCCCCTGCCAAGGCCCTCAAAATCCAGCCAACTTCAATCTCTTCAGACGGCCCAGAGGTTATCTTTTTTCCCTCGACCCTAGTTGCCTCTCCACCCAAATGATTTCCTAAATGACTGGAAAATTCATAGAGGTTTTTCAAAGATAAGCGCTCTAAAAACTTACCACCTAAAACAAAGGTGATCAACATCACGGTGGATTCAAAATAGGTTTTCCCTGATTGAGTAACAGAGGCAAAAAGGCTATATCCCCAAATCAATAGGCTCGAAAAGGCGATTTGAAAATCCAACCCAAGACTTGCGTGTTTTAATCCACGCCATGCACCCTTGATAAAAGGCAGGCCAGAATAAAAGACCACAGGGGTGGCTAGGGTGAACTGGGCTAGGTGAAGCAAGTTTTTCACATTTTGCTCCATGCCCGTAAAGTAGCCAGCCCACTCAGCAATAGACAGCCACATTATATTCATCATGGCAAAAATCCCAACCACAAAGCGGCGGTAATCATCGAGCCTTTGGGCTGCTAAATGCTTTTCACTTGACTGGGGGCTATAAACAACAGCCCTGTAGCCTAAACTTGCAAGAGCATGAATCAATTGGCTTAAGTCTATTTTACCCTCTTCCCACTCGACTTTTGCACGGTGGTTACTGTAGTTTACTGCAGCTGAAATCACACCATCTATTTTTAAAAGATAAGCCTCATTGAGCCAGACACAGGCAGCGCAATGAATGCCAGATATAAGTAATTCCGCAGATTTAATTTCGCCAGTGATTTGGCTTTTGGACTTAGAGTCGGACTGAAAAAGACTGGTAGGAAGTTGAACTGGCCGCTCTGGGCTACTTTCTCGTTTATCATAGTAAGAACCCAATCCCGCAGCTTGAATCATTTGCCAGGCACCCTTACAACCATGGCAGCAAAAAGATTCCCCTTCAAATAGGATTGCCTCTGCACTGGTCATCGTCAATTGACAGTGAACACAGACCAATTTGGCTGGGTGGCTGGAGTTCATTTTCTGCCGCAGCTTCGGTTTTCCTGCAACACTCCTTCTTCGCTAAAGTAAAGAGAATTTCGCTCAAAAAGAGTCCAGTCCTTGACTGTGAATTTTAGGTCGAAGATCCAGCAACCTCCCTTGGGCAAATCAACTACAGCAGCAAAACCTTCTGGGGATGGGCTTAAAGCATTAGGCCCTATTTGCTCTTCATTGGTTGCTGGCCTAGTGATTACCAAGCTCACTTCTTTGGGGCCTACTTCGCGCTCTCCACCTTTTAAAGTAAAGTTAAAATGGCCTCCCTTTAAGACGGTAGGCATTTGTACTTGAATTTTATAGCCAGCATTTGTGAAGGCATCACGATCATTTTGAAAATCCAAATATTTCTCGTTTGCATCTTGGTAACTCATCTGAAAGCGTTGGTCCATTTCTACAGGGGCTTTCGTGATTGCAATAAAGATGGTTAGCCCTGTCATCATAAAGGCTATGCCTAAAAACCCTAAAGTTATGTAGGGCCAGTAATTCCATTGTTTCATCGTTTTTCCTTGAGTTCGCTTGCAGAGGGAACTATAAAAATGCTTTTAATTTTATTTAGTTCTGCCCCATTCGGCCCTGTGATTACAATTTCTATGGGTAGAGATAAATCCTTTTGCCCTTTAGGGTTTAAGTTCGAATTTGTAACTAACACAATAACTTTTTTAACCCTTCCCTTGGACTTTAAGTTAAAACTTCTCGCAGGCCTACCTATATAAATTTCTTTGTGACCCTTTACCTGAACTTCCACCCTTTGGTCTTGCGACTGCTTGTTGGTCAGGAGTAATATATAGTGGTTTTCTACTCGGTCGGCTTTGATAGAATATAGACCCGTTGCACGGTTCAAGTTGGCTAAAACTTTAGTCTGGTCGCCACTTAAACTGACCATAATGCCTACAAAGCTTAGCATCACCAAAAAATAAACTATCGTTCTAGCCCGCAAGAGTTTAAACTTTTCCCCTTGCAGGGATGTACCACTGGCCCAGCGAATTAAGTTTTCCTTACCCTTTTTGGCCATAATGGGCGCACAGGCATCCACACATTCTAAGCACTCAATACAGGCCAGTTGTAAACCTTGCCTAATATCTATTTTTGCAGGGCAAACCTTAACACAGAGGTCACAGCCAATGCAGTCGCCAGAGTCATCCTTTTGTTTTTGATGATTTCGGTTGCCCATGCTTCCATCAGAGTTATTCCCTCGTTTTTCATCATATAAAACCAGCAAAGTATCTTCATCAAAGAGCACAGATTGCACCCGCGCATATGGACAGGCAACAGCACAGAAGGACTCGCCCCAAAAGCCAATATCCAGCCATAAAAAGAGCGTGAACCCAGCCCAAAGCCCAATTAGAATCTCGTGGTCTTTTGGTTGTAAAAAGGCATGAGCAAAATTTTCAGGCGTTACGAAATACCACAGGATATTGCCAGAGGCCAAGGCCACAATAGCGAAAAGTAAAAGGTAAGATATACCAAGCCTTAGCTTTTCAAAAGGAGTACCGCTTTTTGCTGGTCGATCTTTATAGGCCCATTTGGTTAAGCCCAAAAGTTTGCCCTGAATAGCATCTCGAAAAAGACTACGGAAAATGGTTTGGGGGCAAAACCAGCCACACCAGATTCGCCCGCCTAAGGAGGTTAGAAAAAAAAGAAAAACCAAGCCGAAGATGAGCAGTAAGGGAATAAAATAAAGCTCTTGGGAATCAAAATTAGCGCCTAAAAGCTCGAATCTTCCCTGATCGAAGCTGAGCAGTAGCAAGTGGTATTCACCGATATGGATAAAGGGCACAGCAAAAACCATTAGGGTGATCAATGCAAATACCCCATACCTCTTGGTGACAAAAAGACTCTCCTGCCCAGCCATCTATAACCTATTTGGTAATATAGTTGGTGGCGTTGTCTGACTGGGCATCCACGGCGGTAGTAACAATACCAGCCCAGAGTGAAACCAAAACGACAACTAAAAGTAAAAAACCACCTAAACCTTGTAACTTAAACATATTTATCCTTAGTTTTCAACCAAACCCTTGGCCACAAATAGAGACAAGGCTTTGTATTGGATGTCTGAAAGTGTTCCTTCTGCTTCAAAGGAAGGCATTTGGCCAATGTGGCCCTTTTTCCCACTTCTAATGATGGCTTCAACATAGGGTGCAGTGCCATATTGGCTTAGATCTGCTGCCATGTTAGGTATCATTCCACCCATGCCATTGCCCTTGCCATCTTCCCCGTGGCAGGCGATACAGTTGAGATCAAAGGCTTCTTTACCTGACTCACTGTTGCCCATCTTTGCCGTTCGTCCAGAAAGACTCACAACATAAGCGGCCAAATTTTGAGCCGTTTCTGCTTTGGCTTCTTCCGTTTCGCCTAATGTAACATAAAGAGCAGGCATTTCAGGTGTAAGTTTCCCCATTCCCTTTGAACCATTTTTAAGCACATAAATTACATGATTCACGCCGCCAAAGGCAACTAAATCAGCCGCCTTGCCGCCTTGGCCGTCCCCCGTATAACCATGGCAGGAAACACATTTAGAGTTAAATAAACTTTCGCCAAGGCTAAGCATATCTTCTTCGCTGGCATGATCCCAGTTTTTATCAAAGGTTTCTTGGTAATCTTTTATCTCTTGGTTATATTGAGTGATTTGAGAAAAAGACCCCAGAGGATAACCGACAAGACCATACCAGAGGGAAAATAAAACCCCTCCTACCATGAGTACATGCATCATCTTCGGGGCTGAATTATTGCGTTCTGCAATCCCATCCCATTCATGACCGAGTATTTCACCACCGTCATCTTCTTGATTTTTGACCCTTTTAATCACAAATAAAAGGAGCCAAGCGACAACAGCCGCTATAGCTACCGCCGCAAGGAGCGTTATTTGGGATTCATGATCCATAAAAAAATTGGCAGAAAACATATCATAACTCCGAAGTTTTAACGAGAAGGTGAACAGGTTCATCCTGCAAAGGGATCATCCCATCCGTTTCTATTCTTTGCGCTCGGCCTTTATCAGCCCACAAATAGGCGGCGAACCCAAGCATACTCACTAACATAGTGAATACAAATGCGGCGTAGAGCCACTGTCTCCAATCCATTTCCATTTTTATCTCACTTTAAAGAGTTAAGGTAACCAATTAGGGCTACAACTTGGGGAATTTTCCCATTTTTAATGGCATCTTTTACGTCTTGTCCTTTCATGTCTGCAGCGACCAATAGAGCTTCATCCATAATGTTCTGCTTCATTTCGTCAAAAGAGCCTAAAGGCGGCATGCCCTCTTTATCGTAGGGAGTATTAAATACGCCCTTCACTGTGTACATTTCAGCGTAAACTGTTTCTATATCCACAGGCCATTCAAACAACCAAGGGAAATTCGGCATATTGGTGCCTGGAGACACAGAGGCGGCATTTCTAAAATGATTTTCGTGCCAATCGGTGGTTCTATAGTTTCCAACTCGTAATAAATCTGGCCCAGTACGTTTGGAACCCCAGAGAAATGGACGGTCGTAAGCATATTCGCCGCTAGTTGAAAATTTACCGTAGCGGTCTGTTTCCGATTTAAAGGGGCGGATTAACTGCGAATGGCAAGCGTTACAAGATTCTTGAATGTAAATTTGCCTTCCTGCAAGCTGCAAAGCCGTGTAGGGTTTTTCTCCCTGGTTGGGTCTTGAGTTTTCCACAAAGCTGGGGAAGATCTCAACAATACCACCAATGATAATCACTAAAAAAATTGCCAAACCGAAGTGGAAAGGCCTTTGCTCAATGTATGAGAAGATTTTACTAAACATATTTCTCCTTTACGCTGTAGCTGGTTGAGCATCCAAGGCAGCTGTCGGCGCTGACTGGATGGTTTTTGTTATGTTGTAAGCAAACATGAAAAATCCTGATAAAAATAGGATTCCGCCAAAGGCTCGCAAACTCCAATAGGGGTATAACACTTTGACTGTATCTAAGAAACTATAGGCTAGATTACCCCATTGGTCTGTTGCTCTCCACATCAATCCTTGGGTTATACCTGCTACCCACATGCTGGAAAAATAAAATACAATTCCCACTGTTTGAATCCAAAACTGCTGGTTGGCAAGTTTGATAGAGTAGAGTTGCGTGTTCCAGATTCGCGGGGCCATGTGCATGATGGCAGCCATGATCATAAAGGCAACCCAACCGAGGGCACCATTGTGAACATGCCCAATAATCCAGTCACCAAAGTGAGCTAGTGCATTAACAGATTTAATAGCTTGCACCGAGCCTTCTAGAGTTGCAAAACCGTAGAAAGTAGAACCGATAACCATAAACTTTAAAATAGGGTCTGTTTTTAACTGTTCCCATTTACCACTTACAGTGAGCATAAGGTTGATCATAGAGCCCCAACTGGGGATAATCAAAACGATTGAAAATAACATGGCTAAGGTCTGCACCCAATCAGGTATGGTTGAATATAACATATGGTGCGGGCCTGCCCAAAGATAAAGGAAGATTAACCCCCAGAAGCTCCAAAGGGAAAGCTTATAGCTCCAGATAGGTTGGTTTGCTTGCTTTGGAATAAAGTAATAGGCCATAGCAATGATAGGTACGGTAAAGACAAAAGCCACAGCATTGTGACCATACCACCACTGTACATTTGCATCGTTGGTCCCTGAATAAGCTGAGACAGAATGCATAAAACTTCCCATCCCTGAATAAAATCTTGTGGGGATAGCAAAGTTATTAAAGATGTAAAGCATTCCCACCCCTAAAAAGGAGGCCATGAAATACCATATAGAAACATAGAGCGTTTTTTCTTTTCTAGCCCCTGCCATAGCAAAGATATGGGCACCCCAACTAAGCCACATGACCACCACTAAAATATCTATGGGCCATTGTAATTCAGCATATTCTTTCGAGCTAGTAACACCCATCAAAAGACTAACGGCAGCTAGTACTATGATCAGATTATAAAGGTAGAGGTGAAATTTCGCGAGGCCAGGTAATACCATGCGAACTTTTAAAACTCTTTGAGAGATATAATACCAACTGGCAAAAACACCAGAAAGGGTAAACCCAAAGATAACTGCATTGGTGTGGAGCGGCCGCAAGCGGTTAAAACTCAAATAGGGTAGATCAAAGTTTAAAACAGGAAAGGCTAACTCTAGCGCAATCCAGACACCTACAGTCATACCAACAGCACCCCATAGGAGAGCCGAAAGAATGAAACCTTTTACGATAGAATAATCGTAATCAACTTGGGAAGACATGGTCATAAAAACCTCATGTAAAAATAACTATTGGGAAAAATTAATATATAAATACCAGACTATCCGCATATGTGCATAGTTTTTTTTCTAATAATCTTGAGGTTTTTCAGGGGAAAAGAGGAAAGGTCATTTATTACAAATTAGTGCCATAGAAAATGCGCTAACCTGATCAAATAATGGGTGTTTACACTTTGTTACCTAGTTTACACTCTAGTTAGGTAAAGGCCCTAGGGGAAAGAAACTAGTATTTATTTTGATTTTGAAATTCAATTCAAAGAAGTACAAAATACAGATGTAAAAAATAGGGAGTAAATTTCGCCTGTTAAATTTCTAAGCATCAAACAGAAAAGCCTTAGTAAAAAGCCTTGGCTTCACCCAAGCTTGTTTAAATTAAACCATAGAGTGCCAGGAAAACATGCCACAGCGCTTAGAGCCTACCAGCTGTCATAAAATAGAAATAAGGGAAATTTCCTTTGCACAAAATGAAAACTTATTTGTTTTTTTCCGGGTTTTTGACTCGAACCTATCATGACGCAATTCTAAGAATTTGCTGATCTTTAGGGCTTTTACTATAAATATCTCGGGGGTTTTATGAACCTAGAATAGACAGCTTTGAATTGCCTTTGAGGCAACTAAAGAAATGGTGGCGAGACCAGGATTATAGTCAACCCCAAGTCAAAATACGTCTATATGCCTATATTCAGTAGATATAAAAGCTTTAGAAAAATTGACTTTTCACCAATTTGTTGAACCTAAATGATCTAGTCTCGCCACCAAGTTGCAAAAGGACTTTTATTTCACGTGAAGGATCAGGCTTCCAGCTTATTAGAAATGCCTTTTTGTTAAAATGCTCTTGGAGGTCATTGGGGATGATTGATCTGAATTAGAAGGGACAAGAGTTGGAGTGTTTACCTAAACTTTTACCTATTTTCGCCTTATTTTTTAGGGTGTCGCTTATTTCACTTTAAATAGTTTTAGTAGAAATGATTCGACAACGAACTATCTTAAGAATAGACTCTACAAGAACCTAAAAAAAACACACATGCAAATACTCCATCCCCAAAAGGACAACGGAAGCTCAGTCTTTAGGTTGATCAGCCAATGTCCGCCATTAGATTTAAACTCCGAATACTATTATCACCTCTTTTGTTGCGATTTCGGGCAAACATCTGTTTTAATAAAAGAAAACGGCGAGACAATAGGTTTTCTGTCAGCCTATCTCAAGC
>JASJGK010000021.1:0-8984 GCA_033791585.1 SAR324 cluster bacterium | reverse complement strand
CCTGATGCCCCACCGCCGATAATAATTACGTCAAAGTTTGTCATTTTATTTTGTTACAATTTTGGGTTTTTAGATTCTCTCAATTGGAAACGAGGTGCAGGTCTTAGTCAAGGACAGGAACTTGTGCTTTTGCCCTATAATAGGCCCAAAAGGGTAAAATAAGTTAGA
The DNA here is from genome assembly GCA_033791585.1 of SAR324 cluster bacterium. GTDB lineage: Bacteria > SAR324 > SAR324 > XYD2-FULL-50-16 > XYD2-FULL-50-16 > JASJGK01. The sequence goes on along the minus strand of JASJGK010000021.1, from coordinate 8,816 downwards.
AAATGACGGCTAAAAAGCCCAGTGTACCTGTGTACAGACTGGTATCTGATGAATGAGGACTTATTTGATTAGCGGGAGTAATTTCTCCACAAGATTAATAATATCAGGGCTAGTAGCATCAAATACATGAATCTCACTGCCTCTTACATTCCGACCCTCTATGGGCGTTAAACCATATTGAGAGGCGGAACTTCCATAGACATAATAACCTGTGAAAGAGAATTTTTGATCTTGGTCTTTTGATCCATAACCCATTGAAAGTTCTTTAGTTTTAACTTCTGCCCCTAAAATGAGTAAATGTTCTGTAATCTTGGCTCCTTCCGTTTCTGTGAACATGTAGGGGAGGGTCCATTCATGTTTAGGTGTGCGGCGTTTACAAAAGGCATTGTCACTCTTTGTGGTAAAAAGTTCTCGAATGCGGTTATTAAAAATCTGATACTTTGGAGGCGTCATTTTAGACTGTAATAATACCAGTTTTCTATTGAATTCTGAGGTAGAAGCCACCAAAAAAGGAAAGCTAATTTCCTCTTTGGTCAGGCGTTTAACTGTAAATTTAGACTTGGGACTTTCGGTTGTCCCCTCTTCCTTTTTGTTTGGTTCACTCGCTTCTTGTTTCTCGGGAGAGTCAAATTCTAAAGGCGCATCAAAATCGATGGCCTCCTCAAAACTCTTTTTAGTAAACATATTTTTTAAAAAAGACGCAGGCTTTTTGGCAATTTCCAGAGCCGAATGAAAAAGGGTAAAACTTTCAGCAAATTCCCCAACTTCTTCACTCATCGGGTCAAATGGGAGTTTGGGTTCTGCAATCTTACCCTGGAAACCAGCTAAAATATCATTAAAAAGATTCAGGGGGAGCTTTTTTAAAAGCTCTAGCTCCCTTTTAGGGTTCTTTTCCAGTATTTCTGATATGGATTCCTCCCCCAACATATAATTTATGTAGATTTCATCCTTTTTGGGGTTGTTTTGGAGTTTTTCGCAGACCCAGTGACTTAAAAATTCTTGTTTGATAATTTCAAAATCTAAAAAATTGAACTCAAATTTGTATTCTTTGCCATTTTCTTTAGCTTTCATACCTGGTTGGTAGTAAATGTAAAAAAAATGGTTTCTGTAGTCATATTGGTTTATTAAATTAGGTCTAACTAGGTGCTCACCCGATTCTAATCTCTCCAGCATGGCTTCTGGTTTAAAGTGGCTTAAAGAAAAGTTTTTCAAAAGAGCTTTTTGTTGGTCTTCCACAATACACATTCGGAATAAAAGCATAAAAGATTTTTTTAACTGGTCTAGATTTTTTAAAATCTCAGCTTTAGTAAAAATGCTAGGGAACCCACCTTCTTCCTTTAAGCTTTTTTCTAATATGTGTATAGATTCAAGAGTTTTCCTGAGCTTATATATATCCCATAAAATATTTAATTCTTTTTCTTGGTTCGTTTTTCCTGAGAAAACAAGTTGATTTTTGCTATTTAGCTCGCATAGGAAAAAATGGGTCAGAAGTGTTTTTAGCCCATTTTTTTGAGGGAACGGAGGTAAAACCATCAAATATTTATGCTTAAGTGCTTGGTCCGTTACCTTTGTTTGGATCCATTCTAAGCGTTTTACAGCCATTTGCTGGAGGCACATTTGGCCAAATGCAAATTCCGAAACCTTTTCCATTCCGCTGTCATCTTGCGAAATCGCCGCTTCTTGGCCATCAATCATTCTTTGTATCCATAAATCCAACTTGGTTTTATGGTCTTGGTACAAGGTAAGATCACTTGCGTGGGGTTCCACGTAAATGAGGTCTACAACTTTTCTATTTTTCATTAAATCCCCCCATTAAGGTACTAATTTAAATGTTGAACGGCAAAATGACAAGAAAAAGTCACAGAAAATTAGGGATTTTACCTTATAAAAAGATTAGATTTTAAACCTTATCTATTTTAGAGCACCAATGACCAAATGGTATAGAAGTTTATTTTGCAAGATCCCTGAATGACCTAGCGTTAAATAACCCATATTCTTTTGATTTAATCAGGAGTCTGATGTTGACCCAGTTTGGTAGAGTTCCCGTTTAACAAATAAGTTCAAACAAAAGGACTCAAAATGAACACTAAAAGTGAAAGAAGAAGCTATAGCAAAGAATTCAAACTTGAGGTTGTTCGATTGATAAATCAAGCCAATCAACCTAAAGCTCAAATTGCGAGAGAGCTAGATATAGCCTACACCCTACTTTATCGTTGGTGTAGGCCTTTTCGTGATCTTGGCAATACAGCTTTTCAAAAACAAGTTGGCTTAAGTGAGGAACAACAAGAAATCAAACGACTTCGCCTTGAAGTAAAGCCCTTGCGAGATCTTTGCCCGAATTAATTAGTTCAAAGTCTTCAATTTGCCGCTTTTCTTCAAGTTCTGCCAAGGAGAATAAGGCTCTACCACTGGGGGCGAGACCACCTCCATAAACTAAGCCTTTTTTTTCTAATTCCTGGTTCAGATATTCAATATCAAAGGCATCCCTGGTTGTTTGCAATTTAAGATCGGCAAAATCCTGCTCTTCTAAATTCTCCCAGTAGTCTTCTTTATCCATTATCCACTCTATGACCTCAGCGGAATTGATTGGATCAGTCCAAGCGATTTGATTGTTCCAGCGGTAATACCTTCGCATGTGTAACAAAAAGGAACAAAGACTAAAACTATGGGCATATTTAGAATCTGCACGATCACAATTTTTTTGGACTTGGCTGATCAAGGATTCGTGGTTCATAGCTTTTCACTTTTGAGTTGGTTAAAGTAAGTTTAGCAACTCCAAGTGGTTTAGCAAAGCTTTATAGAATTCTGAGATTGCTAGGCTGCTGGATTAAATGGTCGTTACCATTGAATAGAGAAACCCTTTAAGTTTGTTTATTTAAAAAAAGGGCGGGCTATGGGAGCATTAAGTGGCATTTGGAACTAATCTAGTCCGAAATAAATAGTAATTTGGACTCGACCATCGCCTAAGTTTTCAGGCATGCATTCTACGTCAGACAAAGCAGAAAAATATTTGCTTATGGCAAGTGTAAGTTGAAACAATCCCTTCTCAATTTTTGGTTTGCTTGCCGTATTAGGTAAATAGGTTTCATAAAAGTCCCTGTAAATTCGAATTAAACGGTAAACGGGCTCCATGCCTAGCCTATAATCATAAAATTGGCCTACTTCAGGTTGAATACTATTTGAAAGGATTGCCAGGTCATATAAATCATGGTTTGCGGCAAATTGTGTTAAATTTTCAATAATAATTTGGCTGCGAATAATTAGATTTTCGCCTTCAGTTCTTGAGTTGTTAGTCATTGTTTCACTTTATATTTTGCGACCCAACGAGCTTCTTCTTCTCTTTCCACAAATCTATCTACCACTTCGCTAATTGTAGTGGAAAAGGCTGAAATTCCGTTGAGTCTTTCTTCTATTTCACACTCATTTAAAATTGCGGTCACCAACTCAACCAGGTTCTTCTGGGGGAGTTGTCTATAATTTAAATCTGAAAGTTTCATGGCAAGAGTAATAAATTAATTTTACAAACTATATTAAATTAAATCATCTACCTAGGCAACAACTTATTAGACCAGTTTGATTCTGGGGATACTTTGGTGAAAATTTAGACACCTCCCTCAAAGTTACTTATTTCGGTCTTAAAAAATGAAAAATGAAATTTAGTGGTTTATTGCTTTAAATAAAACAGCTGAGTGTTTTCTGCAAATTAAAGTTTAAAATGGACATGTTTGTCTCGACAACTTTTAAAAAGTTAAACTCTATTTGCACTTGATATCCCTTTGAACATCAGATATTCTAAATTTATTTTTTAAACCCATTACTAAGAAAAATCTACTTTCTCTTCAAATACCAGAATGCCCCAAAACTCCCGCAAAAACATTTTAAGTTTATCAATAATTTTGTCCCTTGTGATGGTTCAATTTATTTTTCTCCCTGTAGTTAAAAATCATTACAAAAAAACTTATTTTCAAAAAAAAGGGAAAGAAATAAAGAGAGACCGGCATGTAAAAATTAGAACTAAATCCTTACTCAATGAATTGTTCCATAGAGGCTTTTTGACCGCAGGTAATTCTGACCTAAAAATAGACCTGACATTTGTCTTCGATAGATATATTAGAAGGGGGAATCTATTTCAAACTGATGATATTAACAAAGGTCTCAGAGCCGTATTTCAGATTGAACATGCAAATGCGAATCTACGAACAAAAACTAAACTTAAACCTGTTAATAAATTATCTTTGATATGGAAGGAAAAAGATAACCTTATAAAAGATGTTACAGTTTTTAAAGGTCTTATTGAAGGGAAAAGATACCATTTAGTTGTTTTATATTCTCTAGGGACTGCAAGTACAACAGTTCGGGAAAATTCGGCTAATGGAGATATCCTTTCTCAGGTTACTTATGAAATCGATCGCACACCTTCTATGGAAAATATAATATTTGGCCAAATGCGAAAAGGAAACAAGATATTCAGCGGGCAGATCCTCGATTATAAGATTTCAGTTAGCCATCCTTATCAAATTTTTATTGTTCTTCACTGGTTACTGTGGGGCGTTATGATTTTTTTTATTTTTAAAATCGCATTGCCGCGGCTCCAAGACATTTTCCATGAACAGACTGATGTGCGTTTAGACCAAAAGGTTATAGCGCTGATTCAAAATGTAACAGGCGTCTTTAATGTTCAACCTACAGCTGATCTTGTCAAAGAGGTTGGTATTAGTGATGAAGAGAAACAAAAATTAATTTGGGCTTTGAAGGAAGAATTTGATTTGGATTTTACTGACCAGAAAATAAAGTCAATGCGTAGCGCTCAAAAGATAATCGATCACATTCGTGAAAGATACAAAGCATTTTAGAAAGCTTATGATTATCCCTAATTTCAAACACTTAAAAAGAAATAGCAAAAAATCTGTAGTAGGGCTTTCAGAAAGAAAGATTGCCATATTGAGTGATTCAGCAAGCCAATATTTGGTTACGGCGCTACAAGGATATGGTCATGAATCTGGGCATTTCTTTAATGTATTCGCAGGCGGTTACCAAGAAATAGGGTCAGAAATCCTAGGCACTAATTCTGAAATGTACCAATTTGAACCTGATTTTGTAATTTTATTCGAGTCACTTCCCAAATTAAAAAAGTCTTTTTATTCTCAAAATAATGAACAAAAGAACAACTATGCTTCTGCTCACTTGAGCAAAATAGACCAGTATTTAGATGCAATTAAAACGAAACTGCCCAGTACGAAAGTTATAATTTTCAATTTCCAAGAAACTCTAGACCCCGTTTTTGGGCATTATGCTGCAAAAGTTACTTCCTCTTTAAGCTACAACATTCGAATGTTGAATTTAGGCTTAATGCACTTGGCTCAGAAAACACCTAATCTTCATATCTTAGATTTTGATTCTTTGATTTCGCAGTTTGGGGCTAATAATGCCCATGATGATCGTTTATTTGTCAGCTCGAATGTTGTTACTTCCCTCGATTTTTTGCCCACGGTAGCAAAAAATATCAGCGATGTTATCCTTGCCAATGGTGGCAATTTCAAAAAATGCTTAATTTTAGACTTGGATAATACTCTGTGGGGCGGGGTTATTGGCGACGATGGGATAGAGCGCATTGAAATTGGCTCTTTAGGAATAGGCCAATCTTTTACCCAATTGCAGCAATGGGCTAAGTCACTTCGTGAACGGGGGGTTATCCTGGCTATTTGTAGCAAAAACGAAGAACATGTGGCACGGGAGCCTTTTGAATCTCATCCCGATATGACATTACGCTTAGATGATATCGCTATTTTCATTGCTAATTGGGATGATAAAGTCTCAAATATCCGCTTTATCCAGCAAACATTAAATATTGGATTTGATTCTATGGTTTTCTTAGATGATAATCCTTTTGAGAGGAATTTAGTTCAAACGCATATTCCTGAAATAACTGTGCCAGAACTGCCTGTTGACCCAGTCAACTACTTGCCCTTCTTGGAGTCTTTAAATCTATTTGAAGCCAATTCTCACAGTGATAACGATGCTCAAAGAACGAAACAATACCAGCAAGAGTCTGACAGAGCTAAAACTAAGCAGAGCTTTCTAAGTGAAACTGAATATCTGTCTGATTTAGAGATGCAAGCTAGCTGTGATCCCTTTTCAAAATTCAACATACCGAGAATAGCTCAATTGACTCAGCGCTCAAATCAATTTAATTTGAGGACCGTTCGTTATAGTGAAGAAGATATCAAGCTTATTGCCGATCATAGCAATAAATTTGGATTTGCATTCTCCTTAAAGGATCGTTTTGGGGATTACGGATTGATCAGTGTTTTAATCCTTGAAGAAAATGACGGCGGCAATCTTTTTATTGATACCTGGTTGATGAGCTGCCGTGTGTTAAAACGGGGAATGGAAAAGTACGTTTTAAATTACCTACAAGACTTTTCCGCAAAACGTGGCGCAAAAGCCTTGATCGGTGAATATAACCCTACCCCAAAAAACATGATTGTGAAAGATCACTATTCTTCTCTTGGATTTATTGAGATGAATGGGAATTTTGTTAACCAAACACACAACTATGAACCTTTACCGACGTTTATTAAGTAAAATAACACCCAAAGCTAGGCAACATTATGGATCAAAGTAAAATTTTAACTGAAATTAATCGTATTTTCATAGAAGTGCTAGATGAAGAGAATATAGAGATCAATGAATATACCACAGCAGATGATGTTGATGACTGGGATTCTTTAACCCATATGGAGTTAATTGTTGCTATTGAAAAACGATTCAAGCTCTCCTTCACTACCCAAGAAATCTTTGAATGGGAAAACGTGGGCGCAATGTGTGCTGCAATAGAAAAACACCTGAAATAAATTAGATCGACAGAAGAAAACCTCGAAGCCGAGTACACAGTTAAAGAGCAAATGCTTTATAAATTTACCTAAAGTGTAATATTTAGGAATACTAAGGTTCCCAGTTTTTGGTAGGGTTCTTATTTAATGAATTAGCTTAATATTTACTTTTTTCTTTCGACGGAATAGTTCGAAAAAACACCCTGCTATCTACAAAATATGACAATTAAATATCGTCCAGAAATTGATGGGTTAAGGGCATTAGCCGTTATTCCAGTATTAATTTACCATGCTGATTTTTCATTTTTTGAGGGAACTTGGTTTTCAGGTGGCTTTCTTGGTGTAGACGTATTTTTTGTTATTTCTGGATACCTAATTACTGCAATACTCTTAAGAGAAATTAAAAGTAGTACTTTTTCTTTCTTAAATTTTTACGAAAGAAGAGCAAGAAGAATTCTCCCTCCCCTCTATCTTGTTTTATTTACCTCGCTGATTTTTGCTTGGAAGTATTTGTTGCCATCTGACCTTGTAGCCTATGGCCAAAGTGTTATCTCAACGGTTTTTTTCAGTTCCAATGTGCTATTTTGGAGTGAAAGCGACTACGCTGCCGTAGCAAATGAGTTGAAACCGCTTATTCACACTTGGAGTCTTTCTGTTGAGGAACAATTTTATTTAATATTTCCCGCTGTCCTTATATTATGTTTTAAGTTTGGCAGAAAGCACATTTTGACCGTATTACTCGGCATTTTATTGTTCTCTTTTGAGTTGAGTGTAATCGGCGGCGTCAGTTTTCCAAGAGCTTCCTTTTTCATGATTCATACTCGTGCATGGGAATTGATGGCAGGTGCGATATTAGCAAGAATGGAGGATATTTACGGTAGGAGAAGTTATAGAATACTTAATTCTACCATGCCTTTATTGGGCGTTTTTTTACTACTAGAATCATATCTTCGCCTTGATGACTCTATGAATCTAGGCTATTTAAGTTTAATACCAATATTCGCTACATGCTTATTGTTATGGTTTTCAGGAAAGGGAGACCTTGTAACAAAATTACTTTCATCAAAATTTCTCGTTGGAATTGGACTTCTGTCTTATTCTCTTTATTTGTGGCACCAACCCATTTTTGCTTTTGCGCGGATCAGCTCACCCGACCCTTTATCTCAGCTTAATAAAATTGGGTTAATGGGAATCTGTGGAATCTTATCCTTTCTTAGTTGGAGGTATGTTGAGAGGTTTGTTAGAAACAAGACGAAAGTCAGTACAAAATCCCTTTGGTTATTGACGGCATTTTTCTCGTTACTCTTAGTTACTGCGGGGATTCACATCATTTTGAAGGATGGTTTTTCAAGTCGAATACCTGCCGTTGTCCAAAATGCGTCTTCGGCACCTATAAACATCAGGATATTGAGAAGGACTGCGGCGGCTGGATCTGTAAATACTAGGAAAATACTAAAAGATAGCGATGGAAAAGAATGTCATGGAAGGGCCTTTGAAGACCGGTGCATTTTTGAAAGCCCACAGGAGAATAAAAGGGAATGGCTTTGGTTAGGGGACTCCCATATTGCAGCACTTAGTAGCGTTTTTAAAGATGAAAAATCTAAAGCACGTAAATATAAGCTAGCAGTCAGCTCAACCGACCTATGCTTTTACCATCCAGGAACATTGAGTTATTTTGGAGATACTGGAAACCTAGGGCTAATCAAAAAAGGAAGATGTAATAAACGGAACGAGGCAGTAAAAAATTATTTAAAGCAGAATAGAAAAACAATTGTTGTAATTGGCGGAAGGCTGCCTTTATATTTAAGCTCGAGGTTTTTTGATAATAAAGAGGGTGGGCTAGAAGAAGGGGCAAAAAAGAACAGAACTAATAGAATAGTCGTTCTTAAAGAAAAAAATGATGTTGATCTCAAAAAAATCAATAAAACTCCTACTGAAATAGGACAATTGATACGGTCTGGTATTATGGAACTACTTGCTGGC
>JASJGK010000020.1:0-3092 GCA_033791585.1 SAR324 cluster bacterium | reverse complement strand
TTCCAAATCACAAAGAATCCAAATCCAGAAGAGAGTATGCCAAGAATTTGGAGATCTCCACGCTGAAACAATTTATCTTATGTTTCCTCAGATGGTTTTTTTATATGGGAGAGCTGAGGAGCATAATGGCAAAGTAAATCTTTACCATCCTGCAATTTCACTATGGATAGCAAGTCACAAGCAAATTGCAACCTACCACAAATACAACCCCCATGTTGCAGCAAAACAATTTGCCACAAACTGGGTGACTACAAACGACAAAGGGGAGCTAGTAATGCACCCCGACCGCATTCCACCAGAGGTGGTGAAGCATGGGGCAAGCTTACCTTGCGTGCAGCATAAATTAAAACTGGAAGCTGAAAATGCAGCGTCCCAAGGCCAGCCCAATGAAGATGAAAAACAAAATACAGACCAAGAAAAGGAATCAAAAACTGCAGAGCCTGCAATTAACCCAGAAGACTATTACATTGTAGGCTCAGGCTTTATGCCCAAACCAAACCTTGTACCTGTGGTCATTGCAGCGCGGCGTAAATATGGAGTTACCTTAAGCTTAAATGAAATTTTAGAGCTGAATAAACCACAAACAACAGCGTTAAAAGCTGGGGATAAAATAAATTTAGGGGTGGCCATGGGCAAAACAAAGTCAGCCAAGTTAGAAGCCTATGTAACCAAATATCTAAGTGGTGCCCGTTGGCATGGCGAGAAACTTCCAAAAACAGGTTTAGAGTCACTAAAAGGTAATTTTAAAACCAACTTTACTGCCTTTGAAAGGTGGTTGAAACTAAATGGCTCATTTGATGGGGCTAGTAGATTTACTTTGAGACCGCCTGAGCGAGCTTGGCTCATGCACCATTCATGGCGCATTGCAGGTCAAAAACGAGTAAAGGCACTTGAATTTACTTACCCTCACTTCCCAGAGGATGAGCATGGATTAGGGATCATCTGGGACCACGGGGACGCAGCAACCAGCAAACAAAAAGCCCAAGAAATGGTGGAAAAATATGCCATTACCTATGAACCTGCTTTAAAAAGCCTCCATACTTTAGGCTTGGCTGTTGACTTTAAAATCGAAACTTTATCACCAGAGCCTCTGCTTACTTTGACCCAAGTGACCACCGAACAGGGCAAAAAGTTTTTTACAAATCTTAAAAAGGATGGTCCCAAGTTTGGACTCTTGCTGGAGCCCTCTCTTGCGAGTAAGAACCTATATTTAAATGATATTCCCTTTGAAATCATTGACCTTGATCCTAAAAACCCAAAGGTTAAGTTTCTTTTAAGGGGTAACCTCTCAGGGCCAAGATCAATTGCCTACAATAGGGACTTAATCACCTTGGCCAAGTACTTTTTTGCTGTGCACAAATTGAAAGACCCAGAACAAAAGGATTTTGTCCATTGGTCTGACAATGGTCACTAAATTTAATTGGATAGTAAAAATACCTCATTATCTAATATCTTCTCTCTCAGACCAAAAATAACAGTATTATGGCATTTTTTAGTGGCTGTGTGGTTGGTAAAGTTATCAAAGGGTATAAATTTGATTTTAGACAAATCGTTTTTTATTAAGCTTTGAAATCCAAACCACTTTTTAGCAGGGGGTTCAACCCATTGAATTCTCTGTTCAAAGTAGTATTTACGCAAAGCAATCAATTGTGCTTTTGGGTCAGGGTAACGATCTTTACAGTAGCAAACCATATTGTCAAAAAAGCTATAGTTAAGGTCATAATAGGCTTCAATTCTTACTTTGTTCCTCTTTAAGTTTTCTCTGTAAACTGGGTGCAAGGGTCCGCGGCTTAATCGATCAAATTCATGAAGCACATCCACATTTTTAATGCTAATATTGTTACAAACGGTAAAGGCTTGGTTTTTTTGGTCTCCAGGTTCAAAAAGCTTTTTAAGAGCAAAAAACTCGAGGTCGCTCTTTTTTGTGCTGATGGCTGCTAGTTTATGGAAAACCCTATGGTCTAGTTTTAAATCATATGGGAGTTCCTGAGAAATGGTAGCAGGGAGGTTGCGAGGAGCATTACTAATGAATTGTTTGTATTGGTTCCAATGCATTGCCTCATCAACCTCGCCTGCAAAACGTTGGATCAAGTCTGCTGCATGCCAAAGCTCTGGTAGGTTTAATTTGCCGCTATTACAAACCTCTTGCCAAAGTTTTTTGTAATGTACAGTAAGATCATAATAACTAAATTCTTGCCACTTGCCATCCACATAGACTTGCATAGGAATATCAGGATTCCTCTTTTTTAAAATTATGTACGCTTTGAGGCCTTTTTTTAAGGCGATTTCCCATTCCTTTGCTTCAATCACGAAAGTAGAGAGATCAAATTCAGGCTTTGAATAGTCTTCAGGCGCATTGGCGATTTTACAGTAATCTGAGGCCTGTAGGTCTTTTAATAGTACTTCCTGCTCAGGGCTTCTTGGCTTTTCTTCCTCTGGTTCCCATTTTGGTGGCTCAGGCGGGGCAGGTAGCGGGGCCATTTGCGGCTCAATTTTTTTTACCACTACCTTTTGCTTTTCTACCGCCCCTGCTTTTAACTCTTCCTTGGGATTTTCACAGGAAATAATTAAAAATAAGCTGGTAAAACATATCGATAGCCCTAAGGTACTCCTTAGTAGCTTGTTATAAAGGTTGTTGTTTCTCATGGTGACAATATCGCGCAATACTACGCATCTAGGGTTCAATATAATTAGCAATATCAAAGTTGAACTAATTACAAAAGGAAAACCTATTAAATGGGTGGATAACCTTTAATATCCTTAAAAACTGGCAAATCTTGCCCGCAGAGAGAAATCTAAAGCCTGCGGCTTTTGTTTGGTCGGTCCGTTATAAATGGTTTGAGTAAACTTCTAGTCTTCATTTACTCATCTTTTTATAAAAGTCTGCGGCTTTTATTTTGATGTTTTAGCCATAAATGGCTTGCGTAAACTTATTCGCTTTGTGAATAACAAGCTTTTCATGAAGCTTGCTTTTTACTTTCCCAAGAGCTTAAAACATTTGGGCTAGCTAGGCTTAGATTTTTCAATTGAGTTTCTAAATCTAGCTGACTTGAGGCTTCCACAAGGAATACTCTTTTCAAACTGCTTGGAGT
>JASJGK010000019.1:0-27618 GCA_033791585.1 SAR324 cluster bacterium | reverse complement strand
AACCCTTGAAAAACGCACGAATGGAAAAGTAGTTTTCCCCAGATGGATATATATTTCTTAAACTTTGACCAAGAGGAAGGAAATATGAAAAATCACAATAAAAACTTTGATAGAGTGATGCGGTTACTTAAAACCCAACTCAAGATCTCCAACGAAATAGCAGGATTGGAAAATCAATGCAGATCCATCTCTGGTAGTATAATCTCAAATCATTTGTTAAGGAAAAACATGAGTAATCTACCCCATAGTGAAAGAATGAATCGGGTTATCAAGTATATTGAAGATTATATTGATGAAAATCTAGATATCCAAAGACTATCCAAGGTTGCCTGCTACTCTGAATTTCATTTTTCACGGTTATTTCGTTCCTTCACAGGGGAAAGCATTTATGGTTTTAAAAAACGCCTCCTCCTAGAGAGATCAATTAAGCATTTACTCTATTCCGATGAAAATATGACAGAAATATCCTTCAAATGCGGGTATGATAATCAGTCATCTTTCAATAAGGCTTTTAAAAAACAATTTACTTACACCCCTAGTGAAGTCCGAAAGCAAATGATTTTACCTGTTTTAAACCAAAAAAAAACCAGTAAAATGAGGAGCAACAAAATGAAGCCAGAAATTTTAGAACTTAAAAGCAAAGAAATTATCTATGCAAGAGAGGTAGGCGACTACTCAACAGCCGCAGAAAAAGCCTGGGGGCGGATAATGAAATTTGGGTATTCTAACAGACTGATGAGTAAAGAAGTTGAATCAATTGGCATTTCTCATGATTCCCCTGAGGTAACAGAAGTTCAGCACTTGCGATATGATGCCTGTTTGACTTTGAACACTGAAATAAGCTCAGAAGATAACCTACAAAAGGGGGCTATTGCAGGTGGAACCTATGGCGTTTTCTTACATATTGGAGCCTATGAAAAATTCCAAGAAAGTTACAACTTTATTTTTAATGAATGGCTTCCAAAAAGCCAATACACCTTAAGGGATGCCCCTCCTTTTGAACTATACTTAAACCGTGATCCAAGAAGGACTAAGCCTGAAAATTTAAGAACAAAAATTTTTATTCCTCTTAACTAGCTGTCAAAAGATTAAAAGGGAAAGAAGTAATTTTAGAACCAAAGCCGTATCTAATAGGCATAGCGGAGATCTTCACTAGGTAATTAAGGCGACTTAGTGAAGAGATCATTTTTTAGCCCCTTTGTAGGTTACCTCCCACCTCTTGAGGGGCTAAAAATTTCGCTGGTGATGAACTTGAGTGCAACCTAAAAAAAGCAGGCCAAAAGCCTGCTTTTTTTTGTCTAAAATTTACACTGTTATTGATATTTAAGTTTTTCTTGGGTAGGGGGTATCTTAAATATTAAGGCCTCGGAAGTTTCAGGCTTTGCCTATTATCCCCTTTGTTCAAGCCGATCATTTTACCTCTTTAGTGCCTTGGCCTTCAGTCTAGTCTCCTGATTAAAGGGGAGGTTTCGCCACAAAAAATGCAGGCTATGCCTGTTTTTTTCTGAGGACTGCTACCTTTAGGGAGTGAGATGAACCAGTGAAACAAAGAGTAAAATTGGACTGTCAGACTCTAAAAAAAGACCAAAAAAAAGCGGGCAATGCCCGCTTTAATTTCGGTATTACTAAGAACCCTAGAATTTAAAAAAGAAACGAGTTAACCTAAAAACTTAAAGGAGCTGGCTCCCCTAAGTGTTCGTCTTAGCGGCGTTTAATTCTCGCAGCTCACGACGTAAGATTTTCCCCACGTTGGTCTTAGGAAGCTCTTCCATAAACTCAATAGACTTGGGTCGTTTGTAACCTGTGAGGTTTTCTTTACAAAAGGCACTCACATCTTGCACGGTTAATTTTGTATCGGCACGAACGATATAAAGCTTTACCACTTCCCCACTTTTTTCATCAGGAATGCCCACGGCAGCCACTTCTAAAACGCCTTCCATGCCACCAACTGTGTCTTCCACATCGTTAGGGTAGACATTAAAACCACTGACTAAGATCATATCTTTTTTGCGGTCTACTATCTTCACATAGCCTTTCATATCCATAAAAGCGATGTCGCCTGTTTTTAGCCAGCCATCTTTTGTAAAGAGGGTTGAAGATTCTTCAGGTAGATTATGATAGCCTTGGGTAACTTGCGGGCCTTTGATACAAAGCTCACCGCTGGTGCCTAGCTCCACATCCTTTTCTTGCTCGTCTTTAATGGACACCATTGTAGAGCTAATGGGTAGGCCGATACAACCGTTATAATCTTTTAAATCCACAGGGTTAATACAGGCTGCAGGGCTAGTTTCTGTAAGGCCATAAGCCTCAAGCAATACATGACCTGTAACAGCTTTCCATTTTTCAGCGACAGTGTGAGTCACAGCCATACCGCCACCGAGGGCGATTTTTAAGCTGCTAAAATTCACTTCACTAAAATTTGGCTGGTTCAAGAGGCCACCAAAAAGAGTATTCACCCCTGTAAAGAAGGTAAAATCCCACTTTTTTAGCTCGTCAATAAAGGCGGGCATATCTCTAGGGTTGGTGATCAGCACATTTAAAGAACCAATCATCATCATAAAAAGGCAATTGGCTGTAAGTGAAAAAATGTGGTACAAAGGCAGAGGTGTAATGGCGATTTCATGCCCCTCTTTAAAGGTGCCACCAATCCAAGATTTTGCCTGCATCACGTTTGCCACAATGTTGCCATGGGTTAGTATAGCACCCTTGCTGCGCCCTGTGGTGCCACCTGTGTACTGTAAAAAGGCAATGTCTTCATGGGTCATTTCAATGGGAACAAAATGCTGCCTCGCACCCTTTTCCAGTACATTTCTAAGGTGGGTTGCACTGGGTAGGGAGAAGGGGGGAACCATTTTTTTAACATGGCGAACAACTAAATTCACAATATGCCGCTTTAGGCCTTTGAGCATATCCCCAATTTCAGTAAGGATAATATGTTTCACAGGTGTGTTAAGTAAACATTTCTCTAAGGTGCTGGCAAAGTTTTCTAAAATGATAATGACAGTCGCCCCAGAATCATTGAGTTGGTGTTCCAACTCACGTGGGGTGTAGAGTGGGTTTACGTTCACAGCAACTAGCCCAGCCCGTATGATGCCAAAAAGGCAAATAGGGTATTGGATCAGGTTAGGCATCATCAAGGCCACTCGGTCGCCCTTTTTTAGGCCCAAATCATTTTTTAGGTAGTTGGCAAAGGCTTGGGATTGATAATCTAAATCCAGATAACTAATGGTGTGACCCATATTGGAATAGGAGGGCCTAGAACTAAATTTTTCAAAGGCTTCTTCCATCACCGCCACAAGCGAGGAATATTGAGATGAATCAATTTCAGGGGGTACACCTTGAGGGTATTCTTTTAGCCAATGTTTTTCTTCGTAGATTCCCAATTTTTCTCCAACACTTAAGGTATAAAAATTTCTTTACAGTCGTTATCCTTAGGATACCAACAATAAATATTGAAATCAAAGGTTATTTTCTACCCTTCGCCTCAGGCACAGACATAGCTGGAAAATCTAAATGATTGATGGTGATTTTCTTCGCCTTTAAAAACAAATTAAAAGTGGCTAGGTCATCTCGCAAGGTCACACTATTGCCTTCTGCCACAAAGGTAATCACATCCCTAAAGTCTTCTGGTTTTTCTTCATAAAGTTCCAACAAAACCGCTGCCATCTTGGCATCCACTTTTATCTGGATTCTTCTTTGAAAGTGCGGGCTAAACTGCACTCTTTTTATCTGCTCTGGAATCTGGTAATACACTGACTCACGGGCAACATTTAAACCTTTTAAGTAATCTTCCATGAATAAAATCTCTGTTTCGATCAGCTCTGGTCGCCATGTAAGGCTTAAAACATGAAATCTACCCCTTTTAACCCTTTCAACAACAGTCCAATTGACGTGGGCTTTAAAATCTGAGGGGGTGCGGCGTTCTTTTTTTAATAACCGAAAGCGGTCAACAGGGCAATTGCTGGAGGATTTGATGCCCACAGGGCAACCTAAAACTTCTTTAGTGACCTTATATAAAGATTTGTTTCTTCGGCCTTTAAATTCGGCCAAACCTGTAAAAAAGTCAGCCACTAGGTTGGGCTGAAGTAGGTAAAAGTTTTCGCCCTTAGCAAAAAACTGTTCGTAATTAATAATCTTTGCAAAAAGCGGAGTTGTAAATAGGGATACAATCAAGGCTGTAAAAATAATTTTTTTTTGTAACATTAGGTTCTAAATCCTTAAAAAAGGGGCCATTGTCCTTTGAAAAAGCCTTGATCCTTTAGCTTTGGCAGGTTAAGCTAAAAGAAAACTCTTAAATATTAGTAAATCAAATGAAACTCATCGCCAAGCTTTTTTCCTTTCTTTTTGCAATTGTTGCTGTTGCCTTAACAATTTACTGGTGGATGCAGATCCTAAATCGTACCGAAGAGGAAGAAGATCCATACTATTTTTATGGTGATTCCATGTACCGAGGCGACCATGGTGAGCCCTTACGCTTTGAATCGGACGAAGAAAAAGAGCAAAGACTAGAAAAAGAAACCGACTCCCCCTTTGTGCCTGATGGCTATAGCCAAAATGCTGGCTAGCTCGTTTATGGTGCCTGCGGGGCTGTAATAGCTAAATAAATAAAAAAGCCCCTCGACCAAGAACATTTTGATTGAGGGGCTTTTTTTTTCTAATTTTGGTAGGTGACAGTATTTTTTTAAAAGTAGTGTCACAATTTTCTATGTTCAACTCAGTTTTATTTGGTCGTAGCTTCTAGCAGTTATTTTCGATAACTTCTAACAAAGTGCCCAAATCCCCGAGAGTTGAGCCTTCTAGCAGTACTTTTAGCCTGATCACGTTCGTCAAAAGGGCCTGCCACAACGTGGTAAGAGCCTTCTTCAGGAGTATCTACCAAAAAGGCTACTCGATTAAACTTTTCTGTTAACTGGCTTTTAAAATTCTCTGCTCGCTGTTGGTCACGAAATACTGCCACCTGCACCACAGTTTGTTTGTAAGGTGTTAGGCCCTTAGAAGCATCATAGTTTTTAGGGTATTTTAAAACCTCTAACTTCACACTGGCTGTGCCCTGTTCAAAAGAGCCAATCCGTTTGGCGGCAGTTTTGGTTAGGTCAATAATTCGGTCATCTTTATAAGGCCCACGGTCGTTAATACGCACCACAGCAGACTTACCATTTTCTTGGTTGGTCACACGCACCCAAGTGTTCATGGGTAGTATCTTATGTGCGGCAGTCATTCCCATTTGGTCGTAATCCTCGCCATTGGCGGTCTTCTTCCCATGGAAACCTGGCCCATACCAAGAGGCGTGGCCTTGCATTTGTTCGTGTTGCCCCCCACCCTTTACAGGTGCAAAGGTCGGTTCATTTGCATGTTGTTCTTCTCCAGAAAATAGAGGCCGAAAACCCAGTTCAGATTCATTTGTCGCAACAGCATCCTTTTGCCCTGAAAAGTCTGGCTGAAAGCCGACTGCACCTGTCGCATTTAGGTCCACTGGTTTTTCCCAGTTTTGCGGGGTATGAAAATTAGTTTCTTTTTGAGCAACCTTATTGCCAATGGGGCTGCATCCAGCAATGATTGCGGAACCTAAAACAAGATAAATATATTTCTGTAACTTCATATTCTTCTGGGGCTAATGATTTTCATTGTCCATTGCTATGCGATTATTCTGCCAAAAAAGCTTCCATTAGGTTTTTGTTGCCCAAAAGATGTCAATTCAATAAGGTGGATTAAAAAACAAACACCTTTGATCTGACGTAATGACATATAAAGACTGTACTCTAAGCATTGTTGTTCCCTGTTTTAACGAGGAAGCTACACTAGAAACCTGCATTGACCGCATTTTGGGCATTGGCTCTGCGGATGTAAAATTAGAAATCCTAATTGTTGATGATTGCTCATCTGATAAAAGTTTAGAAATAGCAAAGGCTTTGGGCGAAAAGCACCCAGAGGTGCAAAGCCTAAAGCATGAAGTAAATTCAGGTAAGGGTGCTGCCCTGCACACAGGATTTGCTGCCGCCACAGGCGACTTTGTGGCCATCCAAGATGCTGACTTAGAATATGACCCCCAAGAACTATTAACCCTGCTTGAGCCTCTTAGAGACGGTAGTGCCGATGTGGTTTTAGGTAGCCGTTACCGCAGTGGGAAGAAGCAAAGAGTTCTATATTTTTGGCATACCATTGGCAATAAATTACTGACCCTACTTTCTAACATGTTCACCAACCTTTACCTTACGGATATGGAAACCTGTTACAAGGTTTTTACTCGTGAATTGATCCAGTCCATTGACTTGGTAGAAACAAGATTTGGTTTTGAGCCTGAAGTTGTGGCAAAAATTGCTGATAAAAATGCCCGTGTTTTTGAAATTGGTATTTCATACACAGGCCGAACCTACGAAGAAGGTAAAAAAATCCATTTTAGGGATGCTCTGAGAGCAGCCTATTGCATCTTCCATTATAATGCCTTTAAGGCGAATTGGTTTGTGCAGTTTTCTATCTACTTTGTTATTGGTGGGCTTTCTGCTGTTGCGAACTTATTTATTTTTTGGGTCTTGGCCCAGCCACTACATCAGGCCATTGAACATGCAACCGTTACAGCCTATTTGGCGGCGGCCCTGATCAACTATCTACTGTGCATCGTCTTTTTATTTCGGCACAATGCTAGATGGAGCACCTTTACAGAATTAATACTCTACATAGCTGTTGTGGCAATCGGTGGTTTTATTGATGTCTATTCCACAGTGTTATTAGTTGAGGCTGGCTTTGCACTAGTACCTGCCAAGGCGCTGGCAAGTGTAATTTTATTCTTTGCCAATTTCTTAATGCGTAAATACATGGTCTTCCCTGAAAAAAATGGAAGCCAAGCTTAACGACACCCCTTTAAAAATTTGTGTCCGTTGCCCAAATTGGCTCGGGGACCTTTTTATGTCCACGGCCTTTATCACTAGGCTTATGGAGCTCCACCCCCACGCCCAAATTGACCTCATAGTTAAAAAGGGCTTTGAGAATCTCCCCTTGCCTCACCGAGGCAAGATCATTCCCTTTACCAAAAAGGCCTTTAACGCCATTGCCTTTGGCCTGTCCCTGCGGCATAAAAAATACGACCTTTTTTACGTGCTCCCGCCTAGCCCAAGTGCAGCTGTAATGGCTTACTTTTCTGGGGCTACAACACGAATTGGGCTGATTGGCACGGGTCGCATGCTCTGGCTCAATGAGCCTGTAGATTATGATAGAGAACCTAGAAGCCAGCACCTAATAGACGAATTTTCTCTATTATTTAAAGAAACCACAGAGCCAACTTACCCCAGCTTACCTCTGGCAGAAGGTTGGGCCACAGAACAACTCCAAGGCTTAAAGCTACCAGAAAAATTTATCGCTTTAGCCCCAGGGGCAATCTACGGCCCTGCCAAAGAATGGCCGCTAACCCACTGGCAAGAGCTGGCAAACTTACTCTCTAAAACAGGCTTTACTCCATTGATCATTGGCCAAGAGGGGGATTTTGATTTGGACCTGCCCAAAGAGGCGGTTAACTTTTGCGGCAAAACCAACCTAAACCAACTGATTGCTCTATTGAGCAAAGCTAGCCTGTTAGTCAGCAACGACTCTGGGGCTATGCATGTGATGTCGGCCTTAAAGAAAAATCAGATCGCCATTTTTGGGAGCACCTCAACAGTCTGGACTGGCCCCCGAAACACCTCGGCTGAAGTGGTCACGGTAAACCTCGACTGTGCCCCCTGTTTTCAGCGAACCTGTAAGTTTGGTCACTACGATTGCCTAACGCAAATTACAGCAGAATCAATTTTTGGAAAAATCCAGTCTTTCAAGCTCTAAACGACGACTTAGGCAGAGTTGACAAGGGCAAGTTGAACAGGGTAAAAAAGGGGTAAAAATTCAGTCTTTTCCTCAACCAAAAGCTAGGCCCTGACCCCATGAAGTTATCTCCTTTTTTGCTAAAGAATTTCAAATTTACACTTTTACTTTTGGCAGGGCTGATACTAGGTCTTGGCCTTACTTCTTGTGAAAAGAAAAAAGGTGCTAGTAGCAACGAAGCCAACACTCCTGCCTCTGAGCCTATCATCATAGGTGTTGCAGGGGCTCACTCTGGTGATTTGGCCCCTTATGGCTTGCCCCCTAAACACACGGTTGCTATTGCGGCAGCAGAGCTAAATAAGGCTGGTGGCGTTTTAGGCAGGCAAATTAAGATCATCGCCCAAGATGATGTTTGCAAGCCAGGCATTGCCACAGATGTAGCTTCAAAGCTGATTAGCCAAGGGGTTATTGCTGTTATTGGTCATATTTGCTCTGGTGCCACCAACGCAGCTTTGAGTGTTTACCGAGGTGCAAAAATACCCGTTATTTCTCCGTCAGCAACTTCGCCTGAGTTAACCTTGGAAGGGCAAAATCCCTACTTCTTTAGAACCATCCCCCATGATGCGGCCCAGGCCATCGTCCAAGCAGACTTTATCGTAAAGCATTTGAAGGCTAAGCGCGTTGTCGTGGTGCATGATAAGGGCGACTACGGTAAGGGCTTAGCCACTTTGGTAAAAAAAGAACTAGAGTCAAAAGGCGTGGAAATTTTACTCTTTGAAGGCGTTACCCCCGGTGCCGTTGACTACTCTGCTTTGATCCGCAAAATTGCTCAGGCTAACCCTGATGTTGTGGCCTTTGGTGGTTACCACCCCGAGGGCAGTAAAATTGTTACCCAAGCGAGAAAACGAGATATTAAGGCTGCGTTTATTAGTGGCGACGGCCTAAAAGACCCTAGTTTTATTAAAATTGGTGGGAAATTTGTGGAAGGTTACTATGTTACCAGCCCTGCTGACATTTCCACCTTAGCTATGACTATAAAGGTCAATGAGCAACTCAAAGCGAAGGGGCAAGAGGCAGGTAATTTTGGGCTTCAGGCCCATGCTGCATTTACGGCGTTAATCAAAGCCATTGAAACTTCTAAATCGACCAAGCCTGAAGATATCAAAACAGCCCTCATGCAAAATAAGGTGGCCACCACCTTGGGCGAGATCTCCTTTGATAAAAATGGTGATGTTGTGGGCAGTGGTTTTTCTGTTTACCAAGTTGAAGATAGTAAATTTAAGCAGTTAGCTTGGTAATTTACAGTGTCTACCGATGGCTTCCAGTATTTTTTAGAACTCTTTTTTAGCGGTCTCACCCGTGGGAGCATCTACGCCCTAATCGCTTTGGGTTACACCATGGTTTATGGGATCATAGGCTTGATTAACTTCGCCCACGGCGAAGTCTATATGATTGCAGCTTTTGTGGGCCTTACTGCCGCTGGGGCTTGCTCCATCATGGGTTTAGGCACCATTTCCATATTAATTATTGCCCTTATGGCTGCCATGATCTGGGCTGCCGCTTACGGCTATACTATTGAAAAAGTAGCCTATTCCCCCCTTCGTGGGTCTTCCAGATTAGCCCCCCTTATTAGTGCCATTGGCATGTCCATCTTTTTGCGGGAATATGTGATCTTGGTCCAAACGGCTGACTTTGTATCCTTCCCCAGTTTAATATTCGAAATTGCAGACTTTAAATTTTTAGGTGGCTACATCCAACCGACAGAAATGCTCATCACCTTGGTCAGTGTGGTGGTGATGGTGACTCTCTTTTTATTTATGGGCTATTCAAAGTCGGGCAAAGCCATGAGGGCCATTGAGCAAGACCAGGAAATGGCGAGATTACTGGGTGTAAATGTAGACAAGGTGATCAGCCTGACCTTTATGACAGGCTCTGCACTGGCTGCGGTAGGCGCTATATTGATTTCTAGTCACATAGGCCAGATAAACTATAATATTGGCTTTATCGTGGGTATCAAGGCCTTTACTGCTGCCGTTTTAGGTGGCATTGGCTCTATCCCAGGTGCCGCCCTTGGTGGCTTGATCTTGGGCCTCACTGAATCCTTTGCCACAGGTTATGTTTCTAGTGACTATGAAGATGTTTTTGCCTTTTCCTTGTTGGTGCTGATCTTAATTTTACGCCCAGCAGGCTTACTTGGGACCTCGACCCAAGAGAAGGTTTAGGATGCTAACTAAAGGGATGCTAGCTAAAGAGCTAAAAATTAATTTAGGTTTGAGTCTGTGGATGGTTTTTTTAACCTTCCCCTTAGTGGCTCTCAAGGTTGATTATCTTGATAAAACCTTGGTGTGGCACCTAGATAATTTACTCTGGGTGGCCTTAAGTAGTTTTTTAATCAGCGGGGTTTGGCGTTATTTTTTGCACCACTACCAACCTAAAGAACGCCTGAACACTGGCCACAGATTTTCCTTTGCTGAGGCACTAGCCAATGAAAAGGCCATGCTCTTTTTTCTTTGTCTTTTGTCCATTTCACCGCTGCTGACATCGACCTACCAGACTTCTATTTTAATTACGGCCATGATGTATATCGCTTTGGGCCTGGGTTTAAATATCGTAGTGGGTATGGCTGGCCTCTTGGATTTAGGTTATGTCGCCTTTTACGCCTGCGGGGCCTACGCTTATGGGCTACTAAACCAATATTATGGCCTTGGCTTTTGGCAGGTGCTTTTGGTTGGTGGTTTTATGGCCGCCTTTTTAGGTGTGATCTTGGGCTTTCCTGTCCTTCGCTTACGTGGCGATTATTTGGCCATTGTGACCTTGGGTTTTGGCGAGATCATCCGAATGGTTTTAGAAAATGAAGAGGAGCTAACAAGCGGCCCTAGCGGCATTGCAAATATCCCTAAGCCCAGCTTTTTTGGGGCAGAATTAAGCTATCACCAAAACATCCTTTTTCTTTTTTACATTATGCTAGCGATTTTACTGCTGGCAATTGTCATCACCCGCCGCTTGCAGCTTTCTCGCATTGGTAGGGCCTGGATGGCGATTCGTGAAAATGAAATTGCAGCCGAGGCCATGGGCATCGACCTAACTAAAACCAAGCTTACGGCCTTTGGCATTGGTGCCTTTTGGGCTGGCGTTGTCGGGGTGGTTTTTGCTGCTAAATCCAGTTTTATTAATCCTGCCAGCTTTGCTTTTCATGAATCGGCAATCATTCTTTCTATTGTGGTTTTAGGTGGCATGGGTTCCATCTTAGGTGTGGTTTTAGCGGCTTTGATCTTGGTCTTACTGCCTGAATACTTACGGTTTTTGGCTGAGTATCGCATGTTATTTTTTGGGGCTATTATGGTGATCATGATGGTTTTTCGCCCCCAAGGTTTAATCAGCCGTATGAGAGCAGGCTACGACCGTGACCCAGAAATGAACGCAGGGGAGAACTTAGATGACTGATCCCAAAACAAACAAACTACTGCAGGTTACAGGTCTAACTAAATCATTTGGCGGCATTAAAGCCTTGCAAGATATGAGTTTAGATATCAAGGCAGGCGAGTTAGTGGCTTTGATCGGCCCCAACGGCGCTGGCAAGACCACCTTTTTTAACTGCCTCACGGGAATGTACCAAGCAGACCACGGCCAAGTTCAGCTGAAAGGCAACCTACTTAAAGGCCTAAAACCCAGCGAAATTACCCAAGTGGGCATCGCTCGAACCTTCCAGAATATCCGCCTTTTTGACCAGTTGACCGTCATTGAAAATGTATTGGTTGGCTGCCACGCTAGTTTGCAATCTACCTTTATTGACGCTATTTTTAGAACAACCCGCCACAAAGAAGAAGAGGAAGAAGCTAAGGAAAAAAGCTACCAACTTTTGGAAAAACTGAATCTTTTGCAGCATGCCCAAAGCAAAGCAGACTCACTGCCCTACGCTGACCAACGGCGCTTAGAAATCGCCAGAGCTTTAGCGACAGAACCCAAATTATTACTCTTAGATGAGCCAGCCGCTGGCATGAATCACTCAGAAACAGCCGAACTTGACCAGTTGATATTGCAGCTGAAAGAAGAATTTGGCTTAGGCATTTTGCTCATTGAGCATGATATGAAATTGGTCATGAAAATAAGCGACAGAATTTTTGTCATGGACCGAGGAGCAGGCATTGCGGTCGGCACGCCAAGCGAGATCAGGGCTAATAAAAAGGTAATAGCTGCTTACTTAGGGGAAGAAATAGAAGAAGACGCAGGGGCAGAAAATGCTTAGGCTAGAGGGTGTAAAGAGTGGCTACGGTAGGATTGAGGCCCTAAAAGGCATTGATCTAAAGATTGCGAGCGGGGAAACTGTAACCTTGATCGGGGCCAATGGTGCTGGCAAAACCACCACCTTAATGACCATCAGCGGGATGATCAAACCAACAGCAGGAGAAATCTACTTCCAAGGCGAGCCAATCGGGGGCAAAAGCCCTGAGGAAATTGTAAAGGCAGGCATTGTTCACGTCCCTGAGGGTAGACGTATATTCCCTAAATTTACCGTTTTAGAAAATATTCAGATGGGGGCTTATCTCCGCAATAACAAGGCTGAAATCAAAAGAGACCTAGACTATGTATTTGATTTATTTCCAATTTTAACCGAACGAAAAAAACAAATAGCAGGCACCTTGAGTGGTGGTGAACAACAGATGTTGGCTATTTCTAGGGCCTTAATGGCCCAACCCAAATTATTACTATTGGATGAACCGAGTCTTGGACTAGCCCCCTTGATTATCCGCCAAATATTTGAGATCATTAAAAAAATTAACAAAACCCACCAGACCACCATTTTTCTCATTGAACAAAATGCCTCCCTTGCCCTAAAGTCGGTTGATCGAGCTTACATTATGGAAAATGGCTTGATTGTAGCCAGTGGCTCGGCAAGCGAATTGGCCCAGTCGGATGAAATTCAAAAAGCCTACCTAGGCATTTAAACTATGAATGATAAGCTAAACAAAACAGAAAAAGACCGAGCCACTGCCGCCAAAATTGAGGAGATCTCTAAGAAGTTTTTTGTGGGACCAGGCAACGATGACACCTTTAAAATGTGGTGTGAAACGGCGGTTGATCTGGCTCTAGACTGGCTCAAAAATCCTGAAAAGAAAAAGATTCACGCTGAAATTACCCTGCAAGGTTTAACTGCTTTATTTTCAGAAACCAAATTGCCTCAGTTGGGTTTGCCCATTGAGGAGGTGTTTGCTGAGTGTAAGGAAAAGATCTTAGATAATTCTGTACGGATCAACAATCCTCGGTTTATAGGTCACATGACCACAGTCATCCCCTGGTTTTCTGTGGTGGTAGATATTCTAATCAGTGCCATCAACCAAAACCAAGTAAAGATCGAAACAGCCCTCGCCAGTACCTTTGTTGAGCGGCAAACCCTCTCTTGGCTGCACCGTCTGGTTTACGACGAGAGTGAAATTTTCTACCAAAAAATTATACAAGACCCCACCATTGCTGTGGGTAACACCGTTGGAGGTGGTACCATTGGCAATCTAAATGCCTTGGCTGTGGCCCGTGAATCTGTGCTGCCAGGCATTCGGAAAAAAGGCACCTACCAAGTCTACAAAGAAATGGGCATTGAAAAGGTGGCAATTTTAGCCAGCGAAAGGGTTCATTATTCTATGGCAAAATCTGTGGCCATCTTGGGGCTGGGGGAGGATTCCGTGGTCAAAATCCCTGTGGATCGCTCTAACAAGATGGACCCTGTGAAATTGCAGGCCAAGATAGACGAGCTAAAGGCTGAAAAAACCTTGATTATGGCTGTCGTGGGTATAGCTGGAACCACTGAGACAGGGAACTTAGACCCTCTCGAGGAAATGGCAAAAATTTGTAAAAAAGAAAAAATCTGGTTCCATGTGGATGCAGCTTGGGGCGGGGCCTTACTGCTTTGTAACGACTTAAAGAAAAAGCTGAAGGGCATTGAGCAAGCTGATTCAGTGGTGCTCGATGGGCATAAGTTGTTTTATATGGCCATGAGTCACTCGGCAGTGCTCTTTAAAAAGAAAAAGTCCTTAGATACTTGGCGACAAAGCGCCGCCTATATTATCCGTAAAGGCTCGGTTGATATTGGCAAGACTACCTTAGAGGGCAGCCGCAGGTTCAATTCTTTAAAGCTTTGGTTTTCCCTAAAAATGCTTGGTGGTGAAGGCTACCAGTCTATTTTAAAGCGGGCAATCGACCTGAGTAATCTGCTGGCTAAAATGGTGGACAAGCACCCCGATTTTGAATGCACCAGCGTGCCTGAGGTTTGTATTTTGACCTATCGATATGTGCCTGCTGCTATCCAAAAACAACTGGCCGAAGGCGGTGACCAAACAAAATGCAACAGGATGCTAAACCAGCTCAACGTAGAGCTGCAAAAGCGCCAGCGTGAAAATGGCGAATCTTTTATCAGCCGTACCACCCTGGAATCCACAGGCTACAAGGGGGATATCGTGGTGCTTCGTGCTGTCCTCACAAATATTTTAACTAAGCCTGAGTATTTGGTTGAGATTCTAGCAGAGCAGAAAATGTTAGGCGACGCCATCTACAAAGAAATCCTTGGTGGTTGGTGAGGCTGCCAGCTGCATTTTAGGGTGACTTCGTCACTTTTACGGTTTACCTAACTTGATTTCTGAACCTTCGCGGAACATTTCCTTCGGTGCAAGCATCAACAGGGAAGCCTTCCTACATCTCCAGATCACTAAGCTAGTTTCTTTCTCATTTCAAAAGTTTCAATACTAGACAATAGTATCCCAGTCTTATATTTCTAAAATAAAACTTTGAACTTTAGAAATTGAGCAACTGATGGAAAACACAGACCTTCCAGATATAATTTACCACTATTGCAGCCCTGAAGCTTTTTTTAGCATTATATCAAATAAAAATATTTGGCTGTCTTCTTGCCTTCAAATGAATGATCACACAGAAGGAAAATGGTTTCTCTCAATTTTCGACACGGCACTAAAGCAACTTGAACTCAATCAAGATAATTCACAGCAAATTCAAATCCTCAAAGATTATTTCAATAAATACTTTCGAGTACCTTATATAGCGTCCTTTTCTGAAAATGCTGACCTATTAAGTCAGTGGAGAGGTTACGCGCAAGATGGACAAGGTGTCGCTATTGGCTTTAATACAAAATCTCTCGGCTTAGATAGAACCGCATCTTATAGCGAAACCAAACCAAATTTTTTCTTAGAATTAGGTAAGGTTAAATATATAGAGAAAGACTCTGCTAAGAAAATAGAAAACCTTAAAGGACTTATTAAAGTATATGCTGAAAACGAAGCAAGTGGAAAAAAAGAGTCCCAACTCAAACAATTTGCCTCTTGGATCTACTTACAATCTTTAATTCATAAAAATGATGCGTTTAAAGAGGAAGATGAATGGAGAATTGTTCATGTCCCGACTATTCTTGAAAACAAACTGAATAATACATTGGAATTTAAAGATAGTATTGGCAATCTAGAACATCGAGTCGGTGGGGGTAAAATCACTTCTTACTTTGAGTTTCCATATCACCGAGTAGAAGAAATTAAACCCATTGCAGAAATTATTTTAGGGCCGAGAAATAAATTTAATGATTTCGAGCTAAACAGTTTTCTAAAACAAAAGAACTGCGGCCATATTTCTCCCAAGAAATCGGCAGCAACCTATCAATAGCAGGATCAACAAAACTTACTGAAAAAGATAGGTAGGAAAAATAAGATGATCTACGAGAAGTAAACCTAGAAAGCGACTGGTCGCATGGTAGCCCCACCGAGGGTCGAACTCAGGCCGATGGATTAGGAATCCACTGTTCTATCCAGTTAAACTACAGGGCCACACATTTTTTACTTAGAACCTGTGGGAGGTTTTAAGCCATTTTTTTAAATATCAAACTAAAGTATAAAACTAAGAAGTTAATACTAAAAAAAAAGGAGCGGATGCTCCTTTTGATTGGAGTTTTTAACAACTCCGAACTTGTCTAGGGGCTGCTAATTTAAAATTAGCCACCCAAATCAGTCTAAAAGCTACTTAGGTAAAACTAAATAATTCACAAAAGTAAATCAATCAAATAACTCAAGGCTTGGCAGCCCCAAGTCATTCAATCAAATCACAAGCTAATTACTCAGAATCTTCAGCGTTAACAGCTTTCATAGAAAGCTTTAACTTGCCACGCTTATCCAAGCCGATTGCTTTACAAGCAACCATTTGGCCTTCAGATAATACATCAAAGACATTTTCAACACGTTCGTCACTGATTTCAGAAACGTGTACCAAGCCTTGCGTATTAGGTAGGATCTCAACAAAAGCACCGAAGTCAACAATCTTCTTAACTTCGCCTTCGTAAACAGCACCGATTTCAACTTCTTGTGTCATCTCACGGATCAAAGCCAATGCTTGTTCAGCAGACTCTTGATTGGAAGATGCAATGTTCACAAGACCTGAATCATCGATATCTAATTTACAGCCAGTTTCAGCCTGAATACCCTTGATCACCTTGCCACCTGGCCCGATTAGATCACGAATTTTTGCAGGTGGAATTTTGGTCTGGATAAAGCGAGGAGCAGTAGAAGCTAAGTTTTCACGACTTGAGCCAATAGCTTTCGCCATTTCGCCTAAGATATGTAAACGGCCTGTTTTTGCTTGGTCTAAAGCTTCAGACACTACTTTTAAAGATAGGCCATCAATCTTGATATCCATCTGTAGAGCAGTAATACCAGCTTCGGTACCAACAACTTTAAAGTCCATATCACCGATATGATCTTCGTCGCCTAAAATATCAGTAAGAATTGCATAATCCTTACCTTCTGCAATCATACCCATTGCAACACCAGCCATTGGTGCAGCTAGAGGCACACCAGCATCCATCATGGATAAAGAACCACCACAAACAGTTGCCATTGAAGAAGAACCGTTTGATTCAGTAATTTCTGAAACGATTCTAATGGTATAAGGGAAGTTTTCCTTAGCAGGAACAACAGTCTTAAGACCACGCTCAGCCAAGTTACCATGACCAATTTCACGTCTTCCCGGTGGGGCTAAACGCTTACATTCACCTACTGAGTAAGCAGGGAAGTTGTAGTGTAGGTAAAAATCTTTGAAGTAAACGCCTGAAGGATCTTCAACCATTTGCTCACCATCTTTTGTTCCCAGTGTTGAAACCACAACTGCTTGTGTCTCGCCACGGGTAAAAAGAGCTGAACCATGAGCTCTTGGTAAAATACCAAGCTCAATTTCGATTGGTCTAACAGTAGTGATATCACGACCATCAACACGAACACCTTTTTTCAAGATATCTTCACGCATTAACTTCTTTTTCAAGTCGCCTTGAACTTGAGAAACCATATCTTTTGTGATTCCGCTTCCTTCAGTACAAAGTTCGGCTCTCACTTCTTTTTTAGTTACGTCATAAGCTGCGTAACGTTCCATCTTAGTTTTGATGCCTAAAGCTTTTTTGATGCCTTTTTCAGAAGCCTTAAGAATAATCTTCTCAAGTTTCGCATCTAGCTTTTCTTCAATAACTTCACGCTTTTTAAGACCAGCGATCTTCACTAAATCTTTCTGCATTTGGATCAAAGGCAAACATGCTTTGTGACCAAATTCCAAGGCTGCAACCATGTCAGCTTCAGAGATCATTTCTGCACCAGCTTCAACCATAACGATAGCGTCTTCTTTAGCAACTAAGATCAAATCCAAATCAGAATCAAGTAATTGATCAGGAGTTGGGTTAACAATGAATTCACCGTCAACACGACCAACATTTACACCTGCAATAGGGGTAGTGAATGGGATATCTGAGATCATTAGGGCAGCAGAAGCGCCTAACATTGCAGCCATACCTGCGTTTGAATCAGGGTCGTAACTCATAACAGTTGCGATAACCTGTGTTTCAGCGTTAAAAGCTGAAGGAAATAATGGTCTTAGGGGTCTGTCGATCATACGAGAAATTAGAGTTTCCATCTCTGATGGTTGTCTTTCTCGTTTGATAAATCCACCTAGGATTTTACCTTGTGCGTATGTCTTTACCTGATAAGCACAGGTTAAAGGGAAGAAAGGAGAGTCAGAATTCTCTTTATTTGCCGTTGCAGCAACTAGCACAACAGTATCACCGTAGTGAACCATGATACTACCGTTAGCCTGCTTGGCTACTCTACCAGTCTCTAGTCTCAGGGGTTTACCCTGAAAATCAATTTCAATTGTTTTCATATAATTTAAATTTTTATGTTTATGAGATCGTTCAAGTTTTTAGGCTATTATTTTCTAATTCCTAATTCTTTAATCAAAGCTCTGTAGTCGTTAACATCGTTCTTTTTAATGTAATTCAACAGATGTCTACGGCTACCAACAAGCTTAAGTAAGCCTCTTCTTGAATGATGATCATGGTTGTGGGTTTGAAAATGCTCGGTCAAATAAGAAATGCGTGCAGAAAGGAGTGCTACTTGAACAGCACTAGAACCTGTATCGTTTTCATTTTTTCCGTGTTTGGCAACAATCGCCTTTTTATCTTCTACTGTTAACATTTTTTTACTTCCATCCAGCGGATTTAAATTAGCACCTTTTCGGGAACGAAAATCGGATCATCCTGGCTGAATTCAAGATGTCCTAGGGCTAGGATTTTTTTACTCTGATAAATAAAGCATTGGTTCGTTTCTCTTTTCTCCCCAACGACTGAATTTTTAAAGCGTATTTTTTGTCCCTGACTTAGTCTTATTATCTCTGCGTCCTCTTGCAAATCAAGCTTTAACCAAGTGGTTAAAAGGCTTGCAGGGTCTAGAAAATACTTTAATATAGTAGTTTGGTCATTATTTTCAATTTGGTCAAGAGTTACCGCCTGTTCAATAAAAAACTGACTACCTGATTGGGTTCTTTCAAGGCCACTTAAGATTGCCTTTGTGCCTAGTTTTGCCCCTAAATCATCGGCTAAGGTTCGGATATAGGTCCCTTTAGAGCAATGGACCCTGATTTTAATCTTGGGATGATCCTGGTTTGCGTTATCATCCCCTAAGATATTAAATTTTAATAAATCTAGTTCGTATATAGTGACAGGCCGTGGCTCGCGCTCAATTTCTTCACCCTTACGGGCCAATTCATAGAGTTTTTTCCCATTTTTTTTGATCGCCGAAAACATAGGTGGAATTTGCAGGATATCCCCCTTAAAACCTTCAAGGGCCTTAAGTACCAACTCTTCACTAAAGCTATCTGGGATAGGGTGGGCCGTCAGTTCGCCTTCTAAGTCTAAGGTAGGTGAGCTAAACCCAAAAGTAATTTCCGCCTCATAGACTTTGTCACTTAGGTTAAAATGGGGGATGAGCTTGGTCATTTTACCTAAAAAAAGCGGTAAGACACCTGTGGCTAAAGGGTCAAGGGTGCCAA
This sequence comes from SAR324 cluster bacterium, assembly GCA_033791585.1. Taxonomy (GTDB): domain Bacteria; phylum SAR324; class SAR324; order XYD2-FULL-50-16; family XYD2-FULL-50-16; genus JASJGK01. Next base: position 8,475 of record JASJGK010000019.1, on the reverse strand, counting down.
TATGGCCCATTTTCTTTTGGCCCGTTATTTTTTTCACACGCCGAATCACATCAAAGGAAGTCATCCCCTTTGGTTTATTTATATTTATAATCCCGTCCAAATTAATTCTTATCTTCTGTGAAATCGGGGTAAGGGTTTGGGATATCTAAATCGATAGGCAGCTTATAACCATTTAATTTCACATCACTACTAGTAATAGTCACATCTTCCTTTTCAATTACACCTTCACCAAGTTGGTAACGAGATTTTATCTCACCTTGGGTCACCTTTTGGTCTCGCTCTTGGGCTTTAGCCGTCACTTTCTCTCGTAAACTTGCGGCTTTCAAGGCCTTTTCTTTGCCATGCTTCTTTTCCAACATGGCTAAGGTTTCTTCAGGCGACAATATTACAGCCGTCGCATTGTTACCGCCAAATCCCTTAGAATTAATCAAGGCCGCCTTCAGGCTCCCCTTTTCTCTTACTATATGATCTTTAGAAAAATTTAGGTGCTCATTGATTACGTCATCTGGCAGTTCATCTAAGGTAAAAATACCTGGCAGGACACTATCATTAAAGCTACCTAATGCCGTGGACAACTGGTTTCCTGCTGCCGCACTTATACTATGGCCCAAGTAACATTTTACAGCCGAAACAGGCCAATCGTTAATACCAAAGGCCTTAGCAACCTTATTTAAGATATCTGATTCACTAACCCTGTTTTGCGGGGTCCCCGTTCCGTGAGCAGAAACAAAGGAGTTTTCACGTAATTTTTTATCGCCAATCACAGCTCGTGCAAGACCAGCAGCTTTAGCCATAGAAACATAATTCCCTGCACCTGGCCCAGAAATAGATTTTTTATAGCCATCGGCATTCACAAAAACCCCTGGCACAGATCCAAAGATCTGGGCACCCACTTCCATAGCCAGCTCGTCATCAACAAGTAAAAAGAACTCCCCACTTTCAGCAAGAGTAAAGCCACAGTTATAGCCAAAAGGCCTGCAAGCATGAGAATAACGGACATGATCAAAGCCCTTACCTTGGTCCAAGGCCAAAATTTGATCGTCTTCAGCCAAGGCACCCATCACACGGTAGGCTTCATAAACCTCACTAATCAACGGAGCTTCAGCCGCACCAACGAGGGCAATTCTACGGCGACCCTCTTGGATATCCTTAACAGCATGCTCTAAATTATATAGTGTACTAGCGCAGGCCCCTAAGATGCCACCTGTGTGGCCAATGGACCCTAATACGTAGGCATTTAAAAAATCACCAGGCATCTCAGCTAGGCTCAAGGCCATCTGTTTGGTGCTAGGTCGTTTGCCCAAAAGGGCAGCCTTCATATAGCCGCCAACACCTTCTTGGCCAAGCTGGCCCATTGCACTTGAGGCGTAGACCCCAATTTGGTCGGGGGCAACTAAATCGGCAAGCTCGCTAAATTCAATCCCGCTGCTACCAAGAGCGTCACTAGCGCCATAGACGGTAGTTTTTAAACCTCTAGGGTGGTTAGCTGAGGGGTAACCGGCTCCAGGGTCGAACCCTGTGGGCATTTGCCCGCCCGCTTGGGCAGCTAGCTTTTTTGAACTGGGCAGATAGCCCTCCAACCCACCTTGTATAAGTAAGGTTACATTTTTGTCGTCCCCTTCAATCTCTTTTACAGTTACATTAGTGGGGATTACCTCAGGGAGCGCTTTTTTAGAGATTTTCACTCTTAATAGCTCGCCAACAGGAGCTTTCAAATTCACTTTTTGGTGAAAAGCCGTTTGATCAGGATCAAAAAAGGACTCGCCAACTCGGCGGATGCCCGTATTCAAATGGATCTGGCCAGATAAAAGTTCAAAGGCCTTAGATTCATCTATAGCTTGGCCCTCTTTTGTTTTATACGAACTTCCGTCAAAAGTGACTAAACCCATTAGGGCGCCAATGGCTAGATAGGCCTGATTTTTATTGTTTTCTGATTGCACTTCATGTGTCATACGCCGGAAGGCATGAAAAAATGAACTTCGCCCAGCGGGGTTGACTCCACCAAAGCCAATGATGACAGGTAACTTTTTCAAGGGATTCTCTTTATTAACAGACTAAATTTGTTATCTAATTTTTTAATAGAATAAAGGCCTTTTAGGCAACAAAAAAAAGGTTTGACCAAAGTACTTTGGTTCATTAGGATAAATTCTTTAATTAAATATTAAAAAGCATTTGACAGAGGATAACCCTTAGTCTAAAAATTGGGGTTTACAAAGGTTTACACCTTGAAATTCTGGGTCAGTAGCTCAGTTGGTTAGAGTACGTCCCTGATAAGGACGGGGTCGGTGGTTCGAATCCACCCTGACCCACCAGAATTTTGTAGTTAGTATGGATTTGGGGGATTAGCTCAATTGGTAGAGCGCCTGCTTTGCAAGCAGGAGGTCAGCGGTTCGATTCCGCTATCCTCCACCAAACAGAAAATTAAGTTGAAAATCCGCATTGAGTCAATAGGCGCGTAGCTCAGTGGGAGAGCACTACCCCGACACGGTAGTGGTCGACGGTTCAATCCCGTCCGCGCCTATGAAAGAAAAATCGCTTTGGAGGAAACATAGCTGTTAGAAGAGGCAAAAGGCCACAACCGAAAAGACAAATAGACACTGTTAAAATGAACAGCGACATTACCACAGCTACTGTGCGAGTCGTTGATGAGACAGGTGAACAGTTAGGTGTATTGTCTACAAAGGAAGCAATTGAAACCGCCGCAGGGCGAGGCTTAGATTTAGTCGAGGTCAGTGATAAATCAGACCCACCAGTTTGTCGAATCATGGATTATGGCAAACATAAATACCAAGCCAGCAAGAAACAGCACGAAGCGAAGAAAAAGCAAGTTGTGATCAAGGTTAAGGAAATCAAAATGAGGCCCAAAACCGAAGAACATGATTTCCAGTTTAAATTGAAGCACGCCAGACAATTTATTGAGGCGGGCAACAAGGTCAAGGTGACCGTAATGTTCAGGGGGCGTGGAATGGCTTTTACCTACATGGGTAAAGAGCTTTTAGAACGCTTTAAAGCTGATACAGAAGACATCTGTATTGTTGAAAATGAACCTAAACACGAGGGTAGACTCATGCAAATGATTCTGGCCCCCAAAAAGAGCAAAAAGTAATGGCCAAGTATAAATTAAAAACTAAAAGCTCAGCCAAGAGGCGGTTTAAAATTACAGCTAACGGCAAAATTAAGCGTAAGAAAGCAAACTTACGTCACATTTTGACGAAGCATAGTTCCGCATCCAAGAGAAAACTAAGAAAAGCAGGTGAGGTTTCGGCCGCTGACGCCCCAAGCGTTAGACGAATGATGCCTTATGGCTAATTGATTTAAATCAAAAGGACCAAAAATGGCACGAGTAAAAAGGGCAATGCATGCCCGTAAAAAGAAAAAAGCTTTTTTAAAAGCTGCAAAAGGATTCCGCGGTGGAAGAAGTCGCTTAATCCGAACAGTTATGGAAGCTGTTGATCGCGCAAGAGTTTACGCTTATCGTGATAGAAAAACTAAAAAAAGAGATTTCAGAAGACTATGGATTGTTCGTATCAATGCTGCGGCACGTGAATGCGGAACAACCTACTCAAAATTGATCAATGGTTTGATCAAGGCTGGTATCGAAATGGATAGAAAATCTTTAGCAGACCTTGCTATGAATGAGCCTGCTGCTTTCAAAAGCATCGTGGATCAGGCACAAGCTGCTTAATCTTTTAGATTAAAGATCAAAATAGTTTAAAATTTAAATTATTTTTATATCAAAAAAAATGGGCTCCTCTGGAGCCTTTTTTTTTGCCTTTAGCTTATATATCCATTGCCTAAGTTATCTGTTTATTCTGGGTCCTCAGTACTTTTACCTGTTTTACGTTGGATTTCTTCCTTAATTTTTGCTAATTCCTTAGCATAGGCTGCAATCTCTAGTTGACGCTTTTTCTGCATCAACCTTTTTTCGCCGCCTTGATTTAATTCAGCATAGGCACGAGAAGCAAAGCTTGAGGCCCTTTTTTTTAAGATATCTAAAATTTTGGCAGCTTGCGCCGCCTGTTCTTCAATCTCTTTTTTTGTTGGGTTGACCATCTATTATGAGCGGAAAAAAGTGGGATCATTCAAAGCGTTTTTTAAAATATAGCGAAAGCTTGTTGAGCTTACCAGAGCAAAATCAAAAACAACGCGCACTGGTTTTAATCAAGACCTTAAAAGAAATTTTCAAGGTTAAAGATTTTCACCTCACCTTTAAAACTGAAGAATGGGTTATTAAAAAGGGCGTGATTGAAGTGCGTCCCATGCCTAAACTAGACCTGATTAAGCTAGACCAGAGTATTTTAGAGAAGCTAAAACAGGGAGAACGCCCAAAAGACTCCCTTATGCTTTTTGCTCCCAGCGAAAAACTCAAAGGCAATAAAAAAATCTTCTTCCAGCTAGTGACCCGTCTTTTTGTGCAAACCAGCGAAGAAAAAAGTGGGGGAAATCAAAAAAGCCAAGCCGCATCAACTGAAAAAGCATCCAAAGCAAACGCCCCAGACTCGACCGCAAAAAATGAGCTGGGTTCCCATTTTTTTCTAGCCCTGCTAGAAAAACTATGGGCGCAGCTCTCTCTGATCGAAGGGGTAAACGAAATCAATGCTCAAGAAACAGAGGTCGGTGATTTTTCAGCCCAGAAGCTAGCTCGAAATAAATTGGAAAAAAACAAAGAGGTTTTAGAGTCTCTTATCATCTACTCAAAAAAGTCGGCAAAAACCGATCAGGATCAAATTGCATTTGAGCTGAGCAGTACCTTGCAGCGCCTGCTTGAAAAGTCTGTCAACCTAGCTGAAGACCTAAGCTTTGCCTTTGAATATGACCCCCAATTGAATAACTATAAGGTAAAAGGTAACCTCGAGGCCTTTGAACTGGCCATCGCCTTTCTCTTTGACTATCTAGCAGCATCCTTTACAGCCCAAGACTTAGGGGATAAACTCACCTTAATTTGTGACAAAAGCTCAACAAGCAAAGGGCTTAAAATTACAGCGAAAGGAATTTTGACCGCACCTGCAGCGGAACCAGATATAAATCAGGTCATTCATGATGCTGGTTGGACTGGGATTTGGTTGTTTTTTTATGAGTACTTTGCGCTTAAAAGCGGGGCAAAGGTCACTTGGAAAAAAGAAGAGCTCGGTGTTTCCACCGAGCTTGTTTGGTCTCGTTAAAGGCCTCAAAAAAAGGCGACTCTAACTAAACTCGTCAGACTAAAAACCGAAGCTTAAACCCACCGCAGTAGTACCAAAGTTTGTATCTGTATCTTCAGAAGTGTAGCTAGTTGATCCGATTGTAACAGTCTTGCCTTTTAGGGTAGATTTTACGTTGTGGCGACTAACATGAATGTCAAACATACCAAAAGGAATGCCAAATCTTAAAAAGGTCTGGGTTGCTGTAGCTGGCTCATAATAGTCTTCATAGTCACCCTTTAAGGTCACGGTACCCACACCAATACCAAATGTAATATTCACAATAGGAATAGGGAGTTGGTAGAAAAGATCAGTCAAACCAACATCATATTGAATATCGTCAGTGCCTGATTTAACTTTAAAATTATACATTTCCTGACCAATGCCCACTAAAAAAGGCAGCTTCACATAGGCCATTGCCCCTGAAACAGATTTAATATCCGCATCGTCTGCTTTTACCGCTGTTGGCACACTCACGCCAACGCTGAAAAAATCGCTAGCCCAGGCACTTTGCCCAAAGCTAAAAAATAAAGACCCTGCCATTAGCAGAGATAGTAGTTGTTTTTTTAACATTTTGCCTCATCTGTTATTTTTTTGGTTCACCCTATGGACATCCAATTTTAGTGCCAAAGTTAGCATGTAAGCTCATTTTAACTGGTGATTGCCTGAGCCCTAAAAAAAACATAAGCTAGGGCAACACTTTTACTTAAGAGGATTCATGTCGCTTTCAGAAATACCCAACATAGATCAATTGCAAACAGACCTAACAGCCCGCTGGCACAAAGAAGAGCCCAGCGAGGGTGGTAATGGTTTTTTGGCTCTAGTGCAAAAACAACACTTACAGAATTTTCTCCTCTGGCATGAAGAAGATATCGCCCGTGCACCTAACGAGACGGACAAGACCATTGCAGGTGTGAAAAGAAATATTGATGGCTACAACCAGAGACGAAACGACCTCATTGAAAAATTAGATGAGGCTTTAATTACCACCCTAGTTGAATCGGGAACAAAACTTCCCAACGATGCCCCGCTAAATTCAGAAACTCCAGGCAGCATGATCGACCGCGCTAGCATAATGTCGATCCGAATTTTCCACATGCTAGAGCAGGCACAACGAAAAGATGTGGACCAAGCTCACATAGACCAAACAACAGAAAAGGTGCGGGTTTTACTCATTCAGCGAGGCGACTTACTAGGTTGCCTAGATGCCATTTTAAAAGAAACACAAGATGGCACAAGACAGTTTAAAATCTATCGACAGTTTAAGATGTACAATGACCCGAGCCTAAACCCCAAAATTTATGAGGCCTAAACCATGAGCAAATTCAAGCTCATCTGCTTTGACCTAGATGGAACATTACTAGATGCCAACTTCCAGTTACCTAAAGCACACATCGAAACAATCGAGACCCTTAAAAAACGTGGCTACAGGATTTCTATTGCCACAGGCCGCAGCTACAGCAGCGCCAAGCCCTATATCGATGCCTTAAATATCACTGAACCAATGGTTTTTTCTAACGGTAGCGTTTATGAAAACCCCGAAACGGGAACAAGAGAAGTTTTGATGGGCATCCCTGTAGAGACGGCAAAACAGGTCTGCGCCTTAGAAGAAAAGGAGGCTTTCTCTTTAAAGGTGCACTTGGCCGACGGGCAGATTTTAAAGTCCAAGGACCAAGCTTGGCCCGATGAGGGTGTGCATTTTGTAGTTGGTGATATCACTGAAAATATAAAGGATATTTTAAACATCGACCCCATTAAGATCGTGCTTCATGGCACAGATGAAGAAATGGAATCTTTTAGTAAAACCCTTAAAGCAGCCCTTGGGGAAAATAGCCCTGTGAGGCTGTTCCGCACCCATAGACACTATGTGGAAATAACTAATGCTCAGGTTTCTAAAGGCCAAGCCGTGACCCGCTTGATCAACCAGCTGGGTATCGATAAAAGTGAAGTCGTTGGAGTCGGTGACCAAGAAAATGATATCGAATTGGTCCGAGATTTTGGGATGGGCATTCAAGTTGGGGATAACTGCGATGCGCTAAAAGCAGTGGCAACCCAATTTTTAAAGCCACCAGAAGAAAATGGCCTAACTGGCCTACTTGACCTATTACCCTAAAGGGGCAATCTGGCTTACCGCCTTGGGGCTGTTACCTTATTTTTTTAAGTAAAGGGTTTTAAGACTTGTGGCTTTAAGAGTTTGCAGGTGAATGCTGGGCAAGTTTTTTGGTCAATTCCATGATGTTCATAGGTTTGTTTAAAAAATCTACCATTCCTACGGCTTCACATTCTTCCCTTACCCCTGCAGCAGCATTCGCTGTAAGAGCGATGATCTTCACGGGCTTTTTCATTTCGCCTAATATTTTTTTGGTAGCTTCCACTCCATCCATTTCAGGCATCTGTAGATCCATTAAGATCATATCATAGTCAACATTCTCCATAGCCTGAACAGCTTCTAAGCCATTGTTGGCAACAGCAACTTCATAGCCCAGCTTGGCTAAAACTTTAACAGCCAACTTTTGGTTGGTTAGATTATCCTCTGCCAATAAAATTCTCATGGGGTATTCTTTGGCAAATTCAGGGCTGATCAAATGCTTTTTCTCGGGTTTTTTTGCTCCTGGGTCATCTGCCTGACTCAGCTCAATTGTCTTTTTAGGGAAGGCTAAAAACACCTCTGTCCCAACACCCACCTTACTAGTTAGCCAAATTTTACCGCCCAAAAGTTCGCAAAGGTGCCGACAAAGGGCAAGGCCAATCCCAAGGCCCTCAAATTCACGGGCAAAACTAATATCCTTTTGGGAAAAGGCTTCAAAGAGATTATTTTTCATCTCATCATCAATGCCTATACCTTGGTCTGAAACCTTAAAAATAAGATCTTCTTTTTCCTCAAACAGGCTCACGGTAACTTTGCCTGAGGTGCTAAATTTAATGGCGTTATCCACAAGATTACCAATCACCTGGATAATTTTAACCTTGTCTGTGGCAAAATCCAACTGGATAAGCTCACCAAATTCCACGTGAAAAGTCAGGTTCCGTTTTTTGGCCGTTGTGGTAAAATCTTCTTCTAGCTGTTCGGCCAAGTGTTTCAAACTGACTTTTTCTTTGAAAAATCCTAGTTTTGTGCCTGCTTCAAATTGACTTAAATCCAAGATATTGCTGATCATTCGAAAAAGATTATCGCCTCCAGCTTTTAAACTATGGAGTAAATCTTCCTGCTCTTCGGTCAGGCCACTTTTTTCTAAAAGCTGCGACATACCCAAAATTGCGTTCAAGGGGGTGCGCAGTTCATGGCTCATGTTGG
>JASJGK010000018.1:0-18645 GCA_033791585.1 SAR324 cluster bacterium | reverse complement strand
TCTTTATTTGCCAAAATCATCCATTGTACCCCTACACCAGGTGCCAGTGAGCCAGAAGGGCACGTGCTTGGGGTTTGTGATATTGAAATCACCGTGAAGGACACAGGTATAGGAATTGACCCAAAAGACCATGAGATAGTTTTTGATAAATTCCAGCAGGCACAAAGTCACGCTGCCAGAAGCTTTGGTGGTACAGGTTTGGGACTAACGATCTGCAATAAACTGGCAGGCCTGATGAACGGTGAGATTCATTTGACCAGCGAACTAGGCAAAGGGAGCAGTTTTAAGTTGCATTTAAGAACGGTTACCCAAGTTTCACCTAGTGCCCTCTTCTGAAGAAAGCTTTTGATTGCCTTGCTAGCTAACAAAACTCAAATATTAAAGCTCAGTTGCTGAGCCAACTAGTGCAATTTAATTTGCCCTAGCGGTGGGCACGCGGGTGCCAGGCTCTAATGCGACTGAATAAAATCCACAAACTCATCAACAGATTGTGCAATGCCAATAAAGCTACGGCCAGCATCCTCTTCATTTTTTAGCCTAGCATAGTAGGGCAAAGCGACAGTGTGAAAGCGTTTGATTTGGTAATTTAAATTAAACTCTGCTTGGTCGCCGCCATCAGTATAGAGTTTTAGCAAGATAAAATCCCGCTTTAGTATTGTTACTACTTCCTTCCTAGCTATGATATTTCTATCCATCCAACGGCAATTGACACAGGTGTAACCAGTGAATTCAATAAAGACCTCTTTCCCCTCAGCCTTTGCTAGGTCAAAAGCCTCTTGCGGGTCATGATACCACTTTAAGGACTTCACCTCGGCTTCGGTTGCAAAATCACCTTCAAGCTTCGCGTAGGCACTAGGAGGTGGTAACAGGGCGTCCACTAAACTGCCCAAAGGCCGATCACCCAACCCGCGACTAGTCAGGCCAACCAAGACTATAAATAAAACAACAAAGGCCCACTGGCTAAAGGACTTATTTAACTTGGGCTTGATTCCTGTCCAAAACAAATAAAACACAATGACACATAAAAACAGAATCCAAACCCAAAGGTTTGCATCCCGACTTATGTAATTGGTTTCTAGCACCAAATCGGCATTTGACAAAAACTTAACACTAGCCATCAACTCTAATATACCCAAAACAACTTTAGAACGCCCCAACCAACCACCGATTGAACTCTGCATGGGTTTAATCAAACTAGGCGATAGAGCAAGCAAAAAGAAAGGAAAGGCAAAGACAGAAGAAAAAACCAACATGCCCACTAAGGGCCAAATCCACTCGCCAGAGGCCGCCGTGATCAACAGAGTCCCCACAAACTGCACAGTGCAGGTGAAAGCCGTTAGGGTAAAGGTAAACCCCATGAGTAAGACCCCAGCAACCCCACCAATTTCACGGGATTTTTTATCAAAAAAGTTCTGGATGCCAGCAGGCAATTGAATGTTAAATAAACCGATTAAACTGAATGAAAAAACAATAAATAACAGGGCAATTGCAATATTCACAAAGGGGTTGGTTGCCAGACGAGTCACGGCACCAGCGCCGAAAACTAAACTCAACACCAGACCCGAGCCTGTGTAGGTGCCCACAATGCCTAGCCCAAAAAAGCTGGCTAATTTCAGCAAAGCCTTTCTATCCCCGTGCGCTTGCTGAGAAAAGTAAGTGATGGTAATAGGGATCATAGGAAAGACACAGGGAGTCATCAAACTTGCGAGGCCCATCAAGGCCGCCAAAAGTATAAAGGCACTTAGGCTTTTGGCCCCTGTGCCTGCAAAGCCACCACGGGGAATTTCATCAATAGACCTATCGGCTGAGGCAAACTGAGGTCGCACTGCCCCAGCTTCAATTTTATAATCAACGGGAAATCGTTCCACTTTAGGGGGCAGGCAAATCCGGTCATCGCAGGCTTGGTACCAAACATCAACCACCAACTGACCTTTCCCTAAAGCCGTTTCTGGGACTTTAAAATTTTGGTAAAATTTAACTTTTTCTTCGTGAAAGGCCAAAGTCAAACCAATGGCTGCGTCATGTTTCACCACAGCCTTGGTTTCGTAAAAAGGGCCATCTAAGGTAAAAGGACTTTTAATAACTTCCAACTTTGTTGGAGGCGGTGCGTCTTCAGACTGGGGCATCACTGAGTAAATATGCCATTTCTCTTTGAGTTCGACAGAGAAAACTAAACGTAAGGATTCCCCCACTCGAACAGTGTGAGGTATTACCTCAGGCGTAAAGGTGACAACTTGGTCCCCTGGCTTCCAACCTTCTCCCAGCAGTAAAAAAGGGGTTAAGCAGAAGAGTAGCAGGGAACTAGTTAATTTCATCATCCTCATTGATACTGGGTGATTCCTCTTCTGAAGGCAAAGAATAGCTGCCATCAGCCCAGTTGCCTAAATCAACTTGCTTGCAGCGCTCGCTGCAAAAGGGCCTATAGGGGTTATCTTCCCAAAAGGTTGGTTCTTTACAGGTAGGGCATTTAACTTTTAACATTGTACTCTTTGATGGTTAGATTCTGATATTTTAATTCTATATTAATTGCGTTACCATTAAGTTTCCTGAAAGCATTTATGCTTTCTATGGAGAAATCCAAAGCTCCAGGTTTTTACTAAAATAAAGTATGGCCGAATCAGCAAAAGGCTGGTTCAACCCAAATTTTAGGAAAAAAACGTAACTAACCTAAACTTCCACAGTCCAACCATAAGGGTCTTTCATTTCCCCTAGTTGTATTTGAGTCAGTAGGTTATAAAGTTTGGTCATTATCGGGCCAGGGCCATTGGAATTTTCTCCAAAGGTAATCCATTTGTCCTCAACCAAAACTGAAGACACTGGGCTAAGAACAGCAGCAGTACCACAGCAAGCAAACTCTTCAATTTCAGAAACCTCTTTTAAAAACTCGACTGGTCGCTCTTCGCATTTTAACCCTAGTTGGTCTTCTGCCAAGGTCATGATGCTGCGTCTAGTAACACTGGGTAGAATACTTGAAGATTTTGGAGTAACAAAGCGGCCGCCCTTCATAGACAGTACAATATTGGCACTTCCTGCTTCTTCTAAAAATTTTCTGCTTCCCGCATCCAAATACAAGGCCTCATTGGCACCTAAATCTTTTGCTGTTTTGGTTGCCAGTAGGCCACCTGCATAGTTGGCACCTGTTTTCACGTGACCTGTGCCCAAAGGCGCAGCACGATCAAAGTTGGTAACAGCCAATTTGATCGTCGGTAAACCACCAGCTTTATAGTAAGGCCCTACAGGGGAAACGAAAACTCTAAAATCGTAGCGTTCGGCTGGCTTCAAACCTAAATTTTCACCTGAGCCAATCAAAAAGGGCCTAATATATAAAGAAGCACCTGTACCATAAGGAGGAACCCAAGAAAGGTTAGCCTTGATGGTTTCAATCACGCCCTTCATAAATAATTCTGTGGGAACACGGGGCATCAACAAACGATCTGAGGTTTCTTGCATCCTATGGTCGTTTAAATCAGGCCGAAAAAGCAACACCTTCCCCGTCGGCGAGGTAAAGGCCTTTAAGCCCTCAAAGCAAGACTGGGCATAGTGTAAAACGGGTGCGCCTTCATGCATTTGCATCATTTCCGACTCGACCAGTTCCCCTTCAGACCAAACACCCTTTTCCCAAACAGCATGAAAGCGGGAATCGGTTTTTTTATAAGAAAAGTCTAAGCTTTTCCAATCTATATCTTGTTTAGCTTGAGTCTGACGGTTCATTTTTCTCTCATGGTTAAGGAATCAAATTGGTTAACCAGTTCGGCGATATCCATACAAGAATAGCAGCTCCGATCAACCAAGGCCCAAAGGCAATCTCTTTTTGTAATGATTTTTTTTGAAATTGTAAAACAAAAGCACCACCTAGCACACCAAAAAGGCTTGCAATTAGTAATATAGGTAGCAGTTTCTGCCATCCAAATATAAAGCCCATGATACCAAAAAGGCTTGCATCCCCTAAACCCAACCCTTCACGGCCACGAAAATAAAAAAACAAGGTTGAAACCCAATGAAGCACCCCTGCCCCCGCCAAAAGACCAATAAGGGCATCTTGGATAAGATAAGGCTGGAAGTACCAAAGCCACAAAGATTGCACTAATAGCACTAAAATCATGGGGCCAATATAGACTTCCATGGCGATTAAATCAGTAAGTACAAAGACCATCAATAATTCAAAGAGAATTCCCTTTTGAATTAACTCAGGGCTTAAACCCAAATGCAAAAAAAGCCAGACAAATACTAGGCCGTTAAACAACTCAAATGCCGGGTAAAGTGGGCTGATCTTAGCTCTACAATAGGTGCATTTCCCCTTTTTGAAAGCGTAACCTAACAGAGGAATCAAGCCTACCATCCCCACCTTTTCAGAGCAGGAGTCACAACAGGAGGGAGTTAACAAGGACCGCTTTACGCTTAAGCGCAAAGCGGTTGTACTGATAAAAGAGCCTAGGCAAGCCCCTAGTATAAAGAAACAGAGGATCAGTAGTTCTTGGGACGAACCAAGGTTCACGATTAGCGAAGACCCACTAAAATTTCTTCCAATTGGTCACGGCCTTCTAGCTTTTTCTTTTTTAAATCATGAAGTTCTGCCTCTTCATTGGCGCCAAGTCCCTTTGAAGCTTCAAGCTTTTCAATTCGAGCGCCAATTTCTTGGTGCTCTTTAAAAAGTCGGTCCAGTTGATAGTTATCTTTTCTGTGTTTTTCAACGATTGCTATATCTTGTGCTTCCATGGTCTTAGTATTGGCTAATGATGTTATTAAAATCCCTGATGTATAATTCCCTTTGGATAGATAAAGAGTTTTCATCTGTTCCGCAGAGGTTAAAATAGAACTTAATCTTAGGCTCTGTGCCCGATGGTCTGGCCGTTATGCGACTTCCATCAGATAAATCAAAGGCGATTACGTTTGATTTTGGTTGTGTAGTTGTCCCGATTACTTTATTTCCGTCTAAGTCTTTGATCTCTTGCGAGAGAAAATCCGTAACAGAAACCACATCAATTCCCCCAATAAAATTAGGTGGTTGCGACCTTAGCCCTTCCATGATGTTTAAAATTTTATCTTGGCCTGTTTTCCCCCTAATGACTTTATTTACCAGTGCATCAGAGTGGAAATCATAGATGTTATGGATCTGAGCTAACAAATCAATTAGGGTCAAACCAAACTGCTTAAATTCTGCAGCGGCCTCAGCCAGTAAAAGGCAGGCTATCACAGCATCTTTGTCACGGACAAAGTCACCAACTAAATAGCCGTGGCTTTCTTCCATACCCATCACGAAGGTCTCTTTTGCAGCTTGTTCCAGCGCTTTAATTTCCGCTCCAATCCACTTAAAGCCAGTAAGACATTCTACCACACGAAGGCCAAATTTTGAAGCAATCTTGCCTGCTAACTTACTACTTACAATGGTGGTTACAAACACACCATTCTGTGGTAAGCGCATGTTTTCTTTTAATTTATTTAAGTAGTAAAAAAGTAAAATTTGCCCAATTTGATTTCCGTTGAGAAGCTCCCACTCGCCCTTATGCTTGACCATACAGCCAACTCGGTCTGCATCTGGGTCTGTAGCTAAGATCAAATAATCATCATCCCCTGCAAGGTCTTGGGCCATTTCCATGGCCGAAGCCTCTTCCGGGTTGGGGCTTTTTACAGTGGGGAAGTTACCATTTGGCTCTGCCTGTTCGGGTACAAGAGTAACCTTGTTGAAACCATGTCGATTTAGGATTTCCATTACAGGTGTTTTACCTGTACCGTGAATCGGGGTAAAAACGATCCCAAAATCACCATTTGCATCGCCATGTGTCTGGCTTAAAGCGGACACTCGTCGGTAGTAACGTTCTTCTACCTCTGGCGAAATGGTTTCAATCAAACCCTCTTTCCTAGCATCCTCTTCATCCATAGAGGGAATTGACCCAAAATCAGTGATTGCGTAAACCTCGTCAATGATCCCTTGGTCGTGAGGGGGGGTCACTTGGCAACCGTCATCCCAGTAAACTTTATAACCGTTGTACTCTTTAGGGTTGTGGCTGGCAGTGATCACAATCCCTGCTGTAGCACCCAAATCCCGAACAGCATAAGAAAGCATTGGCGTTGGGCGGAGTTCAGCAAAAATCCAAGCTTTTATCCCATTGGCAGCCAAAACTTTGGCTGACTCAATAGCAAACAATTTCGAATTATTGCGGGAATCATAAGCGATGGCCACCGAAGCCTTGTCAATTTTTTGCTTGGTTATGTAATTACTTAAACCTTGGGTAGCACGTTTTAAAGTGTATAGGTTCATACGGTTGCTACCGGCACCCATCACGCCTCGTAAGCCCCCTGTACCAAAGTCAAGGTCCTTATAGAAACGGTCGGCAAGCTCGGTGTTATTCCCGCCATCAATTAATCCTTGGATTTCAAGGCGGAATTTTAAGTCAAAGGCTGGATTTTCAGCCCAAAACTCAGCTTTATTCAGGATATTTGCATCTATCATTGATCATTCCCTCCAATCCCAGGCAATAGATTATGCGCTTTAAGAATTTCTAATGCTTGTTCTTCTTGATCCTTAGGAACAAGAATTTGCATTTCCAGACCTTCCACCTTAGGAAAAAAACTCGCTACGTGGGTATTTGTGGTCTGGGTCGATATTTCGCGAGAAACAAGTATTGATTGCACCATACCAATTTGAGCTTGATCTAGGCAAGAATAAACCTCTATCCATGGAACGAAATCTTCATTTGGTTCGTCGTTGATTCTTTGAGACTTATAGTCATTAATATTGAAAATCTTGGCTTTGATCTTTGAACTTTCGCCAGATTTTAACTTTGAATTGGATTTTGCGCTAGAACTTAAATTAGATTTCGAGCCAGAATTAAATTTGGGGTGGCTTGCGCCAGAATCTTTATTTTGCGATTTAGAACCACTGAGAAAATAAAGCAGGTAGTAATTAAGAAAATATAACAGTGCAGCATAGATCGGCTTGCCATAGGTAGCTCTGCCCTCTGGGATTTCATAGACGAAAGCCAGAATCGCCCAAGAAATAAAAAAACTAAGCAGCATTCTTGTGTTCATAGTGCCTTAACCCTTAATTTGAGCTAAAAACCCCAAAAGGCTGTTTGCCAAACTCACTTGATCAAGGCCAGCATCTTCCATTTGTTCTTCTCTGGTGGCATGCTCAAAAAATCGATCAGGAACCCCAATTTGTTTTAGAGGTTTATAGACATTTTTTTCATTCAACATTTCTGCAACAGCAGAACCAAATCCACCTTGAACAAAGTTTTCTTCTAGCGTGGCAATGGCCTTAACTTTTGCCGCTTGGGCCACAATCAAATTGGCATCTAGAGGTTTCACAAATCTAGCATTAATCACAGAAACAGAGTGGCCTGCAGCCTCAAGGGTTTGCCTGACTTCCATAGCCTCTTTGACCATGGAACCAATGGCAATTAGCAGTAAGTCAGAACCTTCAGACAATAACTCACCCTCACCTAATTTAATTTCAGGCAGATTTGAAGTCTCCAGAACCTCGCAACTGGCCCTAGCAAAGCGTAAGGCAATGGGGCCTGCTTCATATTGATGGGCAAAGTGAATCATAGACCTTAGTTCAGGGCCATCCTTAGGCGCCATGACAACCATTTTAGGGATCATGCGCATATAACCTAGATCCATCAAACCATGGTGCGTTGCGCCGTCTGCGCCGACAAAACCAGCACGATCTAAGATAAACCGAATGGGCAGGTTTTGTAATGCAATATCATGGGCAATGTGGTCGAAAGCGCGCTGTAAAAAGGTGGAGTAAACTACCACAAAAGGCTTAATTTTTTCAGTCGCTAAACCACCAGCAAAGGTTACGGCGTGGCCTTCTGCAATGCCTACATCAAAAACCCGTGTGGGGAATTGTTTTTCTAGGCCAGCAAGACCTGTGTTCCCAAGCATAGCGGCGGAAATGGCAACGGTTTTATCGTCCTTTTCCATCACCTCAGTGAAAGTCTCTTTCCAAATATTAGTGTAGCTCTTGCCCTTGACTTCATTTTTATGAAAAACCCCACTTTCAGGGTTAAAAGCACTAACACCATGATACCTTGAAACATCATCTTCGGCAAAACTGTAGCCCTTTCCTTTCTGGGTAGAAAGATGCAACAGGATAGGGCCTTTAATATTTTTAGTGTGCTTGAGCAAGCTCACAAGGTCTTTTAAGTTGTGACCGTCAACTTGACCAAAGTAGCGAAAATTTAAATTTTCAAACCATACCCCTTGGGTAAAAAAGGCCATAAAAGATTCGTTAACCCGCTTTAAACCATTTAAAATAGGCCTAGGGAGTTTATTCTCTTTTGATAAACGGCTGATTTCACCCCTAAAACCATTAAAGGATTTTGAGGAGGAAATGTTGATAATGGTTTTCGATAGCGCCCCTACAACAGGGTCAATGGACATCTCATTATCATTTAAGATTACAATTAAATTTTCTTCTAAGTGACCAGCGTGATTCATCGCCTCATAGGCTAAACCACCTGTTAAGGAGCCATCTCCAATAACGGCAATGGTCTTAAAATCATCCTTATTTAGCCTGCCACCAACGGCTATCCCCAGGCTTGCAGAAATGGAGGTGGAAGCGTGGCCCGCACCAAAATGATCAAATGTGGATTCTTGGCGATTTAAAAATTTTGCAATGCCATCTTTTTGTCCAAGTTTATCAAAATCCTTGTTTCTGCCTGTCAAAAGCTTGTAAGCATAGGCTTGATGCCCCACATCAAAAACAATCTTATCCTTATTAAAATCATAGACTTTAGCCAAGGCAATGGTCAAATCAACCACTCCCAAACTGCTAGCAAGGTGCCCACCAGTCTTGCTGGTGACCTCAATCATGCGCTTTCTACAATCGTCTGCCAATTCAGGCAGTTTATCCATTGGTAATGACTGAACCTGAGAGGGATTAGATATGCCATCCAAAAGGCTTTGAGGGGTGTTTTCGTTTAAACTATTCATAATTTTGTCCCAGACCATAAAAATATAAATGGTCTTAGGATTTGACAGTAGATAAAAATCAAAATAAAAATATAAACCTCAGCAAGCAAAGACGCAAGGTTTTGAGCAGTTTTCTTTTTTTAGGTCCTATGGAAAATCAAATTTTAGTTTTTAGATTGGAAAATTTCGATTTCGCACTCAACTCTGAGGATTTTAACAAAAGGCTCAATCTCGACCGTGTTGAGATAGCCCCTAGCACTCTAGACCCCGCTTTATGGCACTATAAGGCCAGTCTAAATGGGGCAGAAAAGGGCTTACTCCTTCATTTGGGTGCTGTAATTGGCCTGACTCCTATGAGCTTTTCTGAGAAGGGCAGTATATTTATCAAAGAAATCGGCTCCAAAACGGGAATTGGCCTCTATTTAGAAAATTACCTTTTTTCTATTTCAGGGAAATATTTAGAGAAAAAAAGAAGACCAACAGGGGAGCTGAACAACTTGCCCAAGGCGATGCCCACTACGGCAATCACTGAATACATCCGTTACCGCCAAAGGAAGCTACTGATCCTTAACCCCAATCAGATCATTGAGGCCTACCAGATCTTTAAACCTGGTTCACTCAACAACTTGCAAAAGTCCCTTGCCTCAGGGTTTTAACTGGTCTGAATTTTAATTCTTCAAAGTTTTGCTTTCTGATATTTTGACAGTTCCTTTTTAAAGCCCCATTAGTTTTTCTTTGATTTTGCTAACCACCTGATCAATGGTCAAATCACTGGTGTCAATTACCGTGGCATCTTTGCCCTTCTTTAAGGGTGCTAGACTGCGCCTCATGTCACTTTGATCACGATCAATGATATCTGCCACCAACTGGTCAAATTTGGGGCCTACAAGAGGCACATCAGTCTCTTTCGCTCTCCTCGTTGCTCGAATAACTGGATCGGCATCCAGGTAAAATTTATTGTTGGATTTTGGAAAAACCACTGTGCCGATATCTCGCCCATCAACTACCAAAGAGTAATGTTTGGCAGCATCGCGCATTTTCTGGTTCACAATATCCCTACAGCCCGAGTGATTAGCCACGTAACGCACCTGTTTGGTAACCTCTGGTGTTCTAATTTCGACTTCTAACTTTGCCCCTTGAAAAATAACTACCTGATGGTGATTTTCATAGATAATTTTTAGGTCTTCAGGATTCTTTTCAAAGTGGGTAGCTATTTGGTCTTCCTTGGATTCAACCAAATCAAAGTGAGTCAGGCCGTAATAGGCTAAGCTGCGGTAAAGAGCGCCTGAATCAATATAATCCAGACCTAAATCTTGCGCTAAAAACTTGGCAATGGTGCTTTTTCCACTTCCAGCAGGGCCATCTAAGGCGACAACTATTTTCTTTTTTTTAATCATTTTACTTTACAGGGATTCGCAGGGCAGTTAGAAATAAATGTACATACGTTCATTTTGAGAAACTATGAAAAAGCTACGCAAAATCATTCATGTTGATATGGATGCTTTTTATGCCTCTGTCGAAATACTAGACAACCAGGAGCTAAAAGGCAAAGCAGTAATTGTAGGTGGCTCCCCCCAAAGCCGTGGCGTGGTTTGCGCTGCCAGCTATGAGGCCCGCAAATTTGGGGTCCACTCTGCACTAGCCTGCTCCGAAGCCTATCGCCGTTGCCCCAAGGCCATATTTTTACCCCCTAGATTTGAACGTTACAAAGAAATATCAAAAAAAATTAATGAGATTTTTAGGCGCTATAGCGACCTCATTGAACCTCTTTCTTTGGATGAAGCTTGGATTGATGTCACAGACAACCTAAAGGGAATCCCCTCGGCTACTTGGGTTGCCATGCAGATTAAAAAAGATATTTTTACAGAAACAGGGCTCATTGCCTCAGCAGGTGTGAGTTTTAATAAATTTTTAGCTAAAATTGCTTCCGATGAAGATAAACCTGATGGGTTATTTGTGGTGACACCACAAAAGGCCCCTGATTTTTTAAAGTCCTTACCTGTAAAGAAAATCCCTGGTGTGGGCAAGGTAACAGGAGCTCGCTTAAGCAAAGAGGGCATTTTTTTAGGGGCAGATTTACTAAGGCTAAGATTGGACCAATTACAAGCAAAATTTGGCAAACTAGGAACTTACCTCTATTATATTATTCGGGGCGAAGACAATCGAGAAGTAAAAACCTCAAGAATCAGCAAATCCATTGGCATGGAAAACACCTTCTCTGAAGACTTAGGGCAAGGCCCAAGGTTGGTAGAGAAAATGGGTTATTTGCTGGAAGGTCTTTACAAGAGACTCCAAAAAGCGGAAAAACAGGGGAGAACCATTACCCTCAAGGTTAAATTTGCTGATTTTACGCAAATCACCCGTGGCAGTACATCCCATAAGCATTTGGATTTTGAAGAGATCCAAACTTTTGCCTATGATAAACTGATGCAGGTTTGCCAAAAAGAGGCGGCAGGGCGAAAGATTCGCCTCATAGGCTTGAGCCTTGGGAACCTAGACCTGCCACAAGGAGTGGCTAAGGCACCGAGCAACGAACAACTGGATCTATTTTCATGGCAAGCATCATAAATATTCTACTTACTTACAAAAAAGCTGCTGAAGTTACCGCTGGCCAGTGGGTCACAACTCCCAACGATGAAATGCTCAGCCTTTCGGGTGCGGCTTTTGACAGTCGCCAATTGGGGGAGGCTGAAATCTTTTTTACCCTTGAAGGGGCTAGGGATGCTCATGATTTTTTGCCCTCCTTAGTGGGCAGCAATATTAAGTTGGTTGTGGTCACTAAAGATGTCCCTGCCCTGAAAGGCATGGCCATTTTAAAGGTAACTGATAGTTTAAAGGCTTTGCAAGATTTAGCTAGCCACCAAGCGCAACAAGCCCAAGCAAAGATTATTGCCATCACAGGGTCCAGCGGCAAAACCACAGCCAAGGCTTGGCTGAATTATTTACTAAGCCCACATTTTAAAGTCCAAGCTAGCCCAGGATCTTTCAACAACCATATCGGTTGCCCCGTGACAATCTTAGATTTGGAACAGGACACAGAAATTCTGATTTTAGAAATGGGCACCAATGGGCTGGGGGAGTTGGATTTATTATCTTCCATAGGCCTTGCTGACTTCACCTTACTACTTAATGTGGGCCACGCTCATGTCGGCAAATTTGGCAGCTTTGAAAATACTTACAAAGCCAAGTTAGAAATTTTCAACCACCAAAAGGCTGGCGCTCTTTCCATCGTACCCCACTTTGACCCTAAGATTTTAGATCAGACCCAACACCTGAAACCCATTACTTTTGGGGCAGGAGGTGACTACTCAGCAGTTGTGCTTGCCACAGAAAACTATAGCCAGACTCTTGAGTTAACGACTCCCAAAGTAAAATACCAGTTCACACTCAACCAATTGGGAGAATATGTGGGTTCCACCTTTGCGGCATTAGCTGTAATTTTAGAGCATTTTGGGGTTTTGGGATTGACGCTACAAACATTAAAGCTGCCCCAAGAAAAGGGGCGGTCTACGCTTTTAAAATCTGGCCTTGGGGCAACTCTCTTAGATGATACCTATAATGCCAACCCTGAGTCTGTTATCAATATGCTTACGACCTTAGCGTCTTTGAGCGAAGAGACAAAAGTGGGGGTCATTGGGAATTTAGGCGAACTGGACGAAGACTTGGCGACAACAGCCTCTTTGATTGTGGACAACATTCCAGCGGGCATCACACATCTTTTTTTCACAGGTGCCAGCGGCGAGCTTCTGGCCCCCTTGGTGGTCGCCAAATACCCAGACATTACTACAGAGTTCTGCCCTAGCCTAAAGAATTTATTCCAAAAGATTGAGCCTCTAAACCGAGAAGGCGTTGCCATTGGGGTAAAGGGAAGCCGTGCCGCTCACTTAGAGCGCATCATCCTGCTACTGGGCGGCCGACAGATCAATTGCCTTGTAGAAAGCTGCTTTCATTTAAAAAACTGTGGTTCTTGCGGCGAGTTATAATTTTTAGCTGGTTTTTTGGCAGTGAGCGCAGGGCTAGAAATTAAAAAAAAGATAAAAGGGAAGTCGTGGAGACTCAAATCCGTTCCATCTTGAGAGGCTAAAATTTTATAAAAGGACCGACAGAGATCGATTGTATGGGCGGACTTTAGCCGAAGTTACCAAACTTGAAGGCCGATTTTTGGTTCCTGCTCCAAGTATTCGCCACCATCATTATTCCCGTCCAAAAAGAAGAGGAATAGGAACTCTAATCCACGCAAACCCCAAAAAAATCAACGAAAAGCCACTGCCCTAAAAGACTTACAAGTCTGACCTCCAGAAGATAAACCTAGGGAAAAACACTGGAAACTTCACAGTCTCTGCCCCAAGTAAACAGAAGGGTAAAAGAAAAACAGTAGAAACCAAATCCCGCTTAACTGGCTAAGGGGTTTAAGGCACTAGACCTACTATAAGAAAATCTTGATAAAAGGCAAAGAAGCGCTAAAGCTCTTCCTCATAATACTCTGCCGCATCCCCATTTTCATTGCCTTCTTTTTGTTCTGAGGTGGTTTCAAAACCCACTTCGGACTGGTGGCAACTAGAGGGTGCAGTTCCTGGGGCGAAGTATTCAAAGTAGCCTTTGGGGTGATCATCACAATCGAGCATCCCACTTTCAGGCACAACCTTTACCATTTGGATGGAGGTAGGCTGTTTAAAGGGAATTATTTTTCTGCTCGCCATAGCTGACTGCATATAAGCCAACCACACAGGCAAAGCTGTGCGTGAACCTGTTTCATACTCACCAAGGGTTTTGTTATTGTCGTCAAAGCCCATATAAACCCCTGTTAACATTTGGGGTACATACCCAATAAACCACGCATCTGTGTAGTTGTTGGTGGTTCCTGTTTTACCAGCCGTTGGGCGGCCTAAAGCCTTGGCCCTAACCCCAGTACCATAGAGCACGCCTTCCCTTAAAGTAGCGGTAACCAAAAAAGCAGCATCTTCTGTTAAGACTTGGGTTTTTGCATAATTGGGATAATCTTCTAGTATAGTTCCCTTTTTATCTATAATTTTCCTGATAAAACGAGGCTCTATCAACTTGCCACCGTTGGCAAAAATTCCATAGGTGCGAACCATTTCCTTTAAGGTTATGGAGGCGGTACCCAGCCCAATAGTAAGGTCATCTGGTAAGTCTGCCTTAACGCCTAAACTCCTTGCATGGTCAATCACCTTTTTGGGTCCCAAAGTTTGGGTCAAGCGGATGGTAGGAATGTTCTTGGAAAAAATTAAAGCATTTTTTAAAGGCATTTGCCCTTTGTATTTTTTTGAATAGTTACCTGGCCGCCAATCGGTATCCTTAAACACCAGTGGTGTATCGTCTAAAGGTGTCACTCGGGTATAGCCTTCTTGAAAAGCTAAGGAGTAAAGCACAGGTTTAAAACTGGAACCTGGCTGTCTCTTGGACTGGGTTGCTCTATTAAATTCTGAGTCTCTAAAATCATAGCCACCACTCATAGCCCGAACTTCGCCAGTACTGGGATCAATGGAAAAAAGCGCACCGTTTGCCGCTGGCTTTTGAAAGAGAGATAAAGAAAAAGCCTGTTCAAGAGGGAAATAATCATCAATGGATATTTCTACCATGTCTCCGAATTTCAAAACATCACGTAAATCCCTAAGTTTACTTCTCCAATTTAAGGTAGTGGCATAGTCTACAGGTCTTGCCCACTCTAAGCCGTTTAAAGAAATGGTGCCCGTTTGAAGCCCTAGGTTCACAAAGGCTTCCTTTACCCCTACCTTTTCCACAACACCAATGACTTTGCCACCGATGAAAAATCGGTTGTCTGAAGTTACCTCTTGGAGCTTTGTATCGTAAAGCTTCATAGCCCTTTCTTGGAGTTTTGGGTCTAATTTCTTAAATTTTGAAGTAATCCTTCCCTTGGCAGGGTCGTAAAAATTAGACTTTAAGGTTTGGTTGGTTTCATCCCAAAGATTTGAGATTGCGCCTCGAAACCCTTGCCTTCTGTCGTGATCTTCAAGGCCTTTTTTCAGTGCCTGTTGGGCGGCAATCTGTTCTGAAAGCCCCATTTCTGTGTAGACCTTAAGGCCTCCCTCATAGAGTTTTTGCATCCCATATTTGTCCATCACATAGCGACGGATATTTTCGGTATAGTAGCTAGCCTCATTGCTTGGTTGGTTGCGATTCAATTTTAATCTGATCGGGCTATTGAGTGCTTCTTCATATTGATCTTGGGTGATGAACTCTTGGGACTTCATCATAAAGAGCACGAGGTTTCGTCTTTTTAGAGCATTTTTAATACTTGCTGTAGGTGCCCACCTGCTAGGTGCTTGGGGCAGGCCAGCCAACAGAGCCGCCTCTTGCAGAGTCAGGTCTCTTGCACTTCTAGAAAAATAACCTTGAGCAGCAGCTTCAATCCCGTAGGCACCATGGCCAAAATAGGTTTTGTTCAGGTACAGTTCTAAAATTTCTTCCTTGCTAAAGCGCCGCTCCATCTTCACAGCAAGCAAAGCTTCTTTCACTTTTCTAATCAGCTTTTTTTCTGAGCTCAAAAGAAACATTTTAGCCGTCTGCTGGGTTAAAGTAGAAGCTCCCTGCACAAAACTCATGGATGCAACATCCACAATTACGGCCTTAGCTATTCTAATGGGATCAATGCCAAAGTGGTAATAAAAACGACTATCTTCAATGGCCAGCAAAGCTTCTATCAAATGTTTAGGCACTTGGTCCAAAGAAATCAACACCCTTCTTTTAGTATAAAATTCTGTGATCAAATTTCCGTCACGATCGTATACGCTGGTAGGTAAATCATAGTGAGGCTTTTCCAGTTTCTCTAAATCGGGCAAATTAAAAGAAAGCACCGCTATAAAACAGAAAAATAGTGTTGTGAGAATTAACCCCCCGTAGGCTGCCAGTAAAATTACCTTAGACCAGCGAGGCCTTGTTTCCTCTAATTTATAAAATTTTTTTAGCATTATTTATAGTCTGTAGAGGTGATTAGTGTGAATCACCACCTTATTCTGAGGTTTAGGGTCGGAATTTATCCATACCTTGATTTCACTTGCATCAAAATTCACCATTCCAGCGCCGAGCCGAACTTTTTCTGAATTTTGTACCAGTACAACTTGTTTTTCTTTAAAATCACCTTCTAAGTCAATAATACCAACTGCCAGTAAAGATTTACCAAGGCCTAATGCCTTTTGGGCACCGTCATCAACTGTAATACTCCCCTTAATTTCGGCAGCAGAAGTCACCCAATTGCCCTTGTGGCTCAGGGGTTTTTTGGGGCTACTGGGGTTAAAGAAAGTGCCGCCTTTTTTTAAACTTACGGCATCAATCAAGGATTTTTCCTTGGTGCCTGAGGTAACAATAGCAGGTATGCCATAGTTCATAGCAAGCTCAGCTGCTTTTAACTTGGAAAGCATCCCCCCAGACCCACCTTTGGAAAGATTATCTTGGCACATGGCAAGTAACTTTTCTTCCACCTTTACAACTTCCTTAATCAAGGTTGCATCAGGATTACTGTTGGGGTCGGCTGTGTAAAAGCCATCAATATCACTTAAGATTACCAATAAATCAGCCTCCAGCATGATAGAAGTTAATGCTGCCAATTGGTCGTTATCGCCGAAGCTTGATTCTTCGTGGCTCACAACATCATTTTCATTAATTATGGGCAAAACTCCATGGCTTAAAAGACCTTCTAGGGTGCTTTTGATATTGGAAAAACTCACCTCGTTAGAAAAATCAGTCCTGCTAATCAAAGCTTGGGCCGGAAGCACCGACTGCTCTCTTAACAAATCAGCATATACTTGAAAAAGACGAGCTTGCCCCACAGAGCAAAGCATTTGCTTTTTGATGATTGGGTCTTTTACATCCTTAAAATCAAAGAATTCACGGCCTGCGCCTGCAGCGCCAGAGCTGACTAAAATCACCTCGTGGTCTTTTTGCAAGGCCACAATTTGCTCTACCAGATCAGAAATAATATTATAGTTCAGTCTGCCATTGCTCCTAGTTAAAACGTTGGTGCCAACCTTGACTAAAATTCTACTCTTCAATGTGTCCCTCAATGGAAATTTGCTCAGTTTGTGTTGTTGACTCAATCAGATCAAACTCTTCAGGTCTCGGCAGTTCGCCTAAAGTTTTAAAACCAAAGACTTCTAAAAACTGTTTCGAAGTCCCATAAAGTAAAGGCCGACCAGGCACCTCTTTGCGCCCTTGGATGCGGATTAGACCTTTATCTAACAAGGAACGAACAGCATATGAAGCATCAACAGACCGCACCTCTTCTACATCGGCACGAGTCACAGGCTGTTTGTAGGCGACAATTGATAGGGTCTCCATCACAGAGGGGCTTAAGGTTACCGCTTTCACAGTTTTGCTGGCGACAATCCAAGGCTGGTATTCAGATCTGGTTGTTAAAAGGTAGCCTCCTGCCACATTTTGGATAAAAAAAGTGCGACCAGTATCTTCATATACTTGATTTAATTTATTAATTTCCTCCTTAATCAAGGATCGGTCGTCCGTTTTTAAAACCTTGGCTATTTCTGGCAAGGTTAAAGATTTTGACTGTGTAAAAAGGATGGCCTCAACGAGTTGGCCTAATTTTGGTTCCTGCAAGGCAACACCTAATAAATATTTCTCTAAAAGTAACAAAACTGCAATTGTTCGTCTAGCGTTGTCACTGGAAACTTTTACTTAAAAAACTAGAAAGTTAAACTCCACACATGCCTCTTTAAAAAAATACTTAAACTTTAATTTAAACAGCTGTTAAAATTTCAAAAAACTCAGAGGGCTTTAGTCTAAAAACCTTTATATACCACCCATTCATATTGCCTAGCCAGAGTAGAAAAAAACGCTTATTTTAATAAAAATGAACATTTTTTTGATAAAAAAGAACAAAAAAGTAAGAAAAGATGCACTAAGCATTCACATAAAAAATTATGAGCGAAAATATCCAATTGCACCCTAGCGTCAGACTAGGGCAAAACGCGGTCTTAACAGGTTCAGTTTCCATCGGCGAAGGTTCTTCTGTCTGGCACAACGTAGTTTTAAGGGGCGATGTGGAACCCATTACCATTGGCCGGA
This sequence comes from SAR324 cluster bacterium, assembly GCA_033791585.1. Taxonomy (GTDB): domain Bacteria; phylum SAR324; class SAR324; order XYD2-FULL-50-16; family XYD2-FULL-50-16; genus JASJGK01. The sequence goes on along the minus strand of JASJGK010000018.1, from coordinate 666 downwards.
TGGTTAATATTCAAGACACAACCGTAATCCACGGGCAGCTTGGGAAATATGGCGTGACCATTGGCGACAATGTGAGTATCGGTCATTCCTGCATCCTTCATGGTTGTGAATTAGCGGATAATTCCTTTATCGGCATGGGCTCTATGGTTATGAATGGGGCTTATATTGGCAGCAATATTTTAGTTGCTGCAGGTAGCCTCGTGCCAGAAGGGAAACGCTTTGATGAAGCATTTACCTTAGTCATGGGTAGGCCTGCCAAAGTCATCAGGAAGTTAAATGAAAAAGAAATTGCCATGATCACAGGTACACCTGAGCGATATATCCAATACGCCACTGAGTGGCTTCCAGTTAGGAACTAAGATGGGCAGAGATAATACCTACGATCAGTATAAAAAAAATAAATCTCCCCTGCTTAAGGGGTTACGTCACGGAGCTGAATACATAGCTCTAAAAAGCATTAATTCCTTTTGTGGGATGCTTTCGATCAAGCAAAACCAAGCTCTTGGCCGCGCCATTGGCCGAATTGCCGAAAAAACAGCGACCAAAGACAAAAAAATAGCAGCCTATCAACTGGAATTTTGTTTCCCTGAGTTGAATGAAGAAGAGAGAGCCAATATATTACACCAAGCATTTGAAAACGCTGGGGAAACTATACTCGAAACCTTG
>JASJGK010000017.1:0-13338 GCA_033791585.1 SAR324 cluster bacterium | reverse complement strand
ATAAATCGCTTAGGGAAACTTACTCACTCTGTGAGTAACCCCGACCGTATCCCAAAGGAGGTGGTGAAGCATGGGGGAATCCTTAGCTTGCGTGATTCATAAAAGGATGGTGGAAGGTAAGGCCACTGACAAAGCAGTACCGACTGAAGACGCGTTTCAGTGGGACTGGGACGAGCATCTTTTTGTTGCAAAGGCTAAGGGAGAAAGCCTGCAGAGTGTAATAAATCGGAGTCCATACCTTAAGGATAAAAATGAAAATCTATTCACTGTGAAACAGGTAACAGAGCATAATGGTAGGGTTTATTTTCCCATAACAACAGGGGAAACTGTAGGTGAAAAAAATCGGGCAAGGTATCATCCATGGGCTTCTTCGCAGTTCGGGGTTCCATAAAACAGCAGCCGTTTTTAAACGGGGAATGGAAAACGATGCCTCTACTTGGAAAATTGACGCAAAAAGCGAAGAGGGCCAATGGATTTTAAACAGCAATACCTACAAAGCGGAAAAAAATGGCATTAAGAAAAAGATTAAGGAAAAGATTAAGAAAGGTGAAGCCTTAAGCGACGAATTTAAATTTAATAAAGGAGCGGATCTTCAACTTTTTGGTGCATTTGGCACAATGCATTGGAAAGCGGCCCTGAATCCAAAAACAGGAATCTATGATTTAACTCTGTGGGATGATTTTGATTTTGAGGCAGCGACTCATCGCATTGGCATTGCAGAAGCATTGACCACCTTGGCACGTGAAGCCGATTTTACCCCCTTCTGCACAGAGTTACAAACGACTTTGGATATTAATGACTAGAGCTAGTCTGTGACCATGTAATTTTGGTCATCGACATAAAGATAGCCACCATCAATAGCAAGTTGAAGCTGCCTTAGGGCTTCTTCTTTTTGCTCTAGTTCTATGACTTTCAAAGTAAATGTTTTTCCTTCATAGGCACTAGACATACTTATAGCGGTGGCATCTACAAAACTCATTATCATTTTATGTGGAGTGCATCTTAAATTTTTATTGCAAGCTACCTGCATGACGGTTACTCCACGGTAAATGATAGAGGTTTTGTATTGGTCAGGTCAGTTAATACCAATCCTCCCAAACTTTCCCATTGTCTTTACTATAAAAAGCCCTAAGAAAAAAATAAGGTTACTCATTCTTCCCCCTAAATTTCCCAAATTTTACCTCTAAGAGGCTCCAAAAAAAATATCTTAAAATTCTTCAATTCTGCATAAATCCTTACTACGTAGCTATCCCCGTCTCTTAAAAAAGCCCTCAGAAAAACAAAAAGCCAACTACCAACTCCATTGAGACTGTAAGGAGTTGATTTACTCCGTTACCTTGAGATCAGAAATCAGGTTACACAAACCAATTAATAATATCTTAGTCAGGCTTTTTTATGGACACCCAAACTTTATCTTTACTCTTTGATCTTGTTTTAGAACTTTTAGCCCTGCTTTTTCCAGCATTGGCTCTTTATGCTTCTTTGATCAAAAAAACCAAATCGGAACTTTTAACAATCTTAGACCAGTCACCTGTTAACAATCGTGCGCTTGAGCAAATGGCTGAAAATCTATCCTTGAAAAAAGCCGTTAAAGAACTAAAGTCTCTCGCTAGTTAACGTCATGATTTAACAATTTAGCAAAGTGAGATTGCGGGCTTTAGCCCCCAAAATAATAACCTAGAAGAACAGCCAAAAGACCAGAAACGTAAATGAAGAAACAAACCCAAAGCCTACTGATTTTAACCTTTTTAGAAGTGGTTACCCCGCCTGCCCTATTGGCTGCTGGTAAATCAAATGACTCAGGTTGGTGGTCTCTGGCAATCGCTGTTGTTTCCGGGGTTTTAACCGTAGGGGTGCTGTTTGGCACTCTTAAGGTGCGCACTTCAGAAAACCAAAGGCGGCTCAATGAGCATGACACTAAATTGGAATCCTTAGATAGAGAGTATGATCGAGAAATCAAGTCAATCCATAAAAGATTAGACTCAATTCAAAAAGAGATCGGCGAGATCCCTTTTAAGATCATAGCTCTTTCTAAGGATTTAAAAGGCCTAGTTTAAGGTGGTTACAAGAAAAAAAAACTCCACAACCCAGACAAAATCAATCGAGGCGAGGTGGTTATTTACCCAGGAAGATATGGATTTAGCCTCTATTGCTAAGAAACTGGCTTTAAGCCCCTCCACAGTCTCTAGGTATAAAACCAGGGATAAGGGAACAGAGTTAGACTGGGATAAAACCCTTTTACAAATGTGCGCCCAGCCAAAAACACCAATAACGGGGTTTAGCCAAATTGTAGAAGACCTGACCCAGTTTATTCGCCAGACCTTAGCCGAGGTGAAAGAGGCGGATAACATCCCGCCTGCAGAAAAGGTGAAGATGTTGGCAAGTTTAAGCAGCAGCTTAACTCGGACAATTGCAGGGGCAAGAAAATTTGAACCTGAAATATTGCTCGAGGTGGTAATTGCTGAACTTTTAGAAATTGTTGGGCAGAAATTGACCAAGTTAGATAAAGAAGCAGCCCATGCCTTTGCCCTTTCTTTAGAAGGGATTAAGCATGAGATCAATAAAAGGAAGAGGTCATGGCAAGGTTAAACCTATCCCAGCTTAACAAAAGCTTGGGAGGTTTAAAAAAGCAATTACTAAAAGAAATAGCTAAGGCAGCAACGCCTTTAGACCAAAATTTAACACAAAAACGGCGGCGAGAATGCAGGGCAAATGGGACGAAGTTTATCAATACTTATTTACCTCATTATTTCCCAGAGGCCCAATTCAGTGCCATGCACAAAGACTATTTTCAAGTCTTTACTTGGATGGCTAGCAGTAATAAAAGACCTGATAAAAGGGGGCTAAGAAAGGCTTTAGCGGCGCCAAGAGGCAACGCAAAAACCAGTATGGCCAAGGCCTTAATGCTCTATTGCATAGTCTATGGATTAAAGCATTTTATTGTCTATATTTCCGATACCTTGGCCCAAGCGGCAGAAAGCCTGGTTGCCTTGAAGGTAGAGCTAGAAGAGAACCCAAGGTTGGGGTTAGATTTTCCCGAGGTTTGTGGGGTTGGGCCTGTTTGGAACCAGTCTGAAATGCTTACAAAAAATGGGATCAAGGTCAAAATTTTTGGCACGGGTAAGCGCATTCGAGGTGCAAGCCACGGCACCTATCGCCCTGATTTGATTCTTGGCGATGACTTAGAAAATGATGAAAACTGCCAGACACCCATGCAGAGGGAAAATTTATATAAGTGGCTGTGGAAAGGATTACTGCCCTTAGGGCCGCCAGACGAAAGTCACGATGTGATTATCCAGGGCACAGTACTGCACTATGATTCTCTGTTAGCGAGGCTGCTTGCAAGCAGCAGTTTTACAGGGGTGAAGTTTCAAGCTGTTATCAGCTGGCCCACTCAATCGAAGCTTTGGGATGAATTCTCAACGCTTTATAACAGGGTGGGCCGAGGTACGGCGCTAGGCTACTACGAGGCCAATAAAAAGCAGATGGATCGAGGTGCCAAGGTGCTCTGGCCCAAAGTGCAGCCTCTGGTGGTGCTTATGGGTAAGAAAGCAGAAGAGCCAACCAGTTTTTCTAGTGAATACCAAAATGAGCCTATGGACGAAAACGAAAGAATTTTTGATATGAAGGCTGCCAACTATTGGGAAACTTGGGCTAGCGATGTGGTATTTGTCGGCGCTGTTGACCCAAGCATGGGTGGCAGCGCCAAGTCTGACCCCAGTGCCATCGTGATTTTAGGGGTTTCAGTTGCTTCAGGCAAACTCCAAGTGATGGAGGCTGAAATCGCGAGGACCAAGCCAGACCAGTTGATTGTTAAACTGATAGAATACCAGAAAAAATATAAATGTGTCACTTGGGCGGTGGAAACAATTCAGTTTCAAGAGTTTTTTAAATCAGAACTCTTAAAATCGGCAGCCAAGGCAGGGGTTTTATTTCCTGCCGTCGGTGTAAAGCCCCATAGTGACAAGGGTTTGCGTATTAAAACTTTGCAGCCCTATGTAGTAAATGGAGCCATTGAGTTTAATAAAAGCCACTACGAGCTATTGGCCCAAATGGAGCAATTTCCCAAAGCGGCCCATGATGATGGCCCTGATGCACTACAAATGGCTGTGGCCATTGCAGTAGACCTTTTAGAATCGAGTTCTGGCGGTGGCGTTTTTGCTGCGCCCTTAAACCGGGAACATGGCCATCATCCAGCTGGATTAGATGGCAGTTTAAATATGGAGAGCTATTAATGTTTGAAAGTATGATCAATTTTTTTAAGCCTTTACGGCCCAAGGCCCCTACTCAAGATCTGAGTCAGGCTATCGCTGAGGCCGTTTTAGAAGAGATAGCTACAGACCCAGACCCCGTTTTAAAAAAACTAGGGGATCGAGGTGACCAGCAACTTGAAGGCCTGACCGCTGACCCAGTTCTATTTGGCCTGATGAACCAAAGAAAACTGAAGACCTTATCGGGAGAATTTAAGATTCTAGCAGGTTCCTCGGAACAGAGGAGGGAACCAAGTCAGGCCAGTGTCGCTTTAGCAGATAATTTTAGCCAAGACCTAAAAGATTTTGTAATGGGTGATTTGATCAATAATATTTTAGACGCTCTATTTTATGGCTTTGTTCCCATTGAATTAAAGTGGGAGGCTGTGGGCACAGATTTACGGCTAAGGGGTATGGTTCCCCTACCACGCCGTTGGTTTGCCTTTACACCTGAGGGGGAGTTGCGCTTTTTCCCGCAAACGGGGGCGCTTCTGGAGCCAATATTTTTCAAGGTGAGGAGGTAAAATTTGGTAAGGTTTTACTCGCTCGAAATAAACCTACCTACGATAACCCCTACGGAGAGAGAATTTTATCACGCTGCCTGTGGCCAGTCGCTTTTAGAAAGGGTGGTTACCGTGGTTGGGTAAGGGTTGCCGAAGATCTAAACCTACCTTTAATCAGTGCAAAATTTGGCCTTGGCACCAGTGAAGAAGACAAACAAGGTCTGCTTGCGGCCATTGCTGCTGGTAGACGAAGTGGAACTTTAATCTCGTCACAGTCGACAGAGTTAGCGGTGCATCAACCTTCTAAAGGTAGCTCTGCCCAGACCCATCAAAATTTGATTGAGATTTTAACGGTCGAAATGACTCGGGCAGTCCTAACCCAAACCTTGACCAGTAGCCTTAGCGGCGGTGGCAGTAGGGCAGCCAGTGAGACCCATAAAGATGTTCTAGATGAACTTCGCCAATCAGACCAAAAACTGGTGAAAAATTGCTTCGCCACACTGGCTAAAATTTATCGGGACCTCAATGACCCCAGTGCCGAGCCACCAGAGTTCCACTGGTTTGAGTTAGAAGACCCTAGCCTAGACTGGGTAAAACGAGACCAAGGTTTGACCCAAACAGGGGTGCAATTCACTAAAAGCTATTATGAAAAACGTTATGGCTTGAAAGGTTCTGATTTTTGTCTAGCTACAGAAAAAGCTGGAGCAGAAAGAGTCGTTGGAAAAAAAGAAATAACAAACCCAAATTAAAATTTGGGATTGAAAAAAGTGCAAGTGCTAGCAGAGCGCCTACTCCCCTCTGTTGGTGGGGCCAGTGCCTTTCGGCTAACGGGCGTTTTTGGCACCTGCTTTTAAAGACTAACATGAAAGGAAAAAATGACAAAAGGTTGGATCGAATTATTTTCAGTGGGAACTCACAGAGATTCCAATGAAAACCAAAAGAGTTGGACTCTTGCAGATTTGCAAAAAATTGTAGCAAGCTACGACCCCAAAAAGCATGAGGCCCCTATTGTATTGGGGCACCCTGAAGACAATAGCCCAGCCTATGGCTGGGTGAAAGCCCTGAAAGTTGCCCAAGGGAAACTGTTAGGCCAGTTCGCCCAGGTGGATAAAGCCTTCGCAAAGTGGGTGAACGAAGGGAAATTTAAAAAAAGATCCATCAGTCTTTACCCTGATTTGAGCCTGCGCCATGTGGGCTATTTGGGGGCCATGCCGCCTGCTATTAAGGGTCTAGCTGACCATAAATTTAGTGAGAAATTAACGCAAAAGGACCAATCCCAAAAAGGATCAAGCAGCTTTTTTGAGTTTGCTTCAGACCAAAGCCCAGAGGATGCGGCTCCAAAAAAAGGCGCTCAAAAAACTAATCCAGAAATGTCCGCTGAATTAGGGACCTTCTACCTTTTGGCCGATGGTAGGATATTAGACCAAGATGGCACTTTTTATGACCTAGATAGCCCTGAAGTCACAGCGCATTTAGAGGCAGATGGTGAATTAATTGGATCAGTTGACGATGCGCTTGAGGAGACAAAACCAGAGCTAGAAGACTTAGAATCTGAAATTGAAGGCCTGAAAACAGAAATCGAAGAGCTTGAATCACAGTCGGGTACAGAAGAAGAAACCGAAGAGCAGGAGTTAGAGCCTCCAGCAGAAACTGGCCCTGAGGAACTAGGATCTACTAAGTTGGACCCTGCAAAAATCAAAGATGAAAAAAAACAGCTCGAACAAGACTATAAAAACCGCCTTGCCAAACTAGAGCAGTCCCACGCACAGGAAAAAGCCAACAGCTTCGCCGAAGGTTTGATTTCCAAGGGTATTTTAACCCCTGCTCAGTCCAAGGGTCTGCCTGAATTTATGGCAGGCCTATCAAATAGTAGTTTTGAATTTGGTGAGGGCCAAGGCCCAAAACCCAGCCAATCTCACCGAGAGTGGCTGCAAAACTTTTTAGAACAATTGCCCAACCAAGGCCATTTAAAGTCATTAGGAATAGGAGAAGACCAAAAAGGCGACCTCACAGACCAAGACCAACTCATTGAATCAGTCGTAGCAGGCACGGGCTGCGGCTCTAAATAGTATTTAGACAATATTCTTTTTTACCCACGCTAATCCAAGGAGAAACAGTGGACCAAATATCAAAACAAATTAAAACAATTTTTGCAGCAGACAACTACGGACCCGTAACAGAAGAAGCAACCCTTACAGGCGGCCCTTATGTTTCGGGCCAGGTTCTAGGCTTGATCACAGCATCGGATAAATACACAGCTTACTCTGATATTGCAACAGACGGCAGCGAAGTAGCATCTGCAATTTTGATTGAAGACGCAGATGCCAGCGCCGCTGATATGACAGCGGTTGTGGGTAAAGTAGGCGTGCTTGTTGAGGCCAATTTAACTGGTTTAGATGCAGCCGCAAAAGCGGACCTAACAGCAGCCCATTTCTTTTTTAAATAGAGGTTAAATGAGCAACTTGCCCATTTTAAACAGCAAATTTCCGGCCTTGACCTTAAAGCGGACTTTATCTTCTGTTTTTTTAGGTGAGAAACCCGTGGTGGGCGACCTTTTAATCCGCAATGAGCAGGGTTTACTCGTGAAATTTTTGACCCGTTCAGGGGCCGCTAAATCCTTGTGCCCTGTGGCAATTTTACTGAGTGAGCCTAAAACCATTGGTAAAAATGCTACTGCCACAGTTGGCTTTTCAGGGGTTTACTGGAGTGAAGGGGTGAATTTGGAGGGCCTAAAGCCTAAGGCAATCTCTGAGTTAGAAGGAAAGGGCATCCACTTCATGACCACCGAAGGTTTAGAGGTAGCCCCTCTTTTTGAGGATGAAAAACCTGTAGCGGTCCAAGAAAAAAGCTCAGGAGCCAAAAAAAAAGAGGATAAGGGTAAACCAAAAACTAAGGCTAAGGTCTTTGTAAACAACCCCCAAAAGGCCAGGGAACTATATATGAAAGAGCTAAAATCCTTTGAAGCCATTGCCTCTCAAATGAAATTAACCCTTTCTACGGTCAAAAGCTATTGGATCAAAGACCGAGGAACGATCAAGGACTGGGACTTCCCAACAAGTTTTGGCATTTAATTGCGCTAAGACTTGCAGGCATTAGCCTCAAAATTATTACTAACTATTTGTTTTATTTAAATTATAAAAGGAAAAAATATGGATTCGATTTTTTTAAACAGAGTGTTGATAGGAATCATCAACAAATTAAAGCCCGCGCCAACCTTGATATTAGACACAGTCTTTGCAACAAAAAAGCGCAGCTTAAGCAGCTTGTTTTCTTGGGACGTGCAAACCACTTCTGAGCGTATTTTAAAAAATATTAAGGTTAGCTCTCCTGCTTCAATGGCCGATACCCAAGGCGGTACTCGGATCTCTTGTGACGCGCCAAGATTTGCAGAAAAGAGATTGATCACCGCTGGTGAGATGGCTTCTATGCGTGCATTTGGAACCACTTCAAGCATGGAACTCTTGCAAGAAAAAGTAGGTGAAAACCTAAAAGATATTCGCAGGAAAATTGATATCACACGTGAATTCATGGCTGCAAAAGCCTTGAGCGGTCAAATTATTGATGAAGCTGGTGATGTACTTGTGGACTTTAACTTCTCGGCTGAACAAAAGCCTACCTTGACGGGTACAGCTCTTTGGACCGACGCTGCAAGTGACCCAGTTGCAAACATTAGAGCTTGGCAAAAGAAAGTGAGTCAAGCTTTAGGAACTGTTGAAAAATGGGTGGCCTTTTGTGGTACCGATGCAATGGATGCACTCTTGAACAATCAAAATGTAAGGGAATTACTCAGATATACCGAAGGTAATGACATCGCCAAAAAAGGCCGTATTGCTAATTTATCAGGTGTGGAAATCATTGAGTATTTTGGTTCTTACATTGACGAAAATGGCGCAAGGCAAGACTTAATCCCAGCTGACAGATTTATTACTGTTGCTATTACTGGCGACCACGCGATGGAAATCTACGCTCCAGTTGTCGACTTTGACTCTGAAAACGGTGTGGGCATGGGCAAACCTGGTGAAGTTTATTTCGCCAAAGCTTGGGACTCAAAAGACCCAAGTGGCAAGTGGCTAAAGGGTGAATCTCGGCCCTTACCAGTACTAACAAGGCCTGAGGCTGTAATCTACGCCAAGGTAGTCTAGTTATGTATTCCGCTATGGGTGATCTACTCCACCTCGTTTCTGAGGGGGAACTAATCCAGCTTACGGATGATGATGGTTTTGGTGTGGTTGATCCCCTATTAGTGGATGCTGCCTTAGAACGGGCTGACCAGAAAATTGATAGCTATTTAGGCAGTCTAACTGACCAACTTCCTCTTGACCCTGTGCCAGCAATCATAACTCAAGTCTCAGCCAAGCTAGGCCTTTTTGAACTGTATTTACGGAGGCAGGCAGAACTGCCTGAATCTTGGGTAATTGAACGGAAAAGTCTCTTGCAATATCTGAGTGATTTGTCCTCTGGCAAAACCAAGCTCCTTGGGATTGCAGAATCTCAGCAGCAGGCCCCCGCAGCAGCGATGGCCGTCAAAGCACCTGAGGATAGCTACCCCAACTTAAGTGACTTTGGGTGGTAGACCAAATAAACAAGGCCGACGGTGAAAGCCGCCTGCATTTGGCCTTGCTACAGATGAGCCTGGAAAGTCTAGGTTCTGGCGAAGACTTTGGGGCTAGTCGGCAGAGAAATAAAGGCCAAAGCCGAGCAAACAAAAATTTGCAAGATTCTTTTGGCTATTTTGTGGACCAAGGAATTTTCAAATCCCTTCCTAGAGAACTAGGGAGCAAAGAATTGAATAACCTAAGCCCACAAAATTTAGACAAAAAAACTAACCCCTTAGAAGTGATAAGCCTCTTTGGAACAAACGTAAAACTACGAGAACGGATTAACCCGATGGTGGAATCATGATCCAAGATCTGTTAACTCAGGTTACCAGCCAATTAGAAAGGTTGGTGCCACAAGGAATTAAAGTTGAAGAATGGCCTGATAATGCCTTGAAGAAAAAACTTAGCGGCCCCAAGGGTAGCATTTTGGTCAAATACCAAGGGGCTAAAATGCACAATGCAGAAGAGCTAGGCTGTGCACCAAGCCCCAGCAATTACCCGTTGGAGCGTGAAGTGAAAATTTCCGTCACTGTCGCTTCTGTAGCTTTAAATGGCCAAGGTGGAGCCTTAGAGCTTTTGGACCAAGTCACCACAATATTAGGGGGATTTGAGCCAACAGGCTGGCAAGCTATGATCCCCATTGAAGACAGCGCCATGGGGCAAGTGCAAAACCATAACCTCTATGCCGTACTATTTAAAATAACCAGTTCTTAGGAGAGAACATGAGCGATATCGCCAAAAAAATTGAACAACTGGTCTTTGTTACACCAGAAGTTACCGTGGGCACCTTTGTGATGCCAAACTCTGCCGACTGTTTGCCCTTAACTGGCGCAATCTCAGCAACCCAAACACCGAGCTATACAGATAGCCCCGAAATGAATAGCACAAGAGGATTGCAAGCTAGATTCCAAGATGGCCTGGTTGCAGGTGAGTTGAGCCTCACATGCTTGATGAATATCAATGCTGCAGGTACGCCTCCTCGTGGCGCTGTGTTACTAACGAGTTTGATGGGCACAGAAACAGTTAATGCTGGGGTGGATGTGCAATACCTACAGGCTGCAAAAAAGCCTAGCTTTTCGGTTGCCTACAGAAAAGGTCATGCCACCTATTATGTTTCTGGTGCTGTAACCACAGAGCTAAAACTTACTATGGCTGATAAAAAAGGTGCTGCCGATTTTAATTTCACTGGTAAGTTTTTAAAACAAATCACTGTTGGGGATGACTCTGTAGCAACTCTTTCTAGCGCCGCCCAAGCTGTAGTTTCCGTAACAGACGCCTCTCGTTTTATGGTGGGCGGTTATGTACAAAATAAAGCCTGCGCCGCTGCAAGTGGCCTTGCCGATTCAAATACCGACCTAGGTTACAAGATCATTACCGTAGATTTAATCAACAACGAGCTCACTCTAGCCGACAATTTAGCCTATGATTGGGCAGTGTCTGAAGAGGTGATCGGTTTTTTGCCAGCTAAGTCTTCAGGCGGCACTCCTCTAAAAAAGAAGGATGCCAATCTATTACTTGGTGGCGTTGAAGGTGTTCCCACTAACTTTGACCTGACTATTTCTGAATCAGTTGTTGTGATTGAAAACGAAATGACTTCAAGCCCTTACCCTACCGAATATGTTGAGGATACTCGTAAAATTAGCGGCAGTTACAAAGTTTATTTCAGAAAAGACCAATCTGCCAACTTGATTGCTGATAACGATGGTTTAGAGCGAGAACTAAAACTCACTTTAGGCCCTGTGGGCAGTAACCAGCTGGTTATGACCTTGCCCCGTGTCCCACAAGAAACAGCAAAGGTAGAAGAAAATGGCCCCGCTTTGGTGCTAGCAAACACTTACAACGCTCTAGAAACTAACGGCGATGATAGCGCTAGTTTAAAGTTTATTTAAGGCAACTTATTTACAACTAGTTTATTTTAGTTAGTAAGAAAAAAAGCCCTGCCCCACATGGGCAGGCAAATACTTTAAAACTCAAACTCATCAAAGGAAAAATGCAATTACTCCTAGAAAAATCGTCCTTCACAACAGAAATTTCACTTGGCAATGTGTCTGCCAAGGTTACATTAAATGTCGTTGATGCTAGCTCCATCCAGACCATCGTAGATAAACACACCAAAACAAAATACAAGCAAGGTGTAAAAAAAGAAACCATGGACCACATTGCTATTCGGGCCGAGCGCTTTTGCAAAATTTTAGAAGATTGGGAGGATATTACTGACCGTACAGGCAAAGCCATCCCTTGTACCTATGAAAATAAAAAGAAGATCGCAGATTTAAACTTCGACTTTGTGCAGGCTATTTTTGATGCAGCAGAAGGTTATGGTCAAACCCTCAACGAAGAAGAGATTAAAAAAGCGGGAAACTAAAGGACTGGGCAGAATGGCATATGGGGGATTCCCCCGACTGTACCACCTGCTCAGACCTCCACCAACAATCAGGCCCGCCCTGTATTGAGTGTGATTGGCCTCGTTTAAACAAGGCCTTTCACCGCGATTGGGCGCAGCCTTGCAGCTTTGGCAGGCACTTGAAACCTGCCGCCCCATGGGCTTTGGCATGGGGATGATTCCTATTACCGCGGCAGGGGAATATTTGAGGCTCATAGGCGAGTCAAAGCAGATGCTAACAAAGGTCATGGCCATTGAAACGGCGATGTATCCTTTACTGGTGAAAGCCCAGAAAAACCAAGATAAAAAAGCAGAACAAACGTAACGACGAAGTAAATAGGTAAAAATAAATATGGACATTGACTTAACAAAAACAAAAAAATCTTTGAAAGGGCTCGAGGACCAAGCCAATAACCTAGGGAAGGCCTTTGGTGGCTTAAGTCAATCAGCAGGTAAGCTCTACACGTCGATGCTATTGGGAGTTGAAAAATTTAATACTCAGCTACAAAAAGCACAAGACCATAATTTACCTAATGAGTCTAATCTAGTGGGTGCGACGAACCCAAAGGCCGGTGCGAACAGCCTTGTCACAGAAAACACCTCTGGCTTTGAAGAAAAAAAACTTCCTTCGTCCTTTACCATCACGGAACCGGTAACTCTATCGGCGCAAGTGGTCAATTTAACAAATGCTGCCTCAAGGGTTCCCGTGCCAGCAATAAACCTCATTTCTGAAGAAAAGTTAGCCCCAAAAGCTAATCTTGCGTCTGAAACCAAGGCGCTACCAACAACTATTATCACTAAATCCCCTCTGACCTTAACGGCCCAAGTAGTAGACTTAATTGAAAAAAAAGGCCAACAGGATAAAAGCAGCACTGGCAATCTTGGTTTAGTACCAGAAAAAGATGCTCCCCCCGCAGTGGCTCAGCCCCAAACCTCAAGCGGATTGAGCGATATAGCTGGCAGTATTTCTAGTCTTGGCGGCACCATGTCAAGCGGGTATCTTGCAATTATACAAGCTATAATGGCAATCCCAAGCGCTATATTGTCTTTCACTGATTCAATTAGTGATTTTTTTGATACCTTGGCTTCTTTTCCCGAAAAAATGGATGATTTTAGAGACAACTTGCCAAAAAAAATAGCCGACGGGGTGAGGGGTGCAACAGTTGAAGGCATTGAAGGCACTTTGGGTGGACCTGAATTTATAACAAATTTAGTTGCTGGCATAGAAAGCGGAATTTGGAAGTCTTTATATTTGCCTTTTCAAAAACTTTTTGGGGGCCAAGAATTAGCCAGTGAAAAACAGCTTGAAAAATTAGCTGAAATTGGGGCTAGTGTTGCAGGGTACAGGCAAGAACAGAAAGACGCTTTAAAAACTTCAAGCGTTTTTATGGCAGAAGCGACCGCTCTAGATATAGAAATAACAAACCTAGATAAAGAGCAAAGCGGATATTTTGACAATTTAATAAGCTTGAGTGAAAAACAATTTGAAACTTTGAAAAGTCTAGAATCTGCAACAAAAAGAGAGGTAAATATATTGCAGGGAGTTCTTTCAACCCTAGATAACTCGCTTGATTCTCTCCTTGGGCTATCAGGAAAAAACACAA
>JASJGK010000016.1:0-5615 GCA_033791585.1 SAR324 cluster bacterium | reverse complement strand
ATCATTTTTAATTGGATACGGTGAATGTTACTGTTGCAGTTTGGGAGCCATGGGTAACGGTAATGGTGGCGGTACCAGCTGCAATAAAGGTGATTAAACCTGAGTTAAGTGGGTCATTGTTGACCATGATTACTGTCTCATCATCAGAGGACCAAAGAGCCTTCTTGGTGATGTCTAAACTACCATTGTCACTAAAAATAGCCGTGGCGGCCAGTTGCAAGCTGGTGTCAACCGTGCCTGTAGTGATGCTGGTATCTAAGGAAACTGAGCTTATGGTGGCAGAACTTACTGTTAATGCGCTGGTGCCAGCAGCCACGCCTTCATAGGAGGCGTAAAGCGTTGCAGAGCCAGCGCTAATGCCTGTGACAGCGCCCTTATGGTATTTTTGATTATCTGGTTGGGCAACAGTGCTGTCACTAGAATACCAAGTCACAAAGTCGGTGACGTCTCTGGTTGCGTTATTGCTAAAAACAGCGGTTGCTTTAAAATGCTCGGTGTAGCCATTGGCAAAGGTTGCAACAGCAGGTTCTATTTCAATAGAGCTTACGGTGATGGATGATACCGTTAAGGTAGTGGTGCCTGATATTGTGCCAAATGTTGCTGTAATGGTGCTCGAGCCTGTGGCCACGGTTTTAGCCTTGCCTTTGCTTGTGCTTTCATTGCTGACTAAAACAATACTTGTATCTTGGTTATCCCATAAAACAGAGTCAGTTAAATCAAAGGTAGAGCCATCAGAATAGTTGCCAGTGGCAGAGTATTGGATTTCCATACTTGTGGGCAAGGTTCTGTTGGAGGGGGTGACATCAATGGATTCAAGGGTAGCTGTATTTTTTCCAACATTTACTCTTCCTGCCACAGTGCTATAAGTTGCCCCCACTCGGCCTGTGCTTGCGCCAATTTTTTTGACGAGAGTTTTTTCTTCACGGTCTAGTACTTCTAAGGTTGAAGCCTTTAATGTGTACCAACTTGCTGTATCGGAAATGTCTCTTTTATTGTCGTTGGAATCAATGGCCGTGGCAAAAAACTTTTGGATTGCCCCTGTGGGTATGTCGGGCTCGTTGGGTGTGATCTCTAATTTATCCAAAGTTCCCGAAGAAACCGTGATCGTAGATGTATTATTAGGCGTTCCGCCTGTAACTGCTGGGCTATGTTTGGCTGTGATAACTGAGCTACCTGTAGCCAGAGCGTTTATTAAACCAGCGTATAGGGTTTCTACCGTTGCCGTAGCTGTTGTGCCGCTACCCCAAACCAGTACCGAAGATTGGGTGACGTCTGCCACGTAATAACTAGTAATACCACCTGATAAAATGTGAGCATGTCCCCACGATTTAAAGCGAATCTGGTCATCGACCACTAAAGTAGGGTCCAAAGGAGTTACATTCACAGCATTATAGGTGGTGATTGCTTTAGTGGATAGGGTTGTTGTGGCGGAATAATCCCCGTAGGTGGCAGTAATAACCGTGGTGCCTGCGGCAGTCCCTAAGGCCCAAATCCCTTTCCTTGGAGCTGAGGCCAAAGATAAGGTCGTGTCGGTGGTAATATCTCTCGACCAACTTACAAGGTGGCTGATGTCTTTGGTCACGTTATCAGGGTAGATGCCTGTTGCTTTAACTTGTACAGGAAAATCAAGAAGCAGGGAATGAGTTGTAGGTGTTAGCTCTAACCCTTGCAAACCACTTGCGGAAATAGTTAAGGAATCTGTGCCAGTGGTGCCATAAATATCGGCAGTAATGGTACTGGTGCCTGCAGTGATGGGGCTAACTAGGCCTCGGCTGCCCGCTGTGTTGCTCACAGAGGCAACGGTGGTGTCGCTACTGCTCCAAGTTGCAAGCTCACTAACATCTTGGGTCTTGCCGTTACTCAAGGTAGCCGTTGCTGTGTAATCAGCATCATTATCCAAGGTAATTGTATTGTCTTCGGTTGAAACTGTCACAGACTCAGCCGTAACCACAGTGATAGGTATATTTTTTCTGACTGTATTATAGGTAACTGAAAGAGTAACTTCGCCTGCAGCTTCAAAGGTGACATAGCCCTTGGTGTTGTCGTCGAAGTAGGCTAGGTCAGTATTTGTGCTGGTATAGGTGGCAGTGCTGGTAAGGTTTTTAGTGGTAGTATCCTTATAGGTGGCAATTACCTTTAGTTGCCCCGTTTGCCCTGCTAAGGCCGTCCCTGTTTTTAAATTTACAGTTAAAAAAGCAATGGACTCATTTGATGTTGTATCCTTGGTTGTCCTGCATGAGGCAAGTTGGAAGGAAACAAGAATTGCGAGTAAGAGTTGTAAGGCTTTTTTCATAGTGAAACTATAGCTCATCTCCACCTCCATTGCAAGGAAGCGGTCCACCCTAAAGCTAGAGGCGTGGGGCTAATAGCGAAGGTTGGTAGGTTGTTATTTGCCTGGGCAAAACCCGACCCAGTTAGGTCTTCATAGATCCACCAAGCCTCTAAACCTAAGGCCATTAAAGTTACCACATCATACATTGTAGCGCGGGTTAAAGCAGTATCAATTTTGCTGTCATTTTCACTAATTTGGGCTTCTTGGGAGGCAAATTCATCTGTGCTGGTTAGGTTTTGATAACCTGCTTCCAACTCAGCATTGTCATCTGATAATTGGTCCGCCTCATTTTGAGCTGTCTGGGCTTGGTACATACTAAAAAGGGCCAAAGTTCCTGTTCCAGCATGCTTCCAAAAACCTTGGGGCAAACTGTCACCCCAAGAGGCTGAACCGTCTTCTTCATATAAAAAGATATTGTAGGCCTCCCAAGTGACACCTATTAAAAACAGAGCATCGTAAATGTCATTTTTCTGCTGTGAACTATCCAGTTTGCTTTTGGATTTACTGACACTAGAATCGATGGTACTTATTTCATCTGTTGTGCTGGCACTAGAATAGCTAGCCACTAAAGTATCATAATTGTCTGACTCTGTTTGGTAGTTTTGTCTTTCTTGGTAAGAAAATAAAGCGCTTGAGGCAGTCAAAGCCAATGCTGGCAGGTGGCGATAAATTTTTCTTTCTTTTTCAGGGCTAATCAAACGGTCTTCTGATTGAGCGGGGTCCACTGCAAAGGGGGACAATCCATCACCGATAGAGAAGCTGTAATTTGATGTAACTTCGTTGTTATCTGGGTTGTGGTCAGAGCTACTTTTGGTGAGCTGTAATTTGGCTTTGAGTTTATATTGCCCTGGGGTAATCCCCGCAGGGATAGAAAATTCCTCTTCAAAATCATCGTCATCTTTGCCGCTAATGGGCGATAATGCTGATTTGTTGGTTAAGGGGATTTCAGTTCCCGATTCATCAACAAGGCTATAGGCCACATCAAAGGCTTCGGATTCGTTTTGACCAAAATTGTTGACGATAAACTCTTGCTCCACTTTGTCCCCCGCTTTAAGGGTCTTTCTACTGGGGCGACCATCAAACTCCAGACCTAAGTCCATGCCAATGGCAACAAGGTTTAAAACAAGGGAGGTTTCAGAAATATTATTGCTGGTGTTGGCCTCACTGCCTTGGGTCATTTTCACCTTGGCAACCAATTTGTATTTACCAGGTTTTAAATCAGGAACGGAAAAACTTTTGCTTAACTCAGGGGCAGAAGCCCGAGGCAGCACCCCTTTGAACTTTTCTGAATCGAGGACTTCTTCTCTGCTCCCGCTTTCGCTTTCTATAAAATATTGCACTTCATATTCAGAACTTTTAGCAGCACCTGTATTTTTAATTTGCAACGAAAAATCAACATTGCTGCCAGCGTAGATTTGAGAGTCTGCAAATTGAGAAAATTGCATATCTAGGTCGGGCATAGGTTCGGAAACTTCCATGTCCAATTGACTGGTTAGTTTGTTGTTTTCTAAAGTCCATTCACCAATGGTTTCAAGCTGTTCTACATGGGCTATAATTCGGTATTTGCCAGCTGGGATGTTGTCAGGCATGGTCAGTTTTTTCTGGAAAACAAAAGGCTCATCGCCAACTTTTATTGCGAGGAAACGATCCTGCTCTTTTATTTCAAAGTTCATCTTGGCATCATTTTGCAAGATGTAGTTCACATTGTACTCACTACTGGGCTTGCGGCCAATGTTAGCAACTTGAAAGGTCAAATAAATATCTTGGCCTGGTTGCAAACCCTTAAACTTAAATGGGTTTTTAAAGGTAATGGCGAGATCACTCAATCCATCTTTTCTCAGTTTTTCTATTTGGCGGAGAAGGTCATATAAAAATTTCTCGTTCTTTTTAACCCACGTGGTATCTGCAACCTCTAAGGTTTCTTTTTCAGGTAGTGCCTTGTAGCGAGTAAGGGCGTCTTTGATGCCTGGGATCTCAGGGCTGAAGGGCATGACCTTAGCTAAGGCATCTAGGTTTTTTAATTGGTTATCCTTGTCGATATCCATATCCGCTTGGGTAACAAAGTGCTCTTTCGCCTGATTATATTGCAACAACCCTTGCCTTGAAAGACCCAGATAATACTCAATCATGGGGAATTCAGGGCTTAAGGTGGAAAGGGACTGGAAGGCACTTAAGGCTTCTTTATACTTTTTCTTTTTAAGTAGTGCGATACCCAATCGGCTAAATTCATTGGCTAAAAAGGCCTCTTCTGATTGATCTGATAAGGTAGTAGCCCCTTTTTTTGTCTTGGTTTTTAATTCTTGGTTCAGTGCAACACGGGCGGATAAGGAAATTCGGCCAAGGCTAGCGGTTAAAACATTTAAAGCAGCGGCATCGTTTCCCTGTTCCACAAAAACTTTAGACAAAGAAAGAGAAAGATTTAAGTTTGCAGGTTCATCTTCCAATTGGCCTAGCAGGGCACCAGCAATGGCATCGGATTGGCCTTGAGCAACATACATGGCTATCATTTGGTCACGTTGGGCCAGATCCATCGCCTTTAAGGATTTAGCTTGGTTTAGCCCTTGGGCCGCAGCAACCTCTTTATCTGCAATGTCTAATTTTAATGCACCACTCGGTTGAATTTGGTCAAAGTCACCTAGTTTTAGGCCTGTCAGCAATTCTGCGATTGGTACATCCGCCGATATTGCGGGATTTGGTGTAGCCGAGGTAAGAACGCTTGGTCTACCTTCACCGTTTTTAGTAAAGGCAAATAATTTATAATAGTGAGTGACCGTATTTTTTCGTTTAAGGTGTTCAAAGCCTGGTTTTACATCACGAATAATCTCCCAATCCCTAACGTTTAAGCTTTTATCTGTGGTCCATTTTAGGTTGTAGCCTTCTGCCTTTTTGGTTTCTTTCCAATCTAGTGTGACTTTTGAATCGCCTGACTCCGCATAGAGTGGTGGCGCCTTTGGGGGGCGTGGGTTAGGCATAACTGCCGTTTCATCACTCCATTCCCCTTCCCCTTGAGCGTTTACAGCAGCAATTACATAGTAATAATTTTTTCCATTTTTTAAATTTTTGTGGATGTGGTTGGAGCCAATTCCTGCGACTTTCGTTGCATTTCGGGGGGTGATCCCTGGCCTTTCAGACCAATAAAGGTTATAGCTTTTAGCCCCCTGAATTTTTGTAAAATTGATCAGGGTTTTGTTATTGCCACTGAGGGCTAATAAAATGGGCGCAGGTAGTTTTGTGAATAGATAACCGCCCGAAATATCAACTAACTTGCCGTTGATCCAGACGC
>JASJGK010000015.1:0-16544 GCA_033791585.1 SAR324 cluster bacterium | reverse complement strand
CTAACCCCTGAAAACTGCGGGGTCTGCCATGCTGACCAATTCAGAGCATGGGGGCGGAGCCTTCATTCTAAAGCTATGGGGCCAGGTCTTTTAGGGCAGCATCTTGATTCACCGATTCATGACTCACCAACGGCAACAAGCGCAGAGTCATGCATGAACTGCCATGCACCCTTAGCTGAACAAAAAGTAAGTGCCGCTAAGGGTTTAGAAAAAAAGGGACTCCACCAAAAGGGCATTGTTTGCGCCGCTTGCCATTTGCGCAATTGGCAAGTCAAAGGGCCACCACCGAGAGTAGAGCCTTCTGCAATGGAACCAAAACCTCACGGTGGATATACAGTCCAAAGCCAGTTTGAAAATCCACTTTTTTGCGCCCCTTGCCATCAATTCCCTGATGACGGTTACAAGCTGGAAGGTAAGTTATTGGTGAATACCTATAAAGAGTGGCGGGCCAGTAAATATGCAAGTGACGGGGTAACCTGTCAAAAATGCCATATGCCTGACCGTAGCCATAGCTGGAAGGGGATTCATAGCCCCTATATGACCAAAAAGGCCTTGCGTATTACAAACTTCCGCGGCCATGCCGAAAAAGGGCTTTTAACAGCATCCATCACCTTAAAAAACGTAGGGGCAGGCCACGCTTTGCCCACCTATGTTACCCCTTTGATTCAAATTGATTTTATCCAGTTAGATAGCCAGGGTAAAGAGTTGCCCAAGACAAAACAATCAGCCTTCATAGGGCGAAAAGTATCACTCAGCTTGGCGCAAGAATTTTTTGATACAAGGCTATTTCCAGAGGAATCAAGAAAGTTTGTTTACGAGGAACAAAGGCACCTGCAAGGGGCAAAAATTAAGATTTCGGTAACTGTCAAACCAGATGAATTTTACGTAAATTTGTATAGGGAGCGACTCAAAGACCCGAGCTTAGTCAAGGGACGTGCAGTAATAGAAAAGGCATTGGCCGAGGGTTTACAAAACGAATTTAGCTTGTGGGAAATGAAGCTGGCTTTAGGGAAGTAGATGAATAACTTTGTTGCCTTCTAAAAATTTGTTTAAGCCTAATGGCAGGGCAGGAAACAACTCAACTCCAAAAAAACCTCCTATTTTTTTAAGATTTACCTCAGCCTACAGTTGCTTTGATCTGTGGGCCTTGATTCTGGCCCTTATTGCTAGCTGTGCCTCTAGTTTCGACTCTACACTGGGTTGATTCGAGCCAAATAACCTGATTCTAATTTTTTCTAACTCAATCTTAATCTTTTACTAACATTTCTATTTTAAATTCTATTTAGTACATAGGCTGCTTAAAAAAGTGGTAACACATAATCTTAAAATTTCGGAAAAAAATGAAAACTAACTTCTTCTTACTTCTCATCATCGCACTCATATCAGTTTCTTGCGCAGCTACCTCTTCAATGAGTTCTGGAACTAGTGGCTCCTATTCAGAAATTGCTGCTGATGGCAGGATCTACGTTATAGGAAGTGATAAGTTAATGGAAAAATACAGCAACATTGAAGCAGGTCACGCCCCTCACCTCCCTTACACTCAAACTTATTTAGGTTTAGGCCCAAATGGTGAGACTGTAATCATGGAAGTAGGGAAAAAAGGAACTGAGCTTAAAGAAAGATTACTTGCTACATTCTGCAAGAAAAATGGTAAAATGGAAGGCCCTTGCGCCATGTAGGTTGAGTTAATCTAAATAGATTAAATAATTCCCTGCTGGTTGAAGAAACCAGTAGGGACAAGCCTCCCCTCCTTTCTAAAATCTCTCCTTAATTTTTTTGCACTTCTTTAATCTCTAAGCTGACCGTCTTTTGGACTAGGCCAATAATTTCTTTAGCCAAGGCCCCATCACTGGCAAAGATCACCCCCCTGTGATTTAGATAGGTAGACCCCTCTCTGTTTAGTTCTAGTGGGTTTCCATGGATATCGCTCGTATGCGCCCCTAGTTCGGCCAAGATACAGGCTGTTGCTGCATAATCCCAAAGGCTGCCGCCGCCAAGGTTTGATTTGGGAAGTTTCACAAAATAAGCAGGTTGATTTGTCATTACCCAAATGGCGTTCATAACAGCGCCGCCTTGGTCTAGGATTTTGATGCCTGAATGGCCTAATTTTGTGGCTATATCTTCAATTTTTTTGGTAATTTTTGGGAGTTGGTTATGGTTTTTGAAACTCTGGTCAGTAATTAGAGTGAGGGCTTTTTCCTTGTTAGTTTGATACCCGTCTACGATCCACTTCTCCCCATTTTTGAAGGCTCCTTGCCCCTGAGTAGCATGGTATAAAGTGCCAGAGGTTGGGTCAAAGACTACTCCTAAAATGGGAATGCCAGCTCTTGAAACCAGAGCGATGGAAACGGCGTAGCCTACCCTTTTTTTTGTGAAGGCCAAGGTGCCATCTAGCGGGTCGATGCACCAAAAATAGTCTTTAGAAAGGCGGGAGTTGTCATCGTCACTTTCTTCTGTCAACAAGCCTAGCCTATAAGTTTCAAGGGTGGGGTTCAATCCTTCTAAAATAATTTCTTGGGCTTTAAAATCTATTTCTGTAACCACTTGGCTGGCCAGTGAGTCACCTGCGACTTTGGTTTTGACTTGCACCTCAGATTTTGCTGCAACAGCAATCATCTGCCCTGCTGCCCTAGCAGCTACAATGGCTATCTGACTGAGTTTTTCTAGGTCTTTGTTAGTTAGTTTCATCTTTTACTTAGGCCTTGAATGACCTCTTTGGTGATGCGTTCACTATAGCTATTTAGTTTCCAATGGCCTGGACTCCAGCCCTTTAAGAACCTGTGGAAGTCGGCCCATGCAACAGGGTAAAGGCCGCGCCAGTTTGCTTCAAGGGCGGCTAAATCAAGCTTTTTTCCTTTAGCACGTAAGGATTCACAGAGCCTTACAAAATAGTAATCTAAGACTTCGCCCTCCCGCTTTTCACAGGTTTTATCGTCCCAACAACTACCTAATAAATAGCTTAGGTCTTTCATGCCACAACCTCCACCGACATATTGAAAATCAACGGCCGCCACTTTATTGCCGTCATTGGAGAAACAAAAATTTGCAAGTTTGGCATCGCCATGAATCAGGGTCTGGAATGGGGTTGCAGTCAAAGCCAAATCAATGAGTGGCGCTGCCTCTTTTAAGGTCTTGTCGGTGAGGGCTGCAAGCTCGTCAGGCCGAGTTTCCAAATGCCAATAGCTGCCAATGGGCCAAAGCCCAATTGGGGCTTCACCCATAAAGGTAGCGTGGAAGTTTGCTAACCAGTCTAGGCTGCAAAAAATCTGCTGGTCATGAACCCTAGACAGGCGTTTTGGGAAACCTGCAAGGTCTAAGTCTTCTAGCACAATTAAGACTTCATCTTCGGTGGATTCAAGGCCAAAGCACTTAGGGATGCGGCAAGTATCATCACATTCTTGAGCAAAGCTTTTGTACCAAGCCCTTTCCACCTCATAAGACTTTACCTTTCGTAAGTGCGATTGGTCACTATTCCAGCCTTGGGGGTGGTGGTTGCCTGTGGGCGGCTGCACATGTTTCACTACTACACTTTTATGTTTTGAGCCTGTTAAAGCGTAGCGTTTAATAGACCCGTAACCACTCCATAGGCTTTGGATCACCTCAGTTTCTTGGGCTGTAGTTGCCCCTGTACAATCGAGGATAACGGAGTGGAATAGGGGATTCATATGGCTCTAGATAGGGTTGAATATAGCTATAGGCTCTAGCCTTTAAGCTACAAAAGCATTCTTATTTGGTCTAGTTTACACTTCTTGTGTTTGGCGAAAGGGCGAGAACTTCTCATTCAGGCAACAGAAAAACTTCACTTTAGTGTCCAAGGCATCTATACTAGGATTAACGACAATCTTAGTACCTCTTAGACCAAGGTGGACCAGTGGATTATACCAAAATCAGTACATTTTTGATTGCTTTGTTGTTTCCAATGCTAACCACTAACCCGCTTTTAGGGGTGGAATGTAAGGAGCTTAGAACTGCGAACCACTACAAAAAACTCTTTCAAAAAACAAAAACAGCCAACCCGTTAAATTTAGACCGTTTCTCATTATTTTTTGAAATTTCACCCTGTGAAGGTGACGGGTGCAAAAGTGAAAATCGACTTTTACGAATCAAAAACCAAGAGGCAATCCACATTATAAAAATGGGAGAAAACCAAAGGATTCATTTTATCTCAGGCTCAAATGCGCCCCAATGTTTTATAAGAAACCAGTCGAAAGACTATAAATGTATCAGTTGCTCGGAAAGCAGAAATGAAAATTGCAGGAGTTATAAAATCGAAGGGTCAGATACCCTCATCAAGGGGACAAATATTGATTCTTCCGATTTTGATTTTTTAGAAAATGACCAATATAAGTCGAGCTGTAGCCCTGTCGCTAATAATAAAGATTACCTATTGATTGAAAGCAGTAACCCCCAGGCAAACCTATGGCAGAAGGTAGAAATCTATTTTGAAAAAAAGA
This sequence comes from SAR324 cluster bacterium, assembly GCA_033791585.1. GTDB lineage: Bacteria > SAR324 > SAR324 > XYD2-FULL-50-16 > XYD2-FULL-50-16 > JASJGK01. Next base: position 12,090 of record JASJGK010000015.1, on the reverse strand, counting down.
GAGAGTTGCCCATTTTAATCCGCTTTTTTCATAAAGGTGCCCTTGCCAAGGTTTACCGCTTTTACCCTCAATCTTATATTTTGGTGAAGGGCCATTGGTATTCGGCTCAATTTCGAGTGAGAAGCGTAAATGTTAGCGAAACTCGCTACTTTTTTGAAACCAGTTTTAAACTGTTAATCAATAAAAAGAACCAACATCATTTGTATCTTGAGCCTGAAGAAGACCCCATGCTCAATGTAAAGGAGTTGAATGGCGCATTTCAAATCAACTAAATTATTGATCTTAGGGCTGCTATTTTTGGGCCTCATCGCCCATTCGGGGCAAGCACAAGATCTGTTAAATTTAGAAGAACCTCCACCTGAATCTGACCTAGAGTGGCAAGTGTTCTACCTTAAGGCTAGTTACAGGTCTAAGTATGTTTTTAAAGCACAAAGCTCTTTTGACGAGTGGGGCCTCCCTGTAAATGGTGACCTGGCAGAAGAATCAAAACACAATCGTCTCTACAACCTTTACCAAGCAGACTCAAAGATTCAAATATCCAGCAGGCTTTCTAGTTTTTTACGTTTTGATTATTATTTTATGCAAGAGCGAGATCAAAACGATGGATCATACAAGGATACTCCAGGGGTAGACCTCTGGGAGGCCTACCTTGATTGGCAAGCAGAAAACTATTCTATTCGGCTTGGCGGGCAACAGCTTAAAATTGGCAAGGTTGATTTTAGAAGCCCCATCAACATTTTAAACCTAAGCGACCCTGATAAAACAGCCCATCTCGATGGCCAAGATAACAGCTATATCATGCCCGTTGCTAGTTTTCACAAGCTAATGGGTAACCATAAAATTGATCTTTACTGGGGCCCCTTCCAAAGAGTGAGCGAAGATGCCAGTTCTTTGAGGGGGAATTTTGGTGTCAATTATCAGATCATCCAAGGTGGTTTAACCTTTGATCTGGGCCTATTCCGCTGGTTTGATAGCAACAACAAAATATCTTTAGAAACACAGCTAGACCCTGAAGTGGGAGAAGAAAAACTGGTTTTAAAGGTGGAAGATAGCCCGCTTAAGTTCGCCTACTTTGATTTTGATTACACTTTAAATAACTTGCTGCTTAAAGGAGATTTTGGTTTTTTTGCAGATAAAACCCGCTACCACCTCTACGCCCCAGAGGGGGAGTTAGATCAGGCGGAAATCAAAAATCTTAATCTAAAGGAGTTTGCCTTAGCCCTAAGCCTAGAGCAAAAAAAAGGGGATTTTTTCTGGCTGACACAAATCAATAGCACCAGCCTGTATTCTGTGCCTGCTAACACCTTGGTGCTCAATTTTGAAAATGAAGCTCAACCAATAAAAACAACAAGGAACCTACAGCAAAGGCAGTTGGCTTTGGCAGTGGTTTACGACCTTACAAAAACCCAAGAGCTAGGCGGATTTGCCTTTGTGACAACTCCTTTAAGCCAGACAGGCGCACTGGTTGAATGGAAGTTTAAAAAATCTAGTGAGGCATCATTTAGGGCTTTTATTAGTCAAACTACCGTAGAAGAGAATAAATTAAGCGGCAAGGCGACTAAGCTACAGCGGATTCAATTTGAACTTTCTTTGAGGATTTAGCTATGATGCTTAGAGCCCTTACCCCCTTTTACCGCTTCCCCAAGTTAACCTTGCTGGGCTTTTTTCTTGGGACTTTGTTTTTTTCTTGGGCCGCCATGTCTCATCTTTTTGACGACCAAGGCCATTTGATACTGGATACCAGTTTTACGCCCCTCTTTGACAATAAAAGCCCTACTTTTTCCTATCACCAAGAAATGGAACAGGAGTTTGGTTCTGAGGAACTTTTAATTTTGGCTGTCGAGCCCAAAGGGCATTACTTTAACCTGAAATTTCTTCTTGAGCTGGAAACGATTTCGGCAAAAATCACCAAAACCTTTCCCGCCCTAGTGAGTTTAACCAGCATTTTAGATATTCCCCAAATCAGTGGCGATTGTGTGGGAAAGAGTTATTTTCACAGCCTCCATCTTTCATCGAGCTGTGTTAGTTTGCTGGATAAATACCGAGCGGTTTTAGAGTGCAAAAAGCTGGGCGCCCTAATTATACCTGAAGAGCCGATGGACCTAGGTCTTGGTTTAGAGAGTTCTGCCTCTGAGGTCGAAGAGCCAACAACAGCGTTTGTTTGTAATGAAGAGCTATTAAGCCAGAGTCTTGACCAAATTAAGCTGGACACGGAAAAGGTTATTCACCATGCCATTACAAAACTAAAAGCAAACCCCTTAATTCAAAAAGACCTCTTTAGTTTTGACCAAAAGGCGACAGTATTTATCGTTAGGTTAAAACACAAAGACACTCACGAGCGAGACCAAGATTTAAGAAACTTTGAGGCCTTAATCCAAGACCATCAAAAATCCTCATTAAACCTCTTTTACGCTGGGCAACCGAGGGAGCAATTTGAAATCACAAAGTTACTAATCCAAGATATTAAAAGCATATTGCCATTTAGTTTTCTCTTGTTGTCTTTTGTGGTTTTCTTCCTTTTTAGGAGCTTTTTTGCCAGCCTCTTGCTCTTTATCACCCTCAGCGCTGGCATGATTTGGACAGCAGGGATTTTTGGCCTTTCTGGTGCGAGATTGAACCTCATTACCCTGGTGCTGCCCCCTGTGGTCACCACAGTTGGAACCAGTTACGCCATTAATTACCTTGCCCAATACTTTCAAGCGGCCAGGAAGTTGGAACTGGGCCACCAAGAGGTTTTAGAGAGAGCCCTTTTGCGGGTGAGCCTCCCTGCGGTTTTAGCCTTATTGACAACCTTGGTGGGTTTTTCAGCCCTAATTTGGAGCCCTATCCCAGCCATCGCCGAGCTTGGGTTTTTTGCCTGTGTAGGGATCTTTTTAATGGCCAGTTTTTCGTTGATTCTGATACCCTGCGCCCTAACCTTATTGCCTTTGCCAGCTCGGGAAAACAAGCCTGAACGGGCGGGGATATTAGATGAAGGCCTCACTTGGCTTGGTGCTTTTGTGAATTCAAAATCAAACCCCATTGCGATTGTTTGGGCTGTCGTTGTTTTGGTTTCCATATTTGGTGCAACCCAAGTGCGGGTAGATAGCAAAGTTTCTAATTTCCCTGCCCAGTCGAAGCTCACAAAAGACAAAAACTATCTGGAAAAACACTTTGGTGGTTCTAGCTTTGTGCGGATCATTTTCCAGACAAAAGAAAAAGCGAAAGATTTAGAAACAGCAGCAACAGTAAAGGGCTTGGTCTTGCTGCAAGATTGGCTTTTAAGTGGTGACGCAAAAACCACAGGCATTGAAATCAACAGGCTTTACAGCCCTATTGATCAAATTTCCTTGCAACTCCAAGGGATGGATAATATTAATGATGAAGAGGTGAGGTTTTACTTGGGCCGCATGGAAAAAAACTACGGAGCCTTGTTTCTCAACCCCAAAAGGAACCTGTTAAACGTAACCATTAGGCTAAAAAATCACAGTAGCCGGGGCTTTTTAGAATTCACTACAAAGCTTGAACATAAACTGCAAGAGCTATTTCCCCACCTTACCTTTCGTTTGTCAGGCAATGCCATTTTATCCATGCAGTCGGCCCAAAATATTGCCGAAAGTCAAATTATCAGTTTGGCCATTGCTGTAAGTGTAATTTTTCTGATCTTATCTGTTTTGTTTTTTTCTTTAAAAGCAGGCTTTTTGGCTTTAATACCCAATCTAGTTTCTATTCTGATCTTTTTTGGTCTTTTAGGTTTTAACGATATCCCTATTAGCGCGACCTTGAGTGTCATCGCGGCAATTGCGCTGGGCATTGGGATTGATGATTCTATCCATTTTATTACCCATTTTAATCAAAATCTTAAAGAGTTACAGGTGGAAAAAAAGGCCACCAGTAAAACCCTGCGTAGTGTTGGGAAACCCATGATATTTACTACGATTGCTTTGGCTATCGGCTTCGGTGTCTTAATGACTTCTAAGGTCACAGGGCAGTCTAGCTTTGGGTGGTTAACGGCAACCACTCTTTTAGTTAGTTTGAGCGCCAGTTTATTTTTACTTCCTGCGATTTTAACCCAAACCAAGTTTATTGTACTTTGGGACTATCTTACCCTGCGCTATACTCCTGAATTTATCAGTTCTATTCCTCTATTTTACGGGATGAATTTGGTCGAATCCAAGCTAGTTACTCTTGTCGCCGAAACCAAGGATTATAAACCAGAAGAAAATATATTTTTAGAACACGAATTAGGGAAAGACCTTTTTGTGGTTTTAGAGGGTGAGGTAGAGATTTATTTTGATGAAAGGTTTCACGGTGTGAATAAAAAAGTGGCTCATTTTACACGGGGCCAAGTGTTTGGGGAAATGGCCCTGTTCCCGCAAGCCAGGCGGATGGATTCGGCAAAGACCATCACCAAAGCCAAGCTGTTGATGTTAAATAACCAGAACCTTATGCAATTAAAGGAAAAATTTCCTCAAACTGCGATTAAACTCTATTTAAGTTTAGTCAAAAATCTTTGTGATTCTTTATTTAAGGATATTCAAATAGCTGAGTTAGGCCACAGAGACCACACTTTTGACCAAGCACCACCAGAAGTAATCGCCTTTGCAAATGCTCTAAATAAAATACAAAGCGGGAGAGAAGAGGGATTGATTTTAGGGAATTTTAATCTACTCAGAGGCTACTACCAACGGTTTTTTTCAAATGGCCCAAGGGTTGATTTAGCTGGTGCCTTGGCCAATGAAGAGGGCCTAAACCAGTTGATTCAACTGACATTGAGCACACGAACAATTAAATACCACCAACTGGTTTTGATCAAAGGGTACATTCAAATGAACCAGAGTTTTTCTGCAAAAACAGCCATGTTAACGGACCACTTTATTCATATGGTTGAACGTGGTGAGATCATTGAAACTAAGCCTGACTTTAGCAATATTTTGTTTAATCTAACGCCAAAGGAGTTGAAAATTCTATGCCAGTCCTTTGAGATAAATGAAATTACAAAGGGGGGGAGGCTCTACCAACAAGGTGACTACGGAGAGAAAATGTATATCGTGATGGAAGGAAAATTAGAGTTAACCCGTGAACTTGAGCAACAAAAACAAATTTTGTCTCACCTTGTCAGGGGGGACGCTGTTGGCGAAATTTCGCTGTTTACGCCCAACCATTTTCATACCACCAACCTTACTTGTTTAGAAGATGCAAAATACCTGGTGATTAGCAGAGAGAGTTTTGAGTTGTTTTTGCAGAATCATAAAAAAGTAGCTGCAACCTTTACCTTCAATTTAATTGGGGTTTTTATCACCCATCTCCGCCGTTCTATCTTAAATCTTTATGGGTAATTGTATGTTCATTGAGCACGAATAGAGATTTTGTCTTGGAGTTTATCACTTGGCTTGGCATTTTCTTGTTGTCCAAGCCTTGTGCGTAATCAATCCCTAAACATCCCCGTGTTAGCGGGGGGCTGGGTTTAAACTAGCCTTTTGCCTTAGCTGCGGTTGATACCATCAATGTATTAAAGGTTGAGGTTAGTATATTGATAGAGTTACTGCCCCCTGCTAAAACACCAGCGGTTATAACCACATCAACAAGGGCAAAGAAATCTTTATGGCTTATTGAGTCAGGGTTTATCAGAGCCCCTAGGGCCTGCACCCCCAGTAGCGCGACGATAAGGCCTAGGCCAAGACTCGCAATCTGGGCAATATGCCTGGATTTAGTGCGATATTGAGTTCTTTCTTTTGTGGCTTCGTTGATCTTAGTTTGGATGTCGCTTTTTTTTGCCTCGTCGGTACATGCAGTAAATTCATTTTGGAACAGCTTTGAGGCGGCATCTAAGTGGTCTGCGTCTTCACTGCGCCAAGCGGAAAGAAAAACGGCAATTGCGCGTTCCATAAATAGGGCAAAGGTACCCAACATTGTCAGATGAGAAAATACAAGATTTTGGCCAAAATCCGTAGCTAACATAATCTGATTGCTATGAATGGGAATCACTAATAGTGCTAAAAAGCCAATGATCAGAAATCCAACAGCTCTATAAGATTTTTTTTTTGGTGTAGTGTCGCTCATATTTTCCTTTATAATTGTCATGCTTTTGCTTTCAAAAGGTGCTTCTAATTTTTAGTCTTTAGATTCTTATCCCACCACCATCATCTTTAAAGTCACTGTCAATGGAGGCAAATAAGTTAAAAAGCCATTTTTTTGTTACTCTAACTGAAGGGGGTAATTAATACAAATAATAATTGATATTTTATCTATAGTTGATTCTGCATTATTTAAAATTAGATCATTAAGATGCCAGGTTTCTCCTTAAATAGCGTGATGGGTTAGGGGAAATTACTTTGTTTTTCTGTAATTAAACTTATGAAATTAAAAGAAATGAAGTAATATAGCTGGGTGTCAGAGTGGTGTGAATTCGGGGCTTCAGTGTTAGTGCTCTATATTCTATAAATTAAATTTATTCCGCCCCCCAACAGTAAATTGTTTCATTTTTCTGTAGGGATGGCTCAGGCTTGCCTTAACCCCCTTAATTTTAATTTTATTCGCATCTGATTAGAAAATGATATTATTACAAAAGCAAAAGTCATTCTAGACCCTTCATGCGTCATTGCTTAATTATAGGGGATAAATAGGAAAAAAATGGATATTTCCTATAAAATACATTATAAATATTAGAAAAAGTAAGTTATGTTGATAATAAAAGTTAATGTTTTTATGTATTTTAATTTGCAGAATAGGTTTTGCAGTGGTATTAGAAAATATATCTATACTTTTATAAGTACAAAATTTTATAAAAATATAATAGATCACATTGTAATAGATTGATTTTATATACTTTAATTAAATATATTTTTTTAAAATTAATGTACTTTAGATAAAAAGGAGTAAGTAATGGATACAATTGAAAAAGTTTATGATTACATTGTCGTTGGGGCAGGGTCTGCTGGGTCAGTTGCAGCTGCGGAGTTAGCAAAAGTCGGCACAAATTCTGTTTTACTGCTTGATGCTGGCGCATCACCTGAACCCATTAAGGATGTTTGGGACCCCTACTTAAACAATAATCTTTACGGCAAAGATGGTGTTTGGTGGAGAGGTTATAAAAGCCCAAAATACGCTGGTACCAGTGAGATGACAGGAGTGCCTCGATCAAAGTTATTTGGCGGTTGTAGCTCTGTTAATGATATGGTTTATTCTAGGGGTGCAGAGGCCGACTATAACCGATGGGAAAACCTATATAAGTGTTATGGCTGGTCGGCAGCAGAGGTTAAGGGGCACTTTGAAGCCCTAGAAAAAGTTTTGGACCCCACAATCTGCCATGAGCCAGATGAATTTGGACAACACTTCCTTGAGGCATGTTCTCAACAGGGTCTTCCTTTATTTGATTACAACTCCCTTGAAGGGCCTATGTTTGGGGTTAGCCCACTTAGATCAACCATTTCACCAAGGACGATCAGAGAAACAACATTTCAGAGTTTCATTTTAGACTCGATTATTCCCCAAGGGAATCTTAAACTTGAGCAGGGCACCTGTTCGAAGGTTCTATTTGATGCAAATAAAGCGGTAGGTATTGAGTATATACCTGTGTCTGGTGGTGAACTCGTGTCAGTTGTCTGCAAGAGGGAAGTTATTCTGTCAGCAGGTGCGATCAATAGCCCCAAAATATTACTGTCTTCAGGTATTGGCGACCCGCATTATCTTGCAAGTAAGGGGATTCCTCTTGTTGCCAGATCCCCGCAAGTTGGGAAAAATCTACAGGACCAAACAATTTTTTCTCTCTCTTGGGCAACGAATACACCCTTACAGGTTCCAAGACCTGCGCCCAATGGAAACCGTAGAAACGAAGGTTTCGCCATAGCATGGGCAAATCTCGACCCAGATACTAACCAACCAAAAAACTGTGTTGAAATGATGCCAGGTCTGTATGTAGCGAACCAAACAGAGGAGCAACTGGAAAATAACTTCACTATTACTGGTGGGGGAATGCGGTTGCAAAGTAGGGGGACAGTGGAGCTTGCAGATGGAAGTGATTACATAAACGCCCCACCAAAAATCAACCTCAATCGCTTTGCCGTTGAAAGCGATATGGCAGAGTGCGTTGCAGCTTTTAAATTTGTTCGAAGTCTAGCCTACTCCCCCGCATTTGGCAGGATTCGTGGGCCAGAAAGCGCATCCAGTAGAGGGGCCCAGTCACCTAGTGAAATCGAGGCTTGGTTGAAAGAAAACTCTATGTCTTACTCGCATCCCTCTTGTACCTGTGCAATGGGACCCGTCGGTTCAGGTGCTGTTGTTGATCCTACATTAAAGGTAATAGGAACTGAAAATCTAAGAGTAATGGATGCTTCTGTGATGCCTGAAATTACATCAGGTCACACCCAAGCGCCTTCATTTATGATTGGCCATAAGGGTGCATCTATGATTCTTGGTAAATAGGGCCTTTGCTTTGCCCCTTTTACCGGGGGGCGAAGCTTATTTTTTTTGTCTAATTACTCTGTTTGTTAGACTCTACATTTAAATTCAAAGGCGTTTTTATGAAAAATATCATTGTGGTTTTTTCACTCTTCTTTCTGGCTTTTTCTGGGATATTGCAAGCGGAGGTTAACTTAGGCCCGCTTTCCACTTGGAACAACAGTCGAGCTAAAGTGGAGATCATACGCTTTGTTAAAAGAGTTACCACTAGTGGCCCGGACTTTGTTCCTGTTTCTGAGCGGATTGCAACATTTGATTTCGATGGCACCATCGGCCTTGAAAAACCAACATTTATTGAGGTGATGGTCTCGGCGCAGCGTATGTGTGAAATTGCAACCCCACAGATAGAATTACAACCTTACATTGCAGCATGCCACAAGGATTGGGGTAAAATAAATGCCAATGCTAGTTACACCAATGAAATTATCATGGTTCCTTTTTTTGGGCAAAGCCTCTCCAGCTATGAATCTTACGCCACAAGGTTTTTGAGTAAACCCCAGAAAAATTCTCGATTCAAAATGCCTTATAAAAAATTGGTCTATAAGCCAATGGTAGAGTTAATTTCTTACCTAGTTGCAAATGATTTTACAGTGTATATTGTTTCTGGGTCACAAACTGCTTTTTTACGAGCAATGGTTAAGGCTTCAGGTTTACAAGTAGAAAATTCGCATATCATAGGCTCTACCGTGGCTTTTGATTTTGTTAAAAATAATGGTCGGATTCAATTTATCCGTAAAGGTTCACATACCAGTGTTCAAGCCGATGGACCTGGCAAAGCGGAGTTAATCAAAAACATTATAGGGCGAAACCCCATTTTTACAGCTGGAAATACAATGGGTGATTATCAAATGCTGTTGTATTCTAGTAGAAACAAGATAGGCAAAAGTAAGAGCAGGCCTGGCTTTTCTATGATTATTAATCATGATGACCCCAGTAGAGAATACCAGTATTTTGATCCAACCTTACTCCTGAATGCTAAGAAAGAAAGATGGTTAACTGTCAGCATGAAATATGATTTTAGGTCTGTTTTTTAGGCTGTTTTAAAACTCAAATAAGCCATTTGTTGCCTTTGGCTGAAGCAGGGTTTAAACCTACCCAGCCAATAGTTTTTGGCATCTAGTAAAACAAATCTTAAGCCTGATTATAGCCCCTGTAGCTCTTCCAAACTTAAGTGTTTGGTTAAGGTGGCCTGCCACTTTAGTTTACCTTCTTTTTCAATGAGCACGCTATTGAGGATAAAAATATTGGAGGTTTTAGTATCTTTAGGCGTGATAGAAATAGGTATATTTTCCAAAGTTCCATGTTGGTTGTGACTTTTAAAATCTTCGATCAACCTAGTTACCAAAGATTCCCGCTCTTGTGGATCTGTAAAAAAGGAACGGGGCAGGGCCTCGACTTGAGAAAAATCCTCCAAAGAGCAATTAAAATGCTTGGCGGCGCTATCACTAAACATATCTGGCTGAGTTTCTAACAGACATTGAGGGGCAAGTTCTTTGGGAAAAGCAACAAATACATAGGGTTTTGCATCCTTGATAAAATGATATTCCGCCTTTCGTTGGTTGATTCTTTTGGCTGTGCGGGTAATAAAGAAGGGCGGAATAAAAGGCACTATAAATTTGAGATAGGCCACCTCTGGCCAAAGAGAACTGAGGTAATTGATCAGCTGCATCATCACTATAATGCTGCTTCCAACCGTAATGGTTGCTTGGATTGGTTTGGAAACAATTTTTTCCAAAGTATTTTGTATTAATCCGTGAGAGCCATGTGGCATAATTTTTAACCTTTAGAAGATAAGTTTTGAGAGGCTTGTTTGCGCATGTTGACCTTGGCCCATATGGAAAGAAAAATTCCCCCTAAGATCAGCAAAGAGCTTAAGATAATTTTGACTGTGATCAGTTCACCTAAGAGCAGAACACCCCCCAAAGCTGCGACCATTGGCACTGAGAGCTGTAACAGGGCTGCCGTTGAAAGAGAGATATTTTTTAAGAGGACATACCAAGTCAGATACCCCAAGCCACTAGTCACAGCCCCAGATGTTGCAGCTAACATAACCCCTTTTACCGTCCACAAGCCCTCGCCTTGTAGGAACAGTAAACCTAAAAGAGCTAAGGGTGCGCTCAAGAGGAAGTTTCTAGCTGTGGCAAAGGAAGGGTTACTTGCGTTTTGCCCCCAAACAGAATAGAAACTCCAAGATATCCCTGAGGCCAGCATAAACAAAGATGCCACTAATGGGGGTGGCGCTAGGCCAATCGAGCTTTGAGATTCTAACCCTAATATATTTAGGTTGGGCGCTAGTAGGTAAATTACCCCGCTGAAAGTGATAATCAAGCCAATCCATTCTGTGATGCTCAAGCGGTTTCCCCTGAGGATAGAGATCCCAATCATGGTTATTTGCACCGAGCCAAAAAGAATCAAGGCACCTGTTCCCGTTTCTAACCTCACATAGGCCAGGGAAAAAAATATTGCATAGCCAAATAGAGCCAAGGCTTGTTTATACCCCGATTTTATAGAGGCTTCACCTCGCCTTAAAGAAATAAAAAAAATCGGAAACAGGGCAATAGAGCCAGAAAGAACACGCACAAAGGTAAACTCAATGGCACCAATTTCTTGATTTTTCAAAGCTAGTCGACATAAAACCGAATTAGCGGCAAAGGCGACGAGGCACATAAAACTAAGAAGTGCAGTTCTATAGGGGCTAACAACCACAATTTTCCAATGCTTCATCAGGATCGGCGGTAAAAGGGAAGTGCCCACCACAGCCTGGGAAAATTCCAAAATGGTTAGAAAAGTCGCCAAAAAAATCAAAATACGGGGCAAAGCGAGTATTTTTCAGCATTAAATAGCTATTTCCACACACCAGTTCTAACTTTCCTTTTTCAAATTTGTGACCTTGGTCCATCACAAAAACTCTCTCCATGCCATCAGCGCTGCCCTTATAGCGGACTGCTTGGCCGTAATCTTCGCAATCAGGCTCAAGGTCTTTGATTTTGATCAAACGACAGGTGACAGAAAAAAAGTTGATGCCATCTAAGGCAGTTTGTACCTTTTTATTTTCAATGGTGATGGGATTTTGTTCGACCCACCTTGGGTCTGAAAACCCAGCTTGCTTGGCGTAGTGTAGAAAGTCATCCCAATACAAAGCACCAGAGAGGCATTCGCCAAAAAGCACGGGATCATTTTTTAGTTCAATGGGCACCCTGCGGTCGGCGTAAACATCTGAAAAGTATAGCTCGCCACCTTCTTTTAAGGCACGAAAAGCCTCTTTAAAAACAGCTAACTTGTCATCCACCAAGTTGATTACACAATTAGAAACAATCAAATCTTGGCTGGCTGCTGGAATTTTTAAGGCGGCTAAATTTTGGATATCCCCTTCTAAAAATTCGATATTTGGTTTTTTATACCCAAATATATCTGTTTGGTATCCGATATGCTCACGAGCAACAGCAAGCTGCTCTGGTGTCATATCCACCCCAATAACATGGCCCGATTCGCCAACAAGCTTACTTAAAATATAAGAATCCCTCCCCGAGCCAGAACCGAGGTCCATTACACTTAAGCCCTCTAGGCATTTAGGAATGGTCAAACCACAGCCATAAAACTTTTCAATCACTTCAGGGTGGATTTCCTTCAAGATATTTTTAATTTCAGGTG
>JASJGK010000014.1:0-7405 GCA_033791585.1 SAR324 cluster bacterium | reverse complement strand
AATCGCCATTTTGTTATTCGCTTTTCAGGGTACTATATTTTTGTATTTATAATTTTGTACTTTGGTTCTTGGTTCGAACAGCAAGAGTTTATCTATTTCCAATTTTAATTAGGGCTAATGTGCAACGCTTTATCTTTAAATCAGTTTTACTAGTAATTCCATTTATCTGCCTAATTTTATGGGTTGAGATTGGATTAGTAACTGCTACTAAAAGCAACAAAACAAAATCGAATATAAGCTATGAAATTAAGAAGCAGTTTGCAGAAGAAAACCGCCATTCAATCAAATTATTAGTTTTAGGTTCTTCTCATGCGGTGTTCGGCGTTAATCCTGAATTTTTAAGTTTAAAATCTGTTAATTTAGCCCACCGAATCCAAGACCCTTATTATGATGCAAACATTACTAACTATTATTTAAAAAAACTTCCAGTACTGGAAAAAGTTTTAATCTCTGTTTTTTTTCACAATTGGGGTTCAGAAGTTATACTAAAATTTCCTGATCGAATGAAACAATACGAACTCTACTATAGTATTCCTCTTGAAAACAAGACTTTTTCAATTACAGAAACCCCTGTTTTTGAATCAACTTTAACTTTAAAAAAGGATTATTGGTCTGAACCTTTTAGTATTAGCAAGTTTTTACATTTACGGCAGTATAGCCAGATACTTGCCTTAGGGGAACGTTACAAGCATTTGCTCGATTTTAGGGAGCTGCAAAGAAATGTTGAGTCCCGAGGAATGTCTCCCTCAGGCTGGTGGAACGCAGGTCCATATACAGGAGAACCTGCTTGGGATCATGCAATCTGGGGTGCTGGGGTGCAATCTCAGCTGTATGATGAGAAAATACTAGTTAAGAATATTAATTACTTAGAAGGATTTATTCAACATTTACAATATATGGGAATTGAACCCATTCTTTTTCAAGTGCCTGTGGAGCCCCGATTTTGGAGAAACATACAACCCGAAGTACGGAGTACTTTTGCTAAACATGTAGCCAGCTTAGTTGCGAAAAACAAATTACGCTATTTCGACCATAGCCAAGATTCCTGTTTTACTACGTTGGACTATGCTTATCCATATGCAGATCACCTAAACGGTGCAGGGGCGAATAAATTTACCAAATTACTTAATGCCGAAATAAACCACAATGACGAAATAAAAGTCAGGCAATCACTTTGCAAGTGATATATACAACTCGAATTTTTCTATTTTCAATATTAAAAGGTTTTTTTGAAACACTTTATCGTTAAAACAGTTTTATTTGTATTGCCCTTTGCCTGTCTTATTTTATGGGTTGAAAGTGGCCTACGAAGCGCCACCACGCAGAAATTTACAAAAACAAAAATAAGCTATAAAGTCAAAAAGGAATATACAGAGGAAAATAAGGATTCACTTCAGTTAATAGTGTTAGGATCTTCTCATGCTTTATACGGGGTTAACCCTGATTTATTAAGTTTGAAATCTGTAAATTTGGCCCATCGTATCCAAGATCCTTACTATGATGTAAACGTTGCAAACTATTATCTAGAAAAACTTCCAAAGCTTGAAAAAGTATTGATTTCTGTCTTTTTTTACAATTGGGGTTCAGAGATTTTGCTTACTGAACCCGCTAGAATTAATATTTACAACCTGTACTATAACATTCCTCGTGAGGACAAGGTTTATTCAGTGATTGACGCACCTATTTTTGAAGCAAATTTAGCTTTGAAAACTGGAAATAAAGATTTTTCAAGTATAGGTAGACCTGTTTTGAAGCCTCGTTTAGCCGTGGAAAAAAAATACTGGTCAGAGCCGTTTAGCATCAACGAGTTTTTACATTTGCATGAATATAGTCAGATTATTGCTTTAGGAGCACGCTACAAATATACTTTTGAAGCTAGGAAGCAACTAGCAGAGTTTAACTCTGTAGGAATGTCCCCTTCAGGCTGGTGGAGTGCAGGATCATATACACGTGAACCCAATTGGAAACATGCAGCTGTGGGGGCTGCAGAACAATCTAAACTGTTTAGTGAGAAAGTATTAGTTAAAAATATTAACTACTTAGAAGGTTTTATCCAACATTTGCTGGATAAAGGCATTGAACCTATTCTTTTTCAAGTACCTGTAGAGCCAAGATTCTGGAAAGAAATATTTCCCGAAATTAGAAGTGTTTACTCTAAGAGGGTTAATAGATTAGTTGCAAAAAATGGATTGCGTTATTTTGACCATAGTCAAGATTCTTGTTTCACTTCAAAGGACTATAAAGCTCCATTTGCTGATCACCTGAATAGTTCAGGTGCGAATAAATTTACCAAATTACTAAATGCTGAAATCAATAAAAAAGATGAGATTAATATTAGAAAATCTCTTTGTCATTGATACAAAACTGAGATTGCCCCGCTGTTTAGTGTCAGACTGATATTGCCCGCTTTAGTGGATACCTTAACCTGCCTTCATAGCTTCATATTCAATTGGAGATTTATCCCCAACGTTGAATGCTATCTATGATTGTTGTAAAACCCTTCAATATATTCAAAAGTAATTTGACGAGCCTTATAGTGGCCCCCATAAAATGGACAGAGTGCTAAGATAGAATCGACTCCTAAAAAGTTCAGCAAAGAATTTAAGTCCAATGTCGCACTAGAAGCAATCAAGGGTTTTCGAACCATCAATGAGATAGCCTCAGAATTTGACCTTCATCCAACCTAAGGTCCCCTTTGGAAAAAGCAGGTACTTACTGGTTTAGGGTATATCTTTGAGAGAAAAGGAAAAAATCAAAACGAAGTTTTAGAACAAGAAAAAGACCGTCTTTATCAAAAAGTCGGCCAGCTTCAAATCGAGCGGGACTGGTTAGAAAAAAGATGGGCCATTGAGCTTAGCTGAGAAGCGAGCAATGATTAACCCAAAGCATAAAAAGATAGCAACGCAACGCCAGTGTGAGTTGGTGGGCTTGAACAGGTCCAGTTGGTACGCCCAAGCTAGTACTACTGAAACAGCCGACAATTTAGACCTAATGAGCTTGATTGATAGTCTTTTTACAGCCCATCCCTTTTTTGGAAGCAGGCAAATCAGAGATAGTTTGCGCCTGAAAGGACTCATGCTACATCGCAAACGAATCCTAAGGCTCATGAGGATTATGGGTCTTGTTTCAGTGACTCCAAAACCCAATACCAGTAAGCGAGGTAAGGGCCACAAGATTTACCCTTACCTACTTAAGAATAAACCTGTGACAAGGCCCAACCAGGTTTGGTGCACTGATATTACTTATATTCGTCTGGATAAAGGTTTTGCATATTTAGTGGCTGTAATGGATTGGTACAGTCGTGCTGTTTTGAGCTGAGAGCTATCGCTTACCATGGACGATCGTTTCTGTGTATCGGCCTTAGAACAGGCTTTAAGGAGGAATGATAATCCAGAAGTTTTTAACACAGATCAGGGTGCTCAGTTTACGTCAAAGGCCTTTACTGGGAAACTGCTATCTGAAGGCATTACGATCAGTATGGATGGCAAGGGTAGGGCAATGGATAACATTTTTATTGAAAGGCTATGGAGGAGCGTTAAGTATGAAGAAATCTACCTGAAAGAATACTTTGAATTTTGTAACAGTAAGCGACCTCATCAGTCGCTACAAGGAAGAACCCCATTGCAGGTTCATTTAGGCCAAAATCCAACTCAGGATATGGCTGCTTAAAACTAGGTCTATTCTCTCTTAAAAAACAGCTTTTGCTGTTGACTATGGGGTCCACTTCAAAAATCATTTTAGTCTTGGTTCCTCCTAGATCAATGCCGATAGAAAAATGTGTTTTTTGTGTTCATGTATCAAAGTGCCGTTATTGACAAAAAATTTGTCACTAATGTTATTTTTGTTAATGAAGAGAAATGATTTTTTTTCAATTTTTTACAAGAAGTCTGTAGTTTTAGAAGCTTACCAAGCTGGCCCTACCCTTGCAGAAGTTAAAAGATCATTTTTTTTAAAAATAAGGATTTAGGAGTAACATGACTACTACAAGGCAACAAATCAGCCGGATCATTGCAGAAAGAGGCGAAGCAAAAGACTATACACCTCCAGCAATGCAGGATATTTCTGAAATTTTTGGCAAACATGTTTTCAATGACGAAGTAATGAGAACAAGGTTGCCAAAGAGTGTTTACAAAACTTTAAAGAATACAATTAAGGGAAATAAGCCTCTTGACCCTGCGATTTCTGAAATCGTTGCTGCAACCATGAAAGATTGGGCATCAGAATTAGGTGCAACACACTTTACTCACTGGTTTCAGCCCTTGACGGGATCAACTGCTGAAAAGCATGACTCATTTTTAATCCCTGATGGCGATGACCAAGCGATTATGCGTTTTTCTGGTGGTGAACTGACTCAAGGTGAGCCAGATGCATCTTCTTTCCCTTCTGGGGGTATTCGTGCTACTTTTGAAGCCCGTGGTTACACTGCTTGGGACCCCAGTTCCCCAGCATTTGTGAAGCTCAATGCACAAGGTGGTACACTATGTATTCCAACTGCTTTTTGTTCTTATACTGGTGAAGCCTTAGATAAAAAAACTCCAATTTTACGTTCTGAAGCAGCCATTACCAAATCTGCTACTCGTTTATTAAATTTAATGGGCGAAGAAGAAGTGACCAGTGTATATTCGACTGTAGGTTTAGAACAAGAATACTTTTTAGTGGACATGGAATATTACAATTCTCGACCTGATATGATTGCAACAGGAAGAACTCTATTTGGTGCTGCTCCTTTTAAAGGTCAGGCTTTGGATGATCACTATTTTGGTGCTATCAAGCCTCGAATTTTAAGTTTTATGCAAGATACTGAGCAGGCTCTTTTTAAATTGGGAGTTCCAGTTCGTACAAGACACAACGAAGTTGCGCCAGCTCAGTTTGAAGTAGCTCCTGTTTACGAAAAATCTAATATTGCTGTGGATCACAACATGTTAGTAATGGAAGTGATGAAAGAAATCGCTGCCAAACATAAATTAATGTACCTAGTTCACGAAAAGCCTTTTGCCGGCTTGAATGGCTCTGGGAAACACTGCAACTGGTCTTTATCAGATAATTTAGGCAATAACTTGCTTGAGCCCGGCTCAACGCCTCACCAGAACGCTAACTTCTTGGTGATATTAACCGCTATTATTCGTGGTATTGATAAATATGCAAAGCTTCTTCGTTTATCTGTTGCTCATGCCGGTAACGATCACAGACTTGGTGCTAACGAAGCGCCTCCAGCCATCATTTCTGCTTTCTTAGGTGCAGAACTTGGGCAAATTGTTGAAGATTTATGCTCAGGTGGAGCTACGAGTAGTACTTCTGCTGCAAAAATCAAATTAGGCTCTTCTGTACTTCCTGAATTACCAAAGGATTCAACTGACCGAAATAGAACTAGTCCATTTGCCTTTACTGGTAACAAATTTGAATTTAGGGCTTTAGGTGCTTCTCAGCATGTTGGCGGCCCTGTTTTCTTTATAAATACTATTGTGGCTGATTCGCTGGACTATATGTCTGACGAAATCGAAGCAAAAATAAAGGGTGGAATGAATGTAGCTGATGCAGCTGATGCGGTTGTGAAGGCTACGCTAAAAGAGCACCAAAGAGTGATCTTTAACGGTGACGGCTACTCACAAGAGTGGCAAGAGGAAGCGGCAAAACGTGGGCTTTTAAACCTAAAGACTACTCCAGATGCAACTGAAAAAATGATGGATGCTGATGTTGCTGATCTTTTTGGTAGATATAATATCTTAACCCCAATAGAGATTGAATCTCGTTACAATATTAAGTTAGAAACATATATCCTAGGTTTGGATATTGAATTTGCCGCTACTGCGGATATTGCTCGCACTATGATTTTACCTGCTGCATTAGAGCATCAAAATAATCTTGCAACGGCTGTTACATCCGCTAAGGCTTTAGGTCTTGCTACTAGCTCACAAGAAGTTCTCTTGAAGAAAGTAAACGGTAATGTGGAAGCTCTAACTGCTAAAATCGATGAGTTTAACGCTGCTTTAGCAGTTGCCCCTCACGATGACGCATTGAAGCATTGTCACTATTTTAAGGACACTATGATTCCTATGATGAATGAAGTTCGTGAAATAGCTGATGCGTTAGAGTTGCAGGTAGATGACCGCTTGTGGCCTCTTGTGAAATATCGCGAGATGTTGTTCTTGTCATAAAAAAAAGCGAGGGCAGCTATGCTGCCCTTTTTTTTAACTAAGTACTAAAACTGTAAAACTTATTACTTGAAGTTTAGGTTTCTACAATCAAAACCAAAAAGGCAATTGCCAGATAACATAAGACATTAGGAAGAGATGAAAAAAATCGAAGCTATCATCAAGCCTTTTAAACTCGACGAAGTTAAAGAAGCTTTAGAAGCTGTAAATATTTTGGGTATGACTGTATCTGAAATTAAAGGATTTGGGCAACAAAAAGGCCATACTGAGCTTTACCGTGGAGCAGAATACCAAGTGGATTTTGTACCCAAAGTAAAATTAGAGTTGGTTGTAGACGATGCAAAAGTTGAGTCTGCCATTGAAGCTATTACAGATGCTGCCAGAACAGGTAAGATTGGTGATGGAAAAATTTTTATTAGTAACATTGAAGAAGCTATTCGAATTAGAACAGGCGAAAGGGGCCCAGTAGCCCTATAGTTTCTGTAATCACTGCTTTATTTTTAGCAATTCACCCTTTTATAGACCACATATGTATTCCTCAAAATTTAATCTTTTTGGGGCGACCACTTTTTGCGCCCTTTTTTTTCCTAATTTGGCCTTTGCCGATGAGATAAATGGAGCTGATACAGCTTGGATGTTAGTATCTACAGCCCTTGTTATGTTGATGGTTCCTGGCCTTGCCTTATTTTACGGAGGCATGGTTCGTAGTGGAAACGTCCTTTCAGCGATCATGCACTCCTTTTTTGCCATGGGCGTGATGACAATCCAATGGGTTGTCATCGGCTACTCTTTAGCTTGGGGCCCAAGCCAGGGTGGTTTTATTGGCAATCTAGACCACATGTTTCTTAATGGTGTGGGGTTAGAGGCAAATGGCACTATTCCTAGTTTGCTGTTTATGATGTTTCAAGGCATGTTTGCAATCATCACTCCTGCTATTATTGCAGGTGCTGCTGTTGAGCGAATCAAATTCTCAACCTATGCTGTATTTATTTTTGTTTGGGGGACATTTGTATATGCCCCTCTTTGTCACATGGTTTGGCATCCAGATGGATACTTACTTGGTCGAGGTGGATTAGACTTTGCTGGAGGTACTGTTGTCCATATTAGTTCAGGTGTTTCAGCTCTTGTTTTAAGTATCATTTTGGGTCCTAGAAAGGGTTATGGTAAGGTTGCAATGCCGCCCCATAACCTTGTTTTCACTTTACTTGGTGCAGCTCTCCTTTGGTTTGGCTGGTTTGGCTTTAATGCTGGGA
>JASJGK010000013.1:0-5393 GCA_033791585.1 SAR324 cluster bacterium | reverse complement strand
TAATTTCATTTTTTAAAAGTTGTGCCATACCCAAAACACCGTTCATAGGCGTTCTAAGTTCATGGCTCATGACAGCTAAAAAGTTGCTCTTGGTTTCGTCAGCTTGCACAGCCAATTCACGAGCTGCAATTAACTCTTTCTCTTTATCTTTTAGCTCAGTGATATTTCTGGCGTTGCCTTCTAAACAAAAGGGCTGGCCTTTTTCATCGAGGCGAATATAAGAATTTGTAGAAACCCAAATCAGGCCGCCATCCTTACGCCTCATGGAGACTTGCACATGGGTGGCTCGACCGCCGCCTGCGGTAATTGCCTCAGTAATTAAGGCCCTTTGGGCAGGGTCAGTATAAAAATCTGCCATAGGCTGGCCCACCATT
Organism: SAR324 cluster bacterium; assembly: GCA_033791585.1. Lineage (GTDB taxonomy): Bacteria > SAR324 > SAR324 > XYD2-FULL-50-16 > XYD2-FULL-50-16 > JASJGK01. Next base: position 5,019 of record JASJGK010000013.1, on the reverse strand, counting down.
TCTTCTACTAGATAGCCAATGGATTCAAGGCAGGATGGAGAAATCATGGTGATGATTCCTTGCATATTAACTCGGTAAAAAACATCAGGCAGGTTATCTATGATACTGGCAATATCCAATTCCATCTGTTCTGCTTTTTTAATGGAGGTCAAATCGCTGTAAGTACCAAAAACCAGTTGTTCGCCATCCAACACATAAACACCAAGATTAACTTTCCCCTGAACTACATCACCATTTTTTTTCTTTAATGGGAGTTCATAGCTTTCTGGCTCACCTTTACCATCTAAGCGATTTTGGGCACGTGTCTCTAATTTTTGAAGATCTTCACTCAAAAACAGATTAGCCACATTTAGACCAACCAGCTCTTTGGCCTCGTAGCCTAGCAGCTCTGCAAGCCAGAGGTTAGCGTAAAAAATTTCTCTATCCTTAACAATAAAAACCCCTTCGTGAAGTTTCGCAAAAATCTGTTTTTGTAGGTCAAAGGGTATTTCCATAGTTTAGGCAACAGGCTTTATTAAAAAATATATTAAGTAAATGTTATATATTATAGGGATTTCACCCTATTATCAAGTGATTTATTTTGATAGTTTGACAAAGTCGGCGAGGAGTTTTAATTTAACTAAATAAACAAAACCTTATAATTACTTTAACAAGGAAAAAAATGAACGTAGATCAGCATTTAAAAGTAGCCCAGTGGCACATCGACCAAGCAGCCCAACATTCAAAAGAAGAAGGCTACAAATGTGGTTGTCCTTTGAATGACCATGATGAAAAAGCCATTAAGCACATGGAAGCTAAGCTAGAAAAAGCTTAATTAGCTTTAGATTTGAGTGATGCCTAACCTTTGGTTAGGCCTTGCACTAGCCTTTTTTTGGCTATCCCCGCCTGACATCCTCCCAGTGAAATCTAAGCCTAGACTCAAGATCGCTCTATGATCTCTTTGATCATTTCCTTGGGGCCTAAATGGCGAATATCCAGTATCAAAAGACCTTCAAAAAGCATGAGGTTGACCAAACCTGCAACTGCTGGCCATCCAAATAACCCAACCCAAGTGAAGTTGGCTTCAAGTAAACTTTGCCCATAATACAAAATCCCCATGGAAGGCAAAGATTTAAAGACAACCCTATTGCACGAGCTTAGCAAACAGCCAATGCGAATGCCTGTGAGTTTTTTACTCTTATAAACCAAATAGACCGGCGAGAGGATTCCTGTAGCCAATAAAGTTGCTAACAGCACCCCTGTAACCCCCCAAAGTTTCATAAAGACAATAACCAAGATCACATTTAAAACAGATTCAAGAACAATAATCTGGTTTGCTCTTTTTATCTCTTTAGTCGCAAATACCGTCTGATAAAAAATAGAGGTTGTTGATTCTTTCAAACAAAAAAGTGCTGCAATAAGGGTAAAAGAACTGCCAGCAAACTTGTCGGCACCAACCCAATGGGTAACAAAAACCTCGTTTAAGAAAAAGATCACAAAAGAAAGCAGCAAACCAAATCGCAAACTGAACCTAAATATCTTACCAATCACCTCTTCCATTCTAGTCTGGTGGCCCTCAGCAAGAAGCCTGGAAAAAGAAGGATACCCCGAAGAGACAATACGAGGAACAATGGTCTTAGAAAAATTTGTAAGCTTTAAGGTCAGGCTGTAAACCACAACCTGCACAGTGCCCAGACCCCACGCAACGAGAAGGATGTTGATATTGCCGTAAAGCTGTAAGCTCAGTTTGCTGGTAAAGGTTTGAAAGGAAAAAACGAGACTTTCTTTAAGAGAAATTTTACTCAAATAGCGAGGCTTCAAACTCTTTAAAAATAGGCCACCAACTAAGAAAAACTCTAATGATGACACGGCAGCAAAGGTCGATAAATAACCATAGCCAAAAGAAAGCAAACCAAAGCCAATTTTTAAGTAAACCCAAGGGAGAATTAAAAAACCTATCATAGTCATTAAGGTAAAGGAATTGGCTAAAGCCATTCGGTTTTGCCCAATGACAATACAACTTAAAAGGTGACGGTAGGACTTTAAAACAGCCCAAATGGTGACCAGTGAAATCAACCCGCTAAAATGAGCAAAGCGAATGGTTTCAAGGTAGTTTGGAAAAGCCAAGGCCCCTAAAAATAAAAGTCCAAGGGTTAATGTGACCCAAATAGAAATGGTAGCAGAGGCATTGGCTATGGCCTTTTCTTGGACCTCTCTGTTGCTTAAATTACCTGAAACCTGCTGGATTAAATAAAACTCCATGCTAGACCAAAAAAGACCTGCAAAGTTGGCCATTTCGAGAATAGTCGTCCAATAGCCAAACTCGTCAACCGTAATATAATTCAAGTAGACGGGCACCATGACAAAGCCCAAAAGTGAAGTTACAGGCATGCCCAACAGATCGACAATCACTCCAAAAAAGAATGACTTTTTTTGGTTTGCCATGCTATTTCTGCCCTCTAGACTTTTCTATTTGCTCTATCAAAACCTGCATCCTATGAAATAGCGTGTGGCCCCCTTGGTAGATGGCATCAAAGCCATGACAGACCATTACTTTTCGCTCATCTGGGCTATTTAAATAATGCTCAAAGGCTGCAAAATAGTCACTTGGTTGGTCTAAAGAAACTACGTTACTGGGGTTTGCAAACAAAAGCCCCAAGGCTTTTGGTTGGTCTAAAATCTGGAAGTTACCCGACGCGGCAAGGCTGTAAACTCGCTCATTGATTTCAGATGGTCTATCCACCTGTTCTTGCAAATGCAGGTTCAAAGCAATTTTTGCTTTGGAATAAAAAAGGCTGTGGTATTTACCTTCTAGGCTCAAAGGGATTTCACTTCCCCAACCGGGGCCAGCTAAAACTCCATCATACCCTTTAAAAAGACCTTTAAAATAGCTTGAGTATCGTGGGGTCTTGTCAGGGTTGCTAGAGCCTAAAAAACTCCAATCAAAGACCTTCTCATTAGGAATATAGTAATCTTTAATCGGGTTTGCCGCAAAAGGAATGGAAAGGACGGTAAAACCAGCCTCTTTTAGGTGTCCAAAAAGTTGCTCAATATAACTTTCAATGCGGAAGGAAAAAAAGAAATCTACCTTGTTTTTTTTTGCCAGAGCAACACGTTTATCATTGCTGAAGTTATCATTGGTTTCAGAATCATCATGGGCTTGCAGCGCCACCATTAAAGCAGTTGATTTGCGGTAATCGGCGATAGCTACAAAGTCTAACTGGCTTAAAAACATTTGGTGATCCACAGAAACAAGGATCTCTGGTTTAAATGCCTCGAGCTTTTCTCTTAAATTTTCTGTAAATTCTAAAGTCTCAGCCTCCACCCCCATATAGTTTAAGCTACTAATCCAATTTAAAAAAATGGACCTAGTTCCAAGGGCGTAAATGCTGGGGAGATGAAATAAAATCTTTATTTTTTTAGGCTTATGCAGGTCTTTAAAATGGGCGAGGCAACCTTCTCTTAAAGGTTTTAAATACTCTGAAAGGTCATCTTGGGCCACAGTTTCTGAAAAACAATTGCCATTCAGTTGCCCTATAAAAAACTGGCTATTTTGTTTTGTTTCTTTACTGATATTCGCCCGCAAAGCCAGCATCTTAGCTTTATTGGGGACACGCTTGATTTTGCTGTAAAGAGTTAACAATCTTGACATGGTAAAGTAAAAAACAGTAAAATTATAAGAAGATATGAAAAATCATGGCACATGGCCTGACTCTTTGGTCTGTTAACTTTTTATAGGTTCTTTTTTGATGTCAAGCAATGAACAAATCCCCTTCGACGCTGGTTTTTTAGCGAACTTTGCTGACTGGAGCCCTGAAATGGCAAAGGAATTGGCCTTGGATGAGGGAGTCAAACTGGTTGACCAGTCTTGGGTTGCCATTACTTTTTTAAGGGAATATTTCCAAGAAAACCAAGGCCCGCCGATCAACCGCATCCTTTTTGATCGCTTTGGTAAACTTGTGGATCTGGATAAAAGAGATGCTCGAGATTTATTTTACCAGCTTTTTCCAAATGGGCCGACGGCCCAAGCTGCCCGAATTGCCGGCCTGCCTAAGCCTGCTCGCTGCTGTATTTAGGTTTTGGTTTGCTCTATTTAAAACTTTAGCTTCTTCGATGTTAAGAAACCCTGAACCTAAAATTCTGCGAATATTTTTGCCCCTAACTCAGGCGGATAATTCAGCTGAGTGGACCAATTCCATGAGCTTCTTTAAAGAAAGCAAAGATTTCCCATCGTCACTTCTGGGAACCAATTCCCCGTAATGCTGGTCAAAAACCTGTTCCTTCGCTTTTAAAATTGCCGCTTGGTGGAAAAAAGATTTTATTTCATCAACAGTAAATCCCAATCTTTTTGCTTCGCTTTCATAAAAAGCAAGGTAGTCGGCAGGGGCATCAAAGGGGCCTTCCCACTTAAGTTCCAAGGCTTTGAGGCGAATATTGGTGATAGTTAGTTTTTCGGCCAACTCTAAAAATTCAGCTTTGTGTTGCTCCAGCCAATCCTTAGGAAGCTGTTCTTTTAATATTTTCATGGTCTGTTTTTTTATTCAGTGTATTCAAAAACCTTAATATACTAAGCTTTGGCATCCTCTGCAAGCCAATAGCCTATGATAAATTTTAAATTCCCTGAAGAATCTAAAAGATAGATGCTCTTTTGAATATTAGGATTTAAAGATTTCACAGGATTAATCGACATTGCCTGAGCAAAACAGCTCTTTTCAATGGCAAAATTACTTTCTTTTCCTACAAAGGCAAAATGTTTGTCATGTTCATTAACTTCAATATCTTTCATGTTAAAATCAAACATTACTTTTTTGTCAGAAAATCCGATAATGTCAATTTCTTGATGTTTACCTGCCAAAGCTTGCTCCAATGAAATAGATGCTACTTCAAGAGTTTCTTTGTGATCTAACCTTTCAGAGTTGTAATGCTGTAAAAGGTCGCCAAGAGGTAATTCAAATTTTTCTTCCAATTCAGAAACCAAGATACCAGCATTCAGTTCTTTTATAATATTTTGTGGCATGGCATTGAGGCCTGTGCTCAAGG
>JASJGK010000012.1:0-4792 GCA_033791585.1 SAR324 cluster bacterium | reverse complement strand
GGCCTTTTTTTGCTGTGGTCTAATGACCAAAAAGAAGAAGATAAAAAAGATGAGACCGAATAAAACAACCTGACCCATGATTCCAGGGTTTTCTTGGGTTTGCGGGGCCATCGCCATTAAATCTGAGATAAAAATAAACATGGGGTTTCTTGTTTGTTAAAATTATTTGTAGTTATTTATGCAGTGCGCTATAAGTAAACAGTATATTTAACGCTCACGCCACCTCTTGGTCAATGCTAATAATGGACTATAACAGATAAAAATAAGCTCTCTTGACTCTTAAAGATAGCCTTTGTACTTTGAATGAAACAATTCAAAACTCGGGAGGGAAAGCTACTTGAAAATTGCTATCGCTGGAGCTGGCGAGGTTGGTTATCATTTAATAGAAAGCCTCTACCGCGACTATCCCCAAATTGCTGTTATAGATACAGACCATGAAACCTTACAAAAGCTAGAAAAAAGTTTTGGCATTAAGGTATACCATGGAAATATTATTGACTCACCTCTGCTTGCAAAAAATGGATTAGCTGATTTTGATCTATTTTTAGCCATCACCAATTCCGATGAAACCAATATGATCTCTTGCCGTATGGCAAAGGATGCTGGGGTTAACACAACCATTTGTCGCATTCGCCAAATCGAATTGGAAGGCACCAAAAGAGAAACTACATTAGAAGCCTTGGGGATTGATATAGTAATAAACCCCGTAATTTTAACAGCTCGTGAGCTGGCTCGCTTCGTAGAGTATCCAAATGTAGTAGAGCAGATTGATTTTTTTGAGAAGGCTGTGGAGCTTAGAGGTTACAAGGTTAGGGATTACTGTAGTTATTTAAACCGTACCTGTGATGAATTATTTAACGAGCTTAACAAGAATAGTGTGTGGCTAAGCTTTATATTGCGTAACGAACGTTCTATTGTGCCTACGAAAGAGACTGAAATTTTCGAAGGGGATCATATTTACTTTCTAACCCCTCGAACCAAGATCGATTGGCTCAGGGCTAACTTAGGTTATACGTCAGATAAACAAACAAAAAAACGCATCATGATTAATGGTGGGGGTCATGTAGGCTACCAACTGGCAAAGAAATTAGAAAAGACCCAATTTTTTGTTAAGGTCATAGAGTTAAATAAAGAAAGAGCCTTTCGTATCGCCGAACAACTTGAAAACTCAATGGTTTTAAACTTTGATGGCACAGATAAGAATGCTCTACTGGCCGAAGGGATTGAGGATACAGACATCTTTTTATCCCTCACAGAAAAAGAAGAATTAAACATTACAGCCTGTGCATTAGCAGGCAAACTTGGTGCTAAAACAACTATGGCTCTACTCAAACAGCCAGAATTAGTGCGGATAATCGAGCAATCGGCTCCCATTGATAAGGCCTTGAGCCCTAGAATCATAACAGCCCGATACCTAAGTCGTTATATTAAAGGTTCTGGTTTAGGCTCATACTACTCTATTAACAATTTAGAGATCATTGAGGTTGTAGTAGACACGACCACAGCTTGTTACAATAAAGAAATCAAAAATTTAGAATGTCCTGAAGACGTAAGAGTTGCCATGGTAGAGCGAGGAGGTGAAGTCTTTCTGGCCCACAGCGCTACCAAACTTAAAAAAGATGACCGCATTATTTTAGTGCTGCACAATTGGGAAAAAGAATACGCCACAAAGATGTTTAATTTAAAAGAAATGGGTTCCTGATGCAGTTTTTTTCCATTTTAAAAATCATAGGTTTCATTATATTAGTAGTGGGTCTAGGGCAATTGATACCTATTGGCGTTTCTATGGCCAACGGTCAGACAGATCTACATTCCCTGATTGTTTCTTTTAGCATAGCTGTTATAGTCGGATTGAGCCTTTTAGTGCTGCCAAAATCCAACAGGCAATTCAAAAACAAAGATGGCTTCGCTTTGGTCGGCTTTGGTTGGCTCTTAGCCGGGTTTTTTGGGGCCTTACCCTATTACATTTCAGGGGCAATCCCGAGTTTTACTGATGCCTATTTTGAATCTGTCTCAGGTTTTACCACAACAGGCTCAAGTATCTTGACCAATATTGAAGGCCTTAGCCCAGAATTGCTCCTTTGGCGAAGCCTAACCCAGTGGTTTGGTGGTATGGGGATCATTGTACTTACCTTGGCCATTATTCCCTATTTAAAAATAGGTGGTATGAGTATATTCCAGGCGGAGGTACCTGGTCCATCTGCTGAAAAACTTACACCTCGAATCCAAGACACGGCAAAGGTACTCTGGTTCATCTACTTCATCTTCACCGTTGTTTTGACAATTTTACTTCATGTTACTGGGTTTAGTTGGTTAGACGCTGTAAACCATTCCTTCACTACTATGTCTACAGGTGGTTTTTCAACAAATAATGGCTCCTTGGGCGGATTTAATAACCCCGCTGCCGAATGGTTGATTACCTTTTTTATGACCATAGCAGGCATTAACTTCGCCCTACATTACCGCTATCTATTTAGAAAAGCTGGTATTAGGAGCTATTTTATTGACTCAGAATGCCAATTTTACTTAGGAATGATCGCTCTCAGTATTGTCACCATCTTCGCAGTCATTGCCTTTAGCCATGAAATCCATGACATGGATACCTTTAGAGGCGTTGCCTTTACGGTGGTTTCTATCGTGACTACCACAGGTTTTGGAACAGCTGACTATGAGCTATGGCCCATGTACGGTCAATTTTTACTATTGCTATTGATGATTGCTGGCGGTAGCGCAGGCAGCACTGCTGGCGGCGTTAAAACAGTGCGTATCATGCTAATTTTAAAATATATGTATGCAGAGATGCAAAAACTCATTCACCCCAACCTAGTAAAAACCATTAAGATCCAACAGGTTCAGGTGGAGCCACCCCTGTTAGCCTCCATCTTAAGCTTTGTTTTTATTTACTTAACTGTAATGATCTTTTCTATTATGTTGGTTAGTTTTGAGGTGGATGATCTACTTACTGCCATTTCTTCGGTGATAGCCTGTTTGGGTAATATAGGGCCTGGTTTAGGCTCCGTTGGACCAACAGAAAACTTTGCACACTTAGGCGATTTTACTAAGTGGGTGTTATCTTTAAACATGGTGATGGGTCGGTTAGAGATCTTAACTATCTTATTGTTGTTTTTACCTCAAACTTGGAAGAAAGGTTAATATGTCCGTTGGCGATATAGAAGTAGATGTTGTTGTTATCGGAGCAGGCCCCGCTGGATACGTGGCTGCTCTGGCCCTTTCACAAGGAGGCAAGTCAGTTGCCTTGATTGATAAACGTAAGTCTTTGGGTGGGACCTGCTTAAATGAAGGCTGCATACCCTCAAAAGCTGTTTTGGAATCTTCCAAACACTTCTACAACTTACAGAACAAATATAGTCTCCACGGGATAGAAGCTACAGGGACCTTAGACTTTGCTAAGTTAATGGAACGTAAAGATACAGTTGTTAAAACCAATGCCAAGGGCTTGGATTTTTTGATGAAGAAGTACAAAGTCGAAGTGATCACAGGGCAAGCTAGTTTTGTGGATTCTACTTCTATCTTAGTTGCAGCCGAAACGAACCAAACAATTACCTTCAGCCAAGCCATTATTGCCACGGGTTCAGCCCCAACTGAAATCCCTGACTTTGCTTTTGATGGTAATAAAATTCTAAGTTCAAAGGAGTTGTTAGAACTTGACAGCATCCCAAAGAAATTATTGGTTTTAGGTGCCGGCGTGATTGGGCTAGAGCTTGGTAGCTTCTTGAATCGCATTGGGTCAGAAGTGGAAATTATCGAACTCAAAGATAGGCTATTACCTGAGATGGATGAGGATATTTCTAAGGATATTCTTCGCTGCTTAAAAAAGCAAAAGATGAAATTCCATTTTAAGTCCAAAGCCCATGGTTGCAAGATTACAGATGCGGGAGTGGAAGTTAATATTGGCAATGATAAAGGCCAAGAAAAAACCCTATTAGGTGATAAATTGCTCGTTTGTGTTGGACGCAAACCCGTTACCGAAGGGCTAGGCCTCGAAAAAGTGGGAATCACTACAGACCAGTGGGGCTTTGTACCTGTAAAAGAGAATTATCAAACAAATAACTCAAATATTTATGCCATAGGGGATGTGACCCAAGGCATGATGTTGGCCCACAAGGCCAGTGATGACGCTACCCAAGTAGCTGAAATTTTACTGGGAAAGCAAAAAACCAGAATAAAAAAACAGGTGCCCTCTGTGATTTACACCAGCCCTGAGGCATCAGCTGTAGGACAGACGGAGCAAGAATTAATTGCTGCTGCAACTGAATTTACAAAAGGGGTTTTCCCTCTGAGGCCATTGGGTAGAGCCTTAGCTGCTGGGGAACAAGATGGATTTGCCAAGATTCTAAGCGACCCTAAAACCAAAGGGATTTTAGGCGTTCACTTGGTTGGGGAAAGGGCTACTGACCTTATTTCAGAGGCTACTTTAGCCATGGAAAATAACCTAAGCCTAGATGACCTAATAAAAGTAATTTACCCGCACCCTAGTTATGCCGAAAGCTTAAAAGAGGCTGCTTTGGTCTCTGTGGGCCATTCTCATCATCTATAAAAATTACAAGACCAGCTTTGAACCTAACTCGACCGCATCACCAATACAAAACAAGCTTAAAATGAAAGAAATATTAGAACAATTCCCAAATGCTCAATTTATTGAAGTGGAAGAGCATCAAATCCCCGTTAATCTTACCCCTGCAGCAGATTTGGTTCAACCGATTAAAGCTGCGTTTCCCTTCCCTAAAGGTGTTGTTGAAATGTCGGGTAAAGATGCGGTAAGCTTTCTTCA
>JASJGK010000011.1:0-13356 GCA_033791585.1 SAR324 cluster bacterium | reverse complement strand
AAATATTTTAAAAAAATATATACTTCTATGGACTATCAATTCTACGAAATAAAAAGCCTTAAGTCCCAACCGGTCGAAGATGGCTCTTGGCAAATTTCATTTAGCTGCAAAGGTGAACCCTTAATAAAGATTTTTTTTGGTTTCAAAAAGACGGCAAACCTAGCCATATTCAATTATTTTATAATGAGAAGGTACTGGATTGGAAAAAAAATCAGGGGCTTTTTCTTTCTGTTACAAATCGCTTTGAAGAGCAAATTTTTAAACTTGGAAAACAAAAGGGGGTACGAAATCTAATCCCCTCAACAGAGCAGGCATTTTTAGCCGAAGGTTTAGAGATTTTGGCCAGTTCCTCTTTCCCAGAAGCCTACAGAAAAATTCTCCAAGAAAGCATCTTAGAGGTGCAAAATAGCCCGATAAAGCCCATATAAAAAGCCATAAATGCATAAAAAATGCATTGCTCATGGGCTATTACTAGCCAATCTTTCCAAATTTTGGCTAAAATAATGTAGTTAAAGAAAATCCAGACAAAATAGGTTTATTTCAGATGAAGCAACTTACCATTACCCAAAAACTCTCTTTTGGATTTACCCTAGCCGTTATAACACTATCAATCGTCGCGGCCACAGGCATTACGCAACTACTACAGGTAGATGGTGGCTACCGATTAAAAGTACTCCCCCAAGTGGAACACGAAGCCACTATGGTAGAGCTGGATGAACATGTTTATGCTTTAAAAATCCTACAAATCGAATTTTCCAGAAACAAGGATGCGAAGCTGATGACCCAAGCTTCACACTTGTTGGACCAATCAGCCACTATATTAACAAAAGTTATTGCCAACACAGAAGAGGCAACAGAAAAAGAAAATTACCAAGAAATCAAAAACCGCTTTGAAGAACAGGCCAGATTATTGACCCAACTTGAAGACTTGCACTCAAAAAAAGGCCTCAATGCAACATTGGGTCAACAGGGTATATTTAACAAGTATGTCAGCGAATTAAACCAATACTTTACAGCTCATAATTTTGGCGCTCCCTACATTTCTCTATTCCGAGTAAAAAGTATGCTGTCAGGTTTTAGGGGCAACAAAAGAACAGGCAAAGCAATTTCAGAAATTTTAGATCAAATGTCTGGCTCCTTAAGTGGCAATCCTAAGCTAAAAATCTTGTCCCAAGAAATCTCCCAGAACTTTGCCAAATACCAAAAGGGAAGAGGCGGTAGCTATTTAACTAAAACCAAGGCAGGCATAAGGGATTTAGAAAACAAACTAAAAAGGGGCTACGTTCCTAGTGGTTTTTCCCAATTCCAACTTTTAAGAAACTTTGAAAAAGATTTTTTAACCACAGCCGATTTGAATCTCATCAATAATGTGCACCAAGCCATTTCAGACCTAACAGGTGCTATTACTGTTTCAGGTTTAAGAGATAAAAATAAAGCAGCCCTGCAAAAATCCTTGGATGGCTATTATGATCAGTTTAACCTCTTAATGGAAACTGAGATTGAACTTGTAGATACCAACGATCAATTGGCAAACAATGCCACCCTGATTCATCAGGTCTTAGGCTCGGCCCTCAATAGTGAGCAAGCAGAAACCAAAAAAATAATTGGTGGTATCCAAGGCAGGTCTAAATTAGCTGTGAATTTTATGGCCATAGCCAGTGGGATTGGTGTCATTACAATCATCTTATTTGCTATTATTTTTATTCGTAAAATCAGCCAATTACTCATTGGCTTGATTGCCAATCTAAATACGGCATCCAACGAAGTTGCCCAAGCCTCGAATGAAATTTCCAATAGCTCTATTGAACTAAGCCAAGGGGCAAGCACCCAAGCGGCAGCCTTTGAACAAACATCGGCCGCCATTGAAGAGCTTTCCAGTCAAACCCAACACAACGCAGATACGGCAACGGCAACCTCAACAGAGATGACCAAAATTGCCCAGATGGTGAAAACCTCAGCCCATAGCTCAGATGATGCCTTTAACCTTGCTAATGAGGCCAAAGCGGCTGCGGAACAAGGTGTGGAGTCCATGGGGAAGATCAATAAGGCCATGGGTGAAATTGCAGAAAGCGGCCATAAGATTGGTGATATTATTGCTGTAATCAATGAGATTACCCAACAAACCAAAATGCTGGCCACTAATGCTGCCATTGAAGCTGCACGGGCAGGAGAAAGCGGAAAGGGTTTTGCTGTTGTGGCAGATGAAGTGAGTAAGTTAGCTGAAGATTCGAAGTCTGCGGCCAAAGAAATCTCCGCCTTAATCAAAGAAAGTGGTGCAAAAACAGAACAGGGAGCGGCACAAGTATACTTTGGCGATCAAATCTTAAGCAATATTCTAACGAAATCCACCGAAGTGGCTACCATCATTTCTGAGATCCGCCAAAATTCCAACATCCAGGCCGAAAGCATTGAGCAACTAAATCATAAAGTGGCCCAGATCACAACCGCTTCCAATGAACAAGCCAAAGGTGTGGAGCAAATTGCCCAAGCTATTGTAGACGTTGACCAGGTTACCCAAACCAATTCGGCCAATGCCGAAAATACAGCTAGCGCTTCAGAAGAATTGGCTTCTCAAGCTGGAATTTTGCAAGAGTTAGTGCAAGAAGTGGTTGTGCATGTGGGGCTAAAACATAGTGCGCCTCAGGGACCCAAAAAAGGTAACTTGCAACAGGCAAATATCCCAAGGCAAACAAGTAGGGCAAGATCACCACAGACTAAAGCCTCCCCCTTACAGAGTGGGAGTGGGGCTAAACCCCGTGCACCTCTCGCATTAGCAGCTCCAAAAGCCAATCCCTTAAACCAGAGAAATAGCCTGTCTAGGGGTAGGTCTGTTAGCCCAAAAGACAAGATCCCTTTCAATGATGATTTTAAGGATTTTTAAAGACTTCCCTAGGCTGCTGCAGCCTAAGCTGCACCAATAGGCAGCTCTAGAGTAAAGGTGGTGCCGACCTTAACCTGTGAAGTAACAGATATGGCCCCCTTATGGGCCTGGGCGATTTTACTACAGAGAGAAAGGCCAATACCATAACCGCCTGTCCTTTGGTTCCTCGATTTATCCACTCTATAAAAAGGTTCAAAGACGTGGGGTAGATCGGCATCAGGTATCCCTTCACCAAAATCTTTGATGGCTATTGTAGCTTTATTTTCTTTGACCTCTAATATCACTTTGATAGGCGTTTCTTCTGGTTTAGAATACTTTAAGGCATTTTCAATCAGGTTACCCAAAAGAATGCGAATGCGTTTTTCATCCAAGGCCAAAAGAATCTCCTCTTCTGGTAATTCTACCTCGATGAAACTTTTATCCACAGCCACATCAGCAACGACAGACAAAAGTAGAGATTTTATAGAAAGCTCACGCCGCTTTAAAACGCCATGCTCACTATCTAATCGAGCTGATTCTAACAACTCTTCTAACATGCCATCCATAGCCAAAATATCTTTGGTAATCTTACCTTTGATTTTTTCATCATCTAAAAATTCCAAGGCAATACGCATACGGGTCAAGGGGCTACGCAGCTCATGACTTACGTTTAAAAGCAATTGCTCTTTCGAGTGCATTTGCCCCTGTACTTGCTTGGTCATATGGTTAAAAGCATGGGAGAGCTGGCCCAGTTCATCATTATTGCGAACTTCAACCATTTTTTCGTAATCGCCTTGGGCAACGGCTTCAACACCTTTTTTTAACACGTTAACTTGCCTAAAAATCAAACGAAGCAACATTAAAGTGGCAAAGAAAATCGCCGATAGCATCAAAATTAGATAGAGAACCCACCCTCGTAGTTGGGGGTGATCCAAACTAAAGTCAGGGGAAAAATAATAGTAACCTTCAGGTCGTTTTATTTTTAAAAAGTATCTTTCCCCATTGCTTCCGTGACTCACCATCTCGTGTCTCCGGTAGGGAAAATGGATTTTTTTTAGCTCTTCCATAGTCCCTGTGGTAGACCAACCGTGGGCTGCACCAATGAAATAGATATGGATGCTAAAATCCTTTTCAAATTTCATGGCCTTCTTAAAACTAGGCGGTGTGCCCAATTCTTCGATCAAAGCATTGGTAACAGCAAAAACAAATCTGTGGAAGTTGGCTCTGGGGGGATTGGTAACGGCACGAAAAACGTGGCCAACGGCAAAGTTGACTAGCATTGCCGCCATCAAAATCACCATTAAGATCTTTAAAAAGATGCTTCGATTGCCAAGCCATTCTTGTGGGCTGGGGATATTCACTCTTCAATCCCTAAAAACAAGTAACCTGAGCCCCATATGGTTTTTAAAAACCGAGGGTGTTTTGGCTCATCATTTAATTTTTGCCTTAGGCGAGATACCAACACATCAATAGAACGATTGAAGCTATCCCACTCAATACCTGAGACTTGATTTAAAATCTCATCTCGACTCAAAACCTTACCTGGGTTATTTACAAACAGTTTTAGCAATTCAAATTCGGTGCTGGTCAGTTCTAGCAAAGTTCCACTTAAGTGGGCTTCATGCTTAGAAAGATCCACGCTCAATTCAGCAAATTTTACCACGCCGCCCTTGGGTCGCTCAGCTTCACTTGAAGCACGCCTTAAAATGGACTGGATTCGAGCAACAAGTTCCCTTGGCTCAAAGGGTTTGGGCAGATAGTCATCAGCGCCAATTTCTAGGCCGACAACTCTGTCGGTCAGGTCGCCACGAGCTGTGAGCATAATCACAGGCAGGGCACTTTTTTGCCTTAATTCTTTAAGGAAAGAAAAACCATCCTGCTCGGGCATCATAACATCTAAAGTCATTAAATCGGGCTTTTCAGACTCAATGATTGCAAAGGCTTCTTTTGGGTGATGGCACACAACTACCTCAAAGCCGAAGCCTTTGAGGTAGTCCTGTAGTAGTTCACCTAAGTCTTTATCATCGTCAAGAATTAGGATTTTTATCATGCTTACATTCCGCCACGTTTATTGTGCTTTTCTTTCCACTCACCTAAAACTTCAGCCAACTTTGTTTTTTGTTCTGCTGTTAGAGTTTTGTGAAAGGCGATTAACTTAGTTGCAAAAAATTCACTCCGTTCGTCCATTTTGGCCGATTTTGCCTTGTGGATGGTATCAACTACTGACTTATTTATTTCGTCCTTTTGTACTTCAGCAATCAGTGCATCCATGTGAGCAATGTGCTCGCTCTGGTTTGACATTCTCTTGGTGTCCCATTCAGTAAAGATCCCGTCTAATTCAGCTTCTTGAGCATCTGTTAGATCTAATTCACAAGCGATTTTATCTGCCATATGTTTGGATGGGTTACCGTGGTGACCAAAGCGGTGCATTCCACAAGAAGCAAGTGCAAGGGTGGATAGTAAAATTAATCCAATAATCATTATTCGTTTCATAGTGTCCTCTTTAATTGGTTTGGTTTATCATCATATAAAAAGCTTTGTTCCGAAAGCTTTTTTTGGCCTTAAATAAAGGCCGCTTTTTTTAGGTTGCTTTTTCAAAGCTACGACCTCCAGAGAAAAGGGAGGAAACTAAAGGCCATAACTTCAATTAAACGTGAACAACATAATCAACACGTCTGAGTAAAGAATAGCAAACCTAAAGATTAAGTCATCAACAGCGAGTAAGAAGTTGTAAATGTTTGTAATACATTTTAAATATCCATCTAAATACTTGATTTTTCAGTGCTTAGAACAAAACCAAAAAAGAAGAAAACACAAAAATATGGGACTCAAATTAAAAGACCTTCGCCCCTGGGGTAGAAATTTAAAAGAATATTACAAAATGTTTAATCTAAAGACCCTTCCCGACAGAGTTTTAGATGTAGCCAGTGGACCTGCTGCCTTTAACTTCCAAGCAAGGTTACTGGGTTACAAGGTTACCAGTTTGGACCCTATTTATGACCTGAAAAAGAGCGAAATTGAGCAATCCATTGCCCAAAGCCAAGAGGAGATTGGCAAAGGCATTAGAGACTCCCAAGATGAGTTTATTTGGGAACAATACCCAAGCCCAGAGGCTTTGATTCACACTCGTCTACAGGCTATGGGGGAATTTTTAAAAGATTTTGAAGAAGGTAAAAAAGAAGGGCACTATGTGGCAGGTTCGGCATTAAGCCTACCTTTCACCGACCATTCCTTTGGTCTGTGTCTAAGTAGTCATTTTTTATTTCTATATAGTGAACAGCTAGATTTTGACTTTCATACCAAGGCCATTGCAGAAATGATGCGGGTAGCCAAGGAAACTAGAATTTACCCCCTAATTGACCTTGTGGGAAAACAATCGAGACATTTAGACAAGGTAATTATTCACCTTAAGGCACAAGGCTTTAAAGCGGAGCTTAAACCGACTGATTACAGATTCCAAAGGGGCGCAACTGAATATTTATCCATCAGCCACTAAGTCTTTTTTTACTGGCTAAATTTCCTGTTTAACCCCTTCCAGTAGCCACCTGGCAGACTTTTTCAAACTATCTGCAAAGTTGATTTGCATTGCGCCCAATTCAGGCACCTCTTGGTATAATTCTTTGATGATGGGGGCGGGGTTTGAGTGGTTCCAAAGGCCTATGGCCTGCGAAATAAAATGCACCAAAAAACTGTAAATTTGCTCCTCTTTCAAGTCAGGGCATTTTTCCATGACAATAGGGACAACCTCTTTAAATGCATCATAGACCCCCAGTTTAAAATCTTTGGCTTTTTCAAATGATATATTCTGCTCTAAAACTTGGTTGGCTATGGCCATCAATTTTAAAAGCAAATTTCGCTGTTCTAAGATGGAGACGAGCAAATCTGGGAGTTGGTCAGAGCCACAGACCCCTGCAAGGCCCTCTTTAATGAGTTTAAAAAACTGGGAAAGCTCTCGGGTTTCCAGCTCCAAAAATAATTCTTCTTTGGTTTTAAAATAAAGATAGAGGGTTCCCTTAACAATACCAGCTTCTTTCGCCACAGACTGCATAGAAATTTGACCGAAATCATGTTTTTCAAGCAACAAAGATGCGGCGGCTATAATCTGCTCTAAGCGCTCCCTCTTCTGTTCTGTGCCTCTAGCTCTTTTTTTAATGGGGCATTTCATTTGAGGTTAATTCTTTTAGGTTTCATTTACTAGCTTCCACAGTTTTAGGCTCCATAAATTCTTGCCACCATTTTTCATTGCCGCTTTTTCCATCCAGTTGGATGCGTTCACCAATTTTAGGGGTTAGATATTGAATTTCTGCCTCATTTGCAGCCTTAATATAGCGTTCAATGGGTTCAGACCATTTGAACATGGCTAAGTCAAAAGTTCCCCAGTGACTAGGAACCATGACCTTGCCTTTGACGGCTTGGTGGGCTTTTACAGATTCTTCGGGGGTGTAGTGAATTTCTTTCCAACCTCTATACTTCCCATAGGCACCCATTTCAAAAAAGGTTAAATCAAAGGGGCCAAGTTTTTCGCCAATCTCAAAAAGTTCTTTATGCCAACCAGAGTCGCCACTTAAAAAGATGTTCTTATTTGTCCCCTTGATAGCGTAAGAGGTCCAAAGGGTTTCATTGTGGTCAAACAACCCTCGGCCTGAAAAATGCCTCGCAGGGGCTGAGGTAACAGTGATGGGACCAATTTGTTTACTTTGCCACCAGTCTAGCTCTGTAAGGTTTGCTGGATTTACGCCCCACTCTTCTAACTTTTTGCCCACGGCCAAAGGAGCAATAAAATGAGTGTCGGCGGTGATTAAGAATCTGATAGAGGCTTCATCAAGGTGATCATAGTGGTTGTGGGTAATTAAAACCACGTCAATTGTAGGCAGATCATCGATCCCAGCAGGTAAATTGGAGTAGCGAGTGGGGCTTAGAAACCCAAAGGCCCCTGCTTTTTCAGAAAAAATGGGGTCTGTTATAATCCACTTGCCTTCCACCTTAAACAAAAAGGTAGTGTGGCCTAACCAAGCAAATTGTAGGTCTTGGGTTGTGGCCCAATCTTCCATCTTCAAGGGGGCAGCAGGCATGGCTTCTTTTGTGGTGCCACCCTTTTCTTTTTGAGTAAAAAATTCCCAACCCATAGTGACCATTTCTGAAAAGCCTGGTTGCACCACTGGCTCAATGTTTTCAAATTTTTCACCTTTCCACTGGGGGCTAGATGCAATGCGTTGCTCTCTCGTTTGGTCTTGTCGCTGGCTCGCCGAGCAGCTGGTAGTTAATGCGCTCATAATTAGTAATAAGATAAAGTAGTGTTTCATGGTTCCTCGTTAAATGACTTAAGTTCATTTAATCAAAAGCAAGGACTATTGTCAAGTAAATGAACTAGGGTCATTTAATTAACAAGGCTATTTAATTGAAATTTATTAGTAAAAATTACTAATTATTTAGCTAAAACGAAAAACTGGCTTGAAAAATTCACAAAAAACACTTAAAACAAAAAAATAATTGAAACAGACCACACCCGAGTTCTTCCCCTTTTTTACTTAACTTCTCAGCTTTCACAGATCGGCCAATTTGATTTTTTTTACAGTGCTGCTACTGTGAGGCAGCTAGATAGGGGTGCTTGGCCCCCAGCGTAAAATCAAATAAAAATGGGGCCTTACAGTTGCGAATATATTTCACTTTTTTATCTTTTTTTCTTACTGCTGCCTCGGTGATATTTGTGGCTCCCGCCGCCCAAGCACAAACAAAAACCTTTAAAAATGTGAGGGTAGTCGCCTGCCATGATGGTGATACTTGCCGTTTTGATTTTTTGGATGTCAGCCCCCGGATGTTTGGCCAAGCCTTGCCTGTTCGCTTAAAGGGTTTTGATACGGCTGAGCTGGGCAAACAGGCCAGGTGCAAAAGAGAGAGTAAGCTTGCAACCAAGCAGAGAAATTATTTGAGATCTTTATTTAAAAAATCTAAGAACATAATGATCAAGGTCCAAACCCAAAAAGGGAAAAAAGGTTTAGTGGAACTGGACCGAGATAAATATGGCCGCATCTTGGGCGAGGTTTATGTTAATGGGAGATCCGTAGCTAATGAAATGATAAAAAAAGCTGGAGCACGCAAAAACAATGGTGGCTTTCGCAAAGGCTGGTGTGGTCGGCAATTTTAGCAAAAAACTAAAACTGTTCCACATTCATCTTGCCAACCACCTGACCAATGACCTCGATTTGGTTGAGTTCTTCGCCTGTAATCGTGATTGTAGAGTAAGCCTTATTGTCACTCACTAGATTAATTTGATTGGGTAGACGCTGCACCCTCTTCACATAAACCACATCGCCAACACGAATGATATAAATAGACCCATCATAGATTACGTCCTTTTGCTTTGCCACCATGATCAAATCGCCTTCTTTAATTTTAGGCTCCATGGAATCACCATGAACCCGAATCATGGAAAGGTCTTTTCTGGTCACCCCGGGGATTAAAAGATCGATCATCGAGTGAGAAATCATCACCTTTCTGATAGATTCTTCCTGCCCATTGTAGGCCCCTTGCCCCGCTGCAGCATTTACATCTTCAAAAAACGTCACACCAACATGCCCTTCATCACTTTGTGATCCTCTGCCCCATTGCCTTTGGGTTTCTTTCACTGTTCCGGCATTTGTTTCGCTTTTAGACACTCCGCCTCTAGCCATTTTCTGCGGTAGTTCTGGTGTGGGATCAGGCTTTATATCACTCAAATCAGGGAATCTTTCTAAAAGCGCCTTCCTAGCCTCTGGAAAAAGACCCAAAGAATAGCCATCGTACTTTTTGGGTTTTGGTTGAAAATATTTCTCCCGAAGGGGCCATGATAAAAGTTCTACCGCCTCTTCCCTGTTTACTTCACCGACCTTTACACAGGCCCATTGAATATTATCGGGCAGTTGATTTAGGGGGTAGTAGTGAGCAGGGTAGCCTTTGCCCTCGGCTCTAGACTCATAGGGCCACTCTTGCCTCACAGCCTTTTGCTGCACCCCTCTTTCCAGTACATTCAATAGTTGTGCGATATTCGGGATAGTCAGAAACATAAGCGTGCGCAAAATACTTGTTACCCGTGCAATATTTACGGTAAAAAAGGTTGTTTAAAAACAGCAAAGTGCACCATTAATCCCTTAAAATGCACATTTTAGCTTGCACGTCTATTAAACCCGTGCAATAGTTTTTCTGCAGCCAAGGAATTAGATCCCTACCAAAACTGCCTTATATAATTTTAAGTCTATGAACTATTACCATAGATGTAAAGAATGTTGTTGGATAAAAAAGGGCCTATTACAAAAGAATCATTAGAACAGGAACCTCCAAAAAAGACTTGTTCAAAAATACAGGGCTAAACTTAATACAGGTATTATTTTCAGCCTTAACCATCTGGAAATGGACCTAAACCTTAAAACCCTATTACTAACGATGAACAGGAACATATTCTTTATTAATTCATTTATATGCATTAAAAATACAATAATAATAAAGGGTTTTTTATTAAAATTGACTCCAAGGGTTTTGCTTTTTAGATCGGCTACAAAGAACCACTATTTGCGCCTCAAAACATACAAAATAAACCCCTGTCATTTCCAATTATGGGAAGGTTTATTTAAATTAAGGACTCTTTTTATGCCATGCTTAAGAGTAAAATTTTGCCTCGGAATCCACGTGATTCTAGTCTAGACAAAAGATCATTTTTTTATGTCTGACCAGAAAAACTTCAACCCTACTTAAAACGGAACAAAAAACGTGCACACGTGAATAGTAGTTACATATATTTTTAAATTTTGCTAAGAGCAAATCCCTAAAATTTATTAAAAAAATAAAACAACAGTAACCAAGGAGAAAATAATGGCTATAGAAAAAACAATTGAAAAAGAAATTTTCTGGGAAGATAGCAGGCAAAGGTTAATTCCTAAAACCCAAGTCAAGATCACCGACCAATCAAGGGACGAGATGATTGAGCAATTGGTGGCCCGTTGGAAATCCTGCCAAACCCAAATCAAAGAACTTAAGATTTGGATTTACTCTGAAGTAAATGCCTTCTTAGATCTATTGCACCAAGAATACACCGCCAATGACAAGCAGAAGAACAACAACGTTACCTTAAAGGACTATTCAGGCCGTTACAAATTAGTTTTAAACGCTGCTGACTTTATCACCTTTGATGAAAAATTAAAGGTGGCAAAATCCCTCATTGATAGCTGCATCGGCAGGTGGAGCTTAGGGGCAGACAAAAACCTTGTTGCTATTATCAACGATGCTTTTAGGGTCAACCAACAAGGCAGAATCAGCATCCCCAGGGTTTTGGGCTTACGAAACTTGAACATTGAAGATGCAGAATGGCAACAGGCTATGCAGACGATCAATGATTCTATCGTTATAGAACATACAAAAAAATATATCCGTCTTTATGAACGCGACCAAGGCGAAGAAGGGAAATTTGTTGCCCTCCCCCTCGACATTGCAAACCTATAGGAAATCCAATGCATACAAAATCATTAGAAAAATTATTTGAACTACTCAAAGAACATGAGGGCTACCGAGCCAAACCCTATTTTTGCTCAAGAGAAAAATTGACCATCGGCTATGGCCGAAACCTTGAAGACAATGGCATCAGGCCCGATGAAGGCGACCTTATGTTAGAGAACGACCTAAGCCAATGCCACTTAGAATTAAAAAGTAAATTCAGGTGGTTTGACGCTCTGCCCGATGACGCCAAAATCGTGCTCATTGATATGTGTTTTAACTTAGGGTTGGCAGGTCTTTTAAAATTCAAAAAAACCTTGGCCGCCTTTGAGGCCCAGGATTGGAAGGTAGCCGCCACTGAAATGATGGATAGCTACTGGGCGAATCAGGTGGGCCGCAGGGCCACAAATTTAAGGGATATGGTTTTAGGACTAGAAGATATCCCCTCTTACAACCAATTAAACAACGAGTTGAGCCGACTAAAGGAACAGCTACATTCACTACAGGGAAATCCATGCTAATAGAAGACGTATCCATCAACAAGACCAGACTCTTTGTTAATCTGCCTGAAAAGCTCCAAGAGGGTGTAAAGCAACATGCCGTTGGCAGCAACCGAGATGATGCCGCTTTGCACAAAGTCGCCGCTGCCACGAGGTTGCTCATGAGCCAAGACGTGCCCTATGTTGCCTACTCCTATCCTCACAAAGATTACGACCTTATCGAGGTTTTTGTACCCTTTGGCCACGGCTATTAGGTAAGAACATGATGCAATTAATTGTTAATATTCTAATGGGTTTGTCCCAAATGATAGGTTTTGGCTCAAAAAGCAGAAAAACCTGGACCACAGGAGACGGGCAATAAACCGCCTATGAAAACAAATGGCAGGAGTATCACTAACAGATTTAAAAGGGGCTATAGGTTCAGCGGCCCTAGAAGAACTTATAAAAACCAAAGGGGGCCAAGTAGTTTGGATTCCTAAGGTTCTTGAGGAAGGGCACTGGTTGATCCAGCTTTTAGGGCTTGAGGCTGCGGAAAATCTCAGTGTTTTGCTAGGGGGGGCGGCTCAAACCGTGCCTAAGGGCAGAAATTTTCAAAGTAAATGCTTGCAGCGTAAACTTGAGGCTTTAAAGGCGGAGGGTTACTCGGTCAACGAAATTGCAAAGATTACTAATATGCACCAGGCCTCAATATACAGGCGTCTAGCTGGGGGATACCCCGCTATCAAAAATAACCACTAAAAAGAAAAAAAACTAAAAAAGGAAAAGGATGGAAGTTAAATTAAATCTCAAAAATAAAGCTACTATTAAGGCCCAAATCAAGCCTGCCGAGCGGCAAAAAAAAGGGGAAAGTATGGATTTTAAGATCATGCTTTTAACATATAAGCCAAAAACCGCCACAGCTTGGGTAGAATATAAGCAGGAAAAAAAGAAATGGCGAGGTAGCTGGGCCATCGCGCGGCAAATCGTCACAGAAAAGGGTTGGGAGCTTATGGTCTAACCGTTCTAAGGAGTCTTGAGGGCGACGGGGGTAGGAAACCCAAAAAAGCGAAAACTTAGAGCTTTTTTGCTTTGCTGGAGTGAGCCGAACAGAGTGAGAACACCACAGAAATGCCCCAAGGCTTAGACTGAAGGCAATAGAAACAGTCTATTGTGTCTGTAGGAGTAAAAAAAACAAAGAAGCGCAGTTTTGATTTCCGAAAGCCTTCTGAGCGGACTCAGGCCCGTTTATAGGCCCCACCTGAAGCTAGTCATGGAGTTGAAGGTGGTGGTCTTTAATCTTGATGCTACAGCAAAAAGAAGGGTAGTTTTTTGTTTTGTGAAAGTCTTATGCCCTAAATCACCAGTCTATAGAAAAATTATTATTGAACGTTTTAGGGCTTCACCACCAACCCAACCCATCTAGAATGCACCGAGTGAAACATCCCTGTTACAGAACCCTAACTTTAAATCCATTAAGCACGAAGCGATTTAAGTTTCCCCAAAGGATTTATCTTTTGCAAATAAAAACAAACGCCGCAGGCTTTTACAAAACTA
>JASJGK010000010.1:0-5813 GCA_033791585.1 SAR324 cluster bacterium | reverse complement strand
AGATCGGGTATTGAGCTGCTTGGTATCATGAAGAAAAAGTATCCAGCCACAAAACGCTTTTTACTAACAGGTAAAACCAGCACCGAAGATGCTATAAATGCTTTTAATTCTGGCATTATTCACAGGTTTATAAATAAACCTTGGGATAAACTTGCCCTAGGCCACGAAGTACAAGGGGCGATTGAAACTTATTTGATTGAAAAAGTTGAGCAACAAGTTCAAGTTTTAAAGGGTAAGATCATTGAAAAAAGAACCGAACAAATTAAAGAGATCAAGAAAGATTTGATCAATACCCAAACACAATTATCTTTTGCTCAAGACCAATCCTCTGAAAATCAGCCGATCATCCCAGATGAAATGCTAAATCTGAAATACATGATTATTGAGGCCAAAGAAGAGATTGCCATTGAATACACCAAAGCCCTAAACCATATAGGAATAAAAAATACCATTCACTTCACCAGCGGTATTAGTGCCTTAAAACATTACGAAGAAGAGGGTGCAGATATCATCCTTTCTGAGTGGGACCTAGATCAACTTTCAGGGCTGGACCTTTTAAAATTAGTCCGTAAAAAGAAGAATGTCTTGTACCAACCTATATTTATTTTTGCCACAACCTTGGCAAATTTAGAGCGCGTCGAAACGGCACAAACGGCAAAAACAGATGGCTTTGTGATTAAGCCCTTTACCTTGCACCAACTTTTTGAGTTGGTCGTGCCTATGGTGATAGAAGACCAACACCTAACGCCAAGAGCTAGCACCGAAAACCTTGGTTGCTTCTCTTGCTTGTTGGTTGAGACTTCTAAAGCCCGTGAAATGGTGATTCGTAGGCAACTGGCGGAATATGAACTGCGTGATATTGAAGTGGCTAGTGACACGGATAAAGGCTATAATAGCGTGTTACGTAGGTCTTTTGATATAGTGATTTTTAATATCCACGCCAAAGGGGCTTTATGGAACGAGTTCCATGATAAAATTAAGGGCTTAAAAAACGGTAAAAATACGGCATTAATCCTTTCTCCTTTTGAACCAGGAATTGGCGCTTTAGACGATAAAGGTTTTTTACCAGAACCCCTTTTTAGGCTGCCAAATATCTATAGTGAAGGGATGCTGCAAGAAGAATTGATCAGTGCAATCAATCATCATCTTGATCTTGTGGCCACAGAAGCTACAGAGCCTGAAAAAGAGAAAGAAAAACCTGACCCTAAAGATGAGGTGGTGGAATAGCTATTTGCCGATCTTCGGTTAACTCAGTTTATCCTTGTAACCTCTATCAGGCCAACTTCTTCTGGGTTGGTTTCTGAGTAGAAAAAATGAGTGACGGGATTTTTTACAAATAAAGAAAGCAAAGGGCCATACCAGCCCATCTCTTTTACAAAATCAAAAGTGAAAAATTCCCTTAAAGTTTGAGGGCCTAGCCCCTTTAAAAGTCCTTGTTTCTCATCTAAGTTTAAATCCAGTTTTGAAGCTGTCGTCTGCTTGTTACTTTTTGACTCAGTGCTGGGAACCACTGCAAATTTCACTGCACCAAAATCCAAGCGGCTTGCTTTCCAGTCACCTCTTGTTTTTTCTCTAAATCCAAAAAGGATTTTTGTTCTACCCCCCTTAAAGTAGTAGGCTCTGACCCATTCCTTAGCAACTTCTTTGGGCGCTGCCGTGGCCCAATATCTATACAATAGCATGGTCGCTCGGCCCGACTTTGGCGGTTGGTCTTGGTATTTAAGTTGATAACTAGCAGAATTGCTAGGCAGAATAAGGGTAGACTCAAATTCACCACTGTTTCGAATCAGCCTTGAATCTAGGGGCCTGAGGTCTTGGAATTTTAAATTAGAACCAAAAGGCCCAGCAATTTCAGCGGAAAAATCAAAACTCTTGATCTTAGCCTTAACAAGTAAAGCCCCTTTTCTTTTTTCCAAGCTACAACCCAAAACCTGTAAGCTTTGGTGAGGTACAGCCTCCCAAGCCTTGGGGCTGGTGTGGACTTGAAAGGTTTGGGTGTTGCCCCCGTTAAAATAAAAGATATGACAAACACCACGGGTAGGGCCAATAGAAAGGTTAGTGAGCAAAATCTCAAGTTTGATAAAAGACCTTTCGCCTAAATGGAAGATGAGGTTGTAAGCATCAGTATAATATTTTTGGGCTGTAGGTGTTTGAGCAAAAGAAGGCATTTTTGTTGAGGCTTGGGCCCAGGGGCTAAAAATGAGCGATGAACTCAGCAGAAAAACCAATCCTATTATGTTACCCTTCATTTGGTTTCCCTTGGGCAGGGTTCCAAAGCCAAGAGCCTGCACTGAAGGCTAGCAAAATCACAGATACCAATAACAGGTCAGGGTAATAACTTGAAAAAACCTCACATAAAAATCGGGCTACAATTGCCATATGCAAAAACCCAAAGGCCAGTGACCGCTGTAAGTTGTTGGTAGGTCGAAGTTGCAACAGGGCAACAGGCAAAAATCCCCCAAGAAAAACCATGTGTAAACCGCCTAGTCGGTATTGCGGGTGGATGGCAACGGTGCAGTATCCAAGCAAAATAAAGCCCAAAGCCGTTAACAGTGTGCGCCCCTCAACTGGTTGCGACTTGCGCCCTGGGCCGCTAGATTTTAGGGGTTTTGCAAAAATTAAAACAACCATAAGAATACCCAAGGCCCGAACCCCAAAGCCCAAAGCAGGGGAAACAAATTCTTCTAAGGGAAAACTGACTGTGAGACTTGCAGCAATTGCCAATTGCGCCCCAATATTTTTAAGCCCAAATTTTAAGACAAAAAAAGCTATCCCCAAGGCCAAAAAATCGGCTTGGAACAAAAAACCCCTACCTACCAACAAAAGCCAATGTGGCGAAGCCACTTGGAGCTCGTTTAAAGTTACATACAAGGAGGTGAGGCCTACACCGAAATGACCAAAAAACAGGCCAAGGTAAACCCATAACCAAAAAAACATCCCTGCTCGGGCATCATTTTTAAGTCTGAGTTTAAGGCTTAAAATAACCACCCAAAAGATGGCAAGCCAAATGCCCATAGCAATAGCCATGGTAATATTATGGGGGAGTAGGTTTTTAAACCAAACACAAAGGTAAAAAATGAAAAATCCAAAAATAGCGGCAGGGGCCAGAAACCTCTCCCAACTAGGGGCCTTCGCTAAAGGGAGATAGGCGACCTGCAAAAAAAGTAAAAGGCTAAAAAAGCCTTGGATCATGGTGACTAGATGGAATGTGCCACGGTATTGCGTTGGAGCAGCAAAGCGGAACAGGACCCAAGGAACCAAAGAGGCCAAAACAGCCAACAAACAGGCACGGTATGCCCAGAGACTTACCTGATCTTTGGACTTTTTAAGGCTGCTTTCCGAGGTCTTTTCTGGGGCCGTGTGCATTTAGTTTGTGGGGTAGGGGAATACTTCATTGAATCTTTAAAACTTTTATCAAAGCCAAGGCAACCTGACTAGAGGCAAGTTTATAGAAATTGAGTATAATTAAGTGGGTGAAAAGGGTCTATTCGTTAAGTTTTTCAAACCATTAATCTCTTGCAGCCCCTACTTCAAAATGGTAGATTTATCAAAGTAAAATTCCTTACCGAGTTTGAATATTAATGGCGTAAAAATAAAATATAGATGACAGTTTCTTTTAAAAAGTACTTGAGTATTGGGGCAATAGTCGCTGGAGTTGAGTTGTTTATCATGGCTCTACTGTCTTTTGTTTCTGATATTTCTTCCCCTACATTAAGTGCTATTTTAGATGCCTTTTTAATGGCTATTTTTACCACCCCACCTATTGTTTGGGTTCTACAGACTCAACACAACGCCCAAGAAGACCGTACCTTTGCCAGCGGGTTATTTAAGCAAAAGGAATTTCGCTCTGCTTATTTTCCATTGTTGGTAGTCAGTGGCCTTTTTGTAGCTTTGGTTTGCTTTAATTTGGCCAGTGAAGACAAATCCCAGTTGGTTTCTCACTTCTCCCAAGATGCTAGTGCCAAACTTACCAGCCAAGACACTTCCATTGGCAAGCAAATTGATTCTGTTTTTACCGATTTGACCTTTCTTAACAAGTGGATGTCTAGTTTTCAATCGGCAGAAGAGGCGAAAAAACAATTGACCGGCGATTTAAAATTTTTACATTTTTTAGAGTCGAAACCCTATTACGATCAATTTCGGTTTTTAAATGTCACAGGCCAAGAAGTTATCCGTGTGGACCAAAAATCAAGTGGACCGAAAATGGAAACGGAACACCTACAAAATAAAGGTGATCGATATTATTTTAAAGAAGCGATCAAACTTGCAAAAGGAGACGTCTACATCTCTCCCTTTGACTTAAATAAAGAAAATGGTCAGGTGGAAACACCCCTTAAACCCATGATTCGCTTTGCTCAAGCCGTATTTAACATCCAAGGAAAGCTGATTGGGGTGGTGATTCTAAATTTTAAGGGTCAAAGATTAATTGATAGCCTTACCTTTGAAACTCAAAATTTTCATTGGGCTTTTGAGATGCTTGATGAGGATGCATTTTGGCTGATGGCAGATGAGCCTAAAAAAGAGTTTTCCTTTATGTTTCCAGAGCGGGAGCCAGCTAATTTTGGGAAGCAATACCCAAAAACTTGGGATAAAATTAGAGGCCAAAAAGAAGGTTTGACTCAAACTGCTGAGGGTTGGTTTTACCATAAAAAAGTAAATCTCTACTCTCCCTTTCATTCTCAAAGCTCCAAATTAGCAAGAACTGAAAACAGAAGGGAATTGATCATTTTATATCACTACCCTTTGGCTCAGGTCGCCCAAGAGTCGGGTAAAATACAATTTTTCTATAGGGTTGCTTTTATCGTTGTTATGGTATTTATGTCTTTGATTTTATGGGTTTATAGTGCCAGCCAATTGGCGAGGCACAAAGCCCAAGCAGCTTTGATTGAAGCCAAAGAAGCAGCAGAATCTTTGACCCGAAGCAAAAGTGAATTTTTAGCCAATATGAGCCACGAGATTCGCACCCCTATGAACGCCGTTTTGGGCATGACCAACTTGGTTTTAGAATCCAATTTAGACCCAATAGATAGGGAACACTTAGATATTGCCCTAAACTCTGGTAATTCTCTTTTGGACTTGATTAGTGATATCTTGGATTTTTCAAAAATTGAGTCAGGGAAACTTGAAATTGTTAAAAGTAACTTTGATTTTTACAATGAAATCATTGGGGTTGCCCAGGGCTTTAAAGCTAAAGCCCAAGAAAAGGACTTGGAGATCAAGACTCACATCGACCCTGTTATTCCAGCATTTTTGTATGGCGATGCATTGCGAATTCGTCAAATTTTAGTGAATTTAGTTGGGAATGCCCTGAAGTTTACTGAAAAGGGTCACATTTCCATCAATGCAGAAGGGCTAGAAGAGCTAGATGGAACCTATACCATTCAATTTACTGTTGAAGATACTGGGATTGGGATTCCCTTGTAAAAGCAAATGAGGATTTTTGAAAGTTTCTCCCAAGCTGACAATACGGCTACGAGAGGTCACGGTGGCACTGGATTGGGCTTGACGATCAGTAAAACCTTAGTGAGTCTCATGGGTGGTGACATCCGCCTGGTTAGTACTTTTGGCGAAGGTAGCATCTTTTATTTTTCTACGGAGATGTTCCGGTATGGGTCATCCTTGTCCATGGGATAATTTATATCGAAATCTATCTTGAAATCGATGGTATATCCATTATTTGAGACCGCGACGGCCTCGCACTCTTCGGGAATGAGCCTGCATTTGGTGAACCCCTCAAGGGTGACCCATGTGCTGTTTGCCCTGTACCATCTCATCACGATCTTCTCGCCATATGGGGCCAGGGTGAGTATCGC
>JASJGK010000009.1:0-19489 GCA_033791585.1 SAR324 cluster bacterium | reverse complement strand
TGCTGCGTGGGATACCCCCTTGCCCTGGTGTTTATCTAAACCATCCAGGCGAGCTCATCCAACCCGCCTTTGTCAAAAACCCTTTGACAATCCTAGTCCATTTCAGGTGGTCTTAACTTTCAACAAAGTTCCTGTTCATTTTATTACTCTGGTAAAAATGAAAAAATTCCTTTTTATATTCCTAATTTTATTCCCTTCCGGGCTTTTTGCCTTTCAGCCAAAAACCGTGGTTCACCTCAGTTTTGGTAGCTACAGCCAAGATGCTGATGACGTAAGCCTCACAGGTTCTGATTTTAGCGTTGGGGCTAAGTATTATAGCCATCCCAATTTTGCTTATTTTGGTTCTGCCGGCAGCGGTCAATCTACAGGGGTTTGGACGTCGACAGATGAAACAATGGCTACTGAGGTTTCAGAAAACCATGCAGAAGTCGTTGGCGGGGTTGAGGTTCGTAGTCAAGTTATAGAAAAACCGAGCATCACACCTTTCATTGGGCTTGGTTTAAAAGTACAGTCTTACTCTTACGATTTTAACTATGTAGGCTCTGATATTGGGGAAACCAGTGGGGTTGGTTATGGTCCAATTGCCAATGTGGGAGTGCGTTTAGGCTTGGGCAGGAATTTTACCATCATACCCAATTATTACTTCTCTACCATGACCATCACGGGCGAAAATAGCGACTTCACAGTAATCAGCTCAGGTTTGCAGGTTTCTTTAGTGGCTGGATTTTAAGTTTTACTTTCCTCTTGTGTCTTAGCTTTGTGGCTATTTTTAGCATTTGGATTGAGGCTTTTACCTAAGGGCTTTAAGACTTCCATATCCTTCCTACTGGCTTTCAGTGGGCTAGCTTTAAAAGGCTGGCTCAATTGGGGAGCCACGACACGCAAAGCTTTGGGCAACATTGTAAAGGTTGCGGGCAAGCGGCCTACATTTACCCCATCGATGACAATCAAATTATCCTCACCTAAAGCTTTAAGCTCTAAATTATCAAAGTGTTTGCAGAGGATGTCAGAATGATCGGTCACCTCTTCCCCACTGGCTAGCTTTGCTAAATTGCTGGGAAGATCAAAAAAGCTACTATTGTTGAGCTGAAAATAACGGAATTTACCTTGGCAATAACGCCTTTTTTCCATAACTACCGGCCCATCTGTAAGTCTAGAGCCAAGTGCGATAAAACTAAAGAGATACCCCCCTTTGTAAATCTGTTCCCCACTGGTACACAGGCTAATTTGATTGGGGCTTTTTGGCGACATCAGGCCAGAAGCATTTTTTAACCACTGCAACACACCCTTTAAAACAAAGGGGAGTTTAGAATCGGGCAGCCTTATCTGGGCGTCATTCAAGACAATTCGGCTTTGGAGCTGGTTTTGTAAGCCTTGGCAGTGGCAGCGGGCCACGTCTAAGGGTTGGTGATTTCGGGATTTTAAAAGGGTCAATAAATCATCCAGGCCTTCTGGCAGGCCTAAACCTTCAGCAAAGGCAGACTCCTTAGTAGGAATAAATCCCAACAAAGTTTGGGCAGAATTTTTTTGCAAATCATCAAAGATCCCATTCAAGAGTAAGCTGAAAGAGCTATCATCTCCCACTAAAACCAATAATTTACAGGACTTATCTAGTTTCTCTTTGCGCAATTTTGTAGCGTCAACCATTACAATTTCAGCATCGGCAAAATCCTTCATGATCCGCTCGGAGGATTTTCTCCAGAAACTGGCCGTTTCTTTTTTCTCTAAACAATCAACTATAAAAAGACAGCTCATATTCAACCTTTTAAATTCTTCTTTAGAATAGCTATTATTCCCGCTTTCATCAAGCACTGATGTTTGACTTTGCCTCGTCAGCCCCTTATGATTTGGATATAAATTACCCTATAAAATCATTATGAATCACGACCAACGCCAGCGCCTTTTAAACCTCATCCAATCTTTCACGCCTACAAAAATTCTTGTGGTAGGTGATTTGATCTTGGATAAATATACTTGGGGGGAGGTGGAACGAATCTCACCAGAGGCGCCTATCCCCGTGGTTAAAGTATCCAAGCAGGAGTTTCGCCTTGGTGGTTCGGCCTCAGTAGCAACAAATTTAGCCAAACTCAATTGTGAAGTAGAGGTTTTGGGTTGGACTGGATTGGATGAATCAGGCAAGGCCTTAAAATCGTTACTAGAAAAAGAAAAAATCGGTTACAAACATCTTTTAGAATTGGATTTTAGTACTATTGTTAAGGACCGGGTTTTGACTAACCAGCAGCAACTTTTGCGGGTGGACTATGAAGGCAATCACGCCTTGACTAGCGACATTGAGCCCCTGCTAATTCCAAAAATTGCAGAGGCCTTAAGGGGCACTAGCTCGGTAGTGCTTTCTGACTATGCCAAGGGTGTTTTGAGCCCTACTGTTACAGCAGAGATCATAAGACAAGCAAAGGCCTTGAAAATCCCTGTTATCTGTGACCCTGGTAAGGGCGTTCCCTTGAGTCAATATAAGGGTGTCACCACCTTGAAGCCGAACCGCATGGAAACTGAAATTGCCACAGGTATTAAAATTTCAGATCATGCAAGCCTTTTAGAGGCGGCTCACATTGTAAAAAGCGAAACTGAAGCCGAGTTTTTATCCATCAGTTTGGATAAAGAGGGGATTCTTTATTACCGTAACCCAGAGAATTATCAGATCATCAGTACCCAAACTTTGGAGGTGTTTGATGTAACTGGTGCAGGGGATATGGTAATCAGCATCATTGCAGCCCTTTTAAGTGCCGGAATTGACCCGATTGACACCCTGCACATGGCAAACGTCGCTAGTGCCATTGAAATCAGCCATATGGGCGTTGTGCCAATTGAGTGGAGAGAGATCCAAAACTTTTTAACTCACGACAACCTCCATGAAAAAATCCCTAGTTTTGAAGTCATAAAAGAAGAGAGGAAAGAAATCAAAACCGATTTGATTTTTACAAACGGTTACTTTGATAACCTCTCCGCAGGCCACCTGCGTTTTATTTTAGAAATTGGCAAGATACCAGGCCGTTTGGTAGTGGCGATCAACAGTGATGAATCGATTGAACGGGCAAAGGGCGAAAAACCCCTTTTAAACCAAACAGACCGTGCCCGCCTCTTGGCAAGTTTAGAAAATGTTTGGCGCGTGGTTATTTTTGATGCTGCCGATGCCAGCCAGTTGATTACAGACTTAAGGCCCCAAATTATAGTCAAGGGGGATTCCTTTCAAAACCAAAAAATTTCTGAATCAGAAGCCATTGCTGCTGTTGGGGCTGAGGTGAAGTACCTTTCCCACTTCAAATTTTCAAAAGATTAAGTTATGCCCCGCATCACAGCTGGTAGCCTGAAAAATAGAAAAATCATTTGCCCAGAAGGCCTTGAAGTCCGCCCCAGCTTAGAAAAAACTCGCGCTATGATTTTTAACAGCCTTAACTCCAGATTTGATTTAGCAGACTTTAGAGTGGTAGACCTCTTTGCAGGCTCAGGCGCTTTGGGTTTTGAGGCTATTTCTTGGGGGGTAAAAGACTGTACCTTTGTAGAAAAAAATCAAAATCATTTCAACAACTTGCAAAAAAATGTGAAAGCTTTAGAAGTAGAAAATCAGGCTAGGCTATTGCACCAAGATGGGCTAACATGGCTAAAAAAGGCATCTTTAAGCCCTGAGTCCACTCTGTTTCTTTTAGACCCTCCCTATGGCCTTGGCCTCGCAGAACAGGCACTGGACTTGATTGCAGAGCAAAACCCAACTGATGTTGTAGTGGTGGTGGAACGAGGCAAATCCGAAGAGCTAAACTTTTCAGAATCATACTGGGACCACTTCAAAAGTAAAAAATTTGGAAAATCCCTCATCGACTTTTACATGACTCTTAAACAGACCCACATGACATGAAAAAATACCTCTTTTTTTTAGCCCTACTCTACGCTTTTACAGCTTCGCTTTTTGTACCTCCTCTCTTTGCTAACCAGGGTTCTTTTTTAGTCACAAAGTCCATCTACCTTTATAAAGATTCCGACAAAAAAAGTAAAAAAATTCTCACTAAGCGTAATAAAGCGTATGATGTTACAGCCCTAAAAATTTTAAAAGACAACCAGGTTTTTTTAAAAATTTCTGTGCCTTCACAGAACCATAAGGTCAATGGATCGGGCTTTATTTTAGAAACAGGTGATGAGTTGATTGGCAAGGTAGGCAAAAAGATAAAGGTTTACGGCGAAATCCCTACAACCAAGGAAAACCTAACCAACTTTGTTTTAGTGAATACTAAAGACATAAAACTTACTGCCAAAACAACCAGATCTTCTCATTTTCTAGGCATTACTTTTACAGGTGTGAACTACGAAAGTATTTTACCAAGAGAATATTGGGTGCTCGACTGGGGCGGAATTTACAGGCCCGACAAAGATGCATTTTGGCTGAATGATGCTTACCAGAAACTTAAAAAACTAAATCTCAAGGCCGATAAAACCAACAAGTTACTTTTGGGCATTATTGAAACAGGCTATTCTGGGGCACAGGTAAAATTAAGCTGGGGAGACCCTTTAAAAGAACAGCCAGGAGATGTGGCTGGGGAAGTGGAATGGACTTATCCCAACAAGAAAGTTATTTTAGAAAAGGGGTTTGTTAAGCAGCAGCTTTAGTATCCTGAAAAGTAAAAACTTTAAGCTTTTAAAGAGCAGCCCTTTAGTATTTCAAAAGCGCAAAAACTGCTTTTTAGGTTTATAAACCAGTTCTATAAAGCTCTGCTTTAAAACGGCTCCGCAAGCTTTATAAACTTGACTTAGCACAGCGAAAGCCAACATCCTTCCAAGCAAAAGTTTCTTTGCTCGACTCCCTCATCCAACCAGCGGAATCAGACATGGTCTTAGCCCATGAGCCCCCACGAATCACACGTTCATGATTAACTTTAGCCGATTGATAAGGGCTTCTAGGATAAGGCTTTAACTTAGAACCAATCCACTCCCTCACATTTCCAGCCATGTGATAAACACCAAAGGGACTAATGTCTTCGGTACGACCATCTACAGCAACTGGGCCTAAAACCTCATTCTCTACTGTTGTAGCATAACCGCTCTGGGCTTGATTTCCCCAAGGAAAAATAAAACCATTGCGCCCACGATAGGCCTTTTCCCACTCTACCTCTTTTGGGAGTCGTTTACCCTCGGATAGACAAAATCGGTCTGCATCCACCCATGTAATCATGGTCACGGGAAAATTTTCTTTACCCGGTGGGATCACCCCGCCAATCCAATTTGGTGGCGGTTGTCTGCGAAACCGTTTTAGGTATCTTGCATAGTCTTTGTTAGAAACTTCTTTCTTATCAATATAAAAGTCTTTTATATTTAGTCGAAATTGCGGTTGGTTGATTGCTGTTCCATGATCGCTGCCCATGGTAAATTGACCGTTGGGAATCATAATCATCACCTGGTTAGAGCTTTCATTCGACCTTTCCACGCCTCTACTCTTTTCGCTTTTATCATCACCAATATGAATCAAGTCGGCCCACTCGATCACGCCATTAAAAATATTTAATAGCTTCAAACTTGCTACCTGTTTGCCAGATTTTTGGGCAATTTTACCATAGATAAAGGCATCCACCCCGTAAAGCTCACCCATTTTTTTGACTTTATTTTCATCAATGAATTCGGCCATACTCAGCTTTTGCTCTTCTAATATCAGAGCTAAATTCTCACGATCCACAACTTGAAAATGACCATCTTTGGTCAAAGCAGTGGAAAGAAAATCAATTAGCTTTTCTTGTTTAAAATTACTTTTAATATTCCAAAAACTAATTTGGTTAATTTTATTGTTTTTTAAACGCTTTAAATCATTTTTTAAAGAAGCCGTCATCTTGCCCGCCAACTCACTCATTTGTTTGGTTTCGACCGTTAAGCTGGTCAATTGAAATATATCGGCCCAAACAATCGCAGAGGATTCAACATCGATCCCCTTCATCACCAGAGTATCATTATAGTATCGACCATATATAAAAAGATCGACACCAAGCAACTTACCCAATTCCTTGTAGGTATTTTGACTGACCATGCCTGAAAGGTTAAAGCTTTGTTCTGCCAAAATTAAATTTAGCTTGCTTCTGTCGATCACTCTAAACTTGCGGCTTTTTACTAAAGTAACGTTGGTATAGTCGATCAACTCATTGGTTGTCGCTTTATCCAAAGGGCCACTGATACGAGAAAAAGCAACGGTAGCGTACTTTCTATTAGCCACAGAGGCAACAGACTCAGAGATCCTTTTTGACAATGATTCAACATCCATCGCAAATACTGGCTGGGCGACTAGTAGAAACACACCTAACCAAATATTAAAAAAGGTAAAATTTATAAAATGAGTTTTACTCATAGACAATTGCGATTAACCCGCGGTAAATGTTCATGTAAATATTTAATTTAATCTATCATTGTAGATTAGGCAACCATGAGCAAATTATGCCCCTTTTTGTAGTCGCCGTACCCATTGGCAATCCTGACGATATTACCCTAAGAGCAATCAATTGCTTGAAAGCCTGCGATATCTTAGTTGCCGAAGAGGCAAAACCTGCCAGAATTATTTTAAAGCGTCTTGAACTTACCAAAGAAATTTTCTTGCTCAATGAGCATACAGAAAAAACAGGCGCTGCCGAAGAGTTAATCCCAATCTTAAAAGAGGGGAAAAATTTAGTCCTCATCAGTGATTGTGGTACGCCCCTTTTTGCCGACCCTGGTTTAACTTTGGTGCAAGCTTGTCACAGATCAAAAATTCCTGTGATCCCTGTTCCTGGAGCATCGAGCCTAATCGCTGCGTTATCTGTTGCAGGAATCGATTCCTCTCAGTTTTTTTATGCAGGTTTTCTGCCGCGCGTGCCAGAAGAGAGACAAAATTCTTTAAAAGAATTTGGGAAACGTCACTATCCTGTTGTAATTCTAGATACCCCTTACCGTTTGCGTGTTCTTTTAGAAGACGTTGTTCGTGTCTTAGGTAAAGACCAAGAGATTGCTCTTATGCTTGCCCTAACCAAAGAAGGCGAAGAGGTATTCACGGGCAAAGCCCAAACATTTCTACAGAAACTGGGGCCTGGAAAACAAAATAGAGAGTTTGTGTTGGTCTTAAAAAACCGCCACCAACCCCCTTCTGCCCCTAAGCAAAAAAAGGCTTTAACCAGAAAAAGACGCTAGACCTTTACTGGCGAATCTTTTTGGCTTACTAGCCTTTCTTCAAAAATTCTGTCTTCAAAACGATAGTTGCTTTGCCTATTCGGCACTCAACTTCGCCTTCTTTGCCTGTGAGACGGATGTTTTTGATCATCTCCCCACGCTTTAAGGTCTTGGGCATGCCCTTGACTTTTAAATCTTTATTGGTAAAAACTTTATCACCGTCTGTTAATTCTTTGCCGTTGCAATCTGTGGTTGCCATATTATCCTTATTTTAGTTTTAAATTTTTTAAGCTCAAATTTTACATTTTATCAAAGATCGTCCCGAATTTTTCCTGGACCAATTTTGTTACGTCAGGGTCTTCGGTAAGTTCTCTTGGGTAGGTTGGCTTCATCCTGCAATCAATGACTAGTGGCCCCTTGATGCCTGTGTGAAAACGTTCATGTACTTTATTACCATACATATCTCCTGCTGGTTCAAAGCGGGTGAAAACGTGCCAAATAAAGTCTTCTGCCGATTTCGCAGCCTCGTTAACATCATCCACCATACAAACCATGGCGTAATTTTGGACTGCATTTTCCTTAGCTAATTCTTCAGCCAGCGCTGGTTGCATCTCGTATTTACACCCCTGCACCAATAACACACCCCTACAAAAAAGCTTGGTCTTGCTCAAGTTGGTATTTTGCAAGCTTTCGCATTCTTTATCATACAAATCTCGCTTTTTTTCACCAAGGCCCAGTAAGATAGCCTTGGAACCTTCATTTACCTTTGGCCCAGTGTAATCTAGTGTGTCTTGCGAAATGTTTGAGAGCACAAACAAATCACGTTCTAAATCAGCCCTTTCTAAAACAGTGGTAATCAAGCTCTTGAAGTCTTTCGCCTGGATGTCTTGGTCTGTAGCGATCAAAAATTTGGTCAAAGAAAGCTGCCCTTCACTAAGTATACGGATAGCTGCAGTAAATGCTTCTTTGGGGTAGCGATTTTTTACTACCGCACCTGCTAAGGAATGAACCCCACTTTCTTCAAATGCCCAAATTTGACGCACGTTGGGCATCACTAAGGGGAACATAGGCTCTAAAATTTCTTGCAGGTACTCAGCAATATAATGGTCTTCTTGGGGAGGGCGACCCACTACCGTAGCTGGGTAAATTGCACCTTTTCTGAAATTTAATTTGCTCACTTCCAAATAAGGGTAATCATGCTGCAAAGAGTAATAGCCATAGTGATCACCAAATGGCCCCTCTGGTTTTCTCTTGTGCGCGGGGATGCTGCCTGAAATACAAAAATCAGCATCTAAGGGGATATCAATCCCCAATTCATCTGTCCCTACTTTCAACTTTTCACCCATCAATAAACTGGCAAAAACAAACTCAGGCATATCTTCAGGAAGCGGTGCCACAGCTGCAATAGTTAAAGCTGGCGGACCACCAATGATCACGCGGGCAGGTAATGCCTGGCTTTTAAGTTCTGCTTCATGGTGATGGTAACCACCGCCACGGTGAATCTGAATGTGCATGCCTGTGGTGTTTTGATTAAACAGCTGGATGCGATACATGCCCAGGTTCCCCTTACCTGTGCTAGGGCTTTCGGTATAAACTAGGGGCAAGGTAACAAAGGCACCTCCGTCTTCTGGCCAAGAGTGCAACTGGGGGATCTGACTTAAGTCCACTGGGTCAAAACAATTATCAAAAATAGGACCTGATTTTTTTCGTTTGAGGCCAATTTTTAACCCCTTCAAACCTAAATCGGCAATCTTAGCCATTTTTGACTTGTTGATGGGCATAAGGTTTTGGGCCAAATGGGCTGCATTTTTTACAAATTTTGCAGGCTCGCCACCAAAGGCCAGCTCAATCCGACCAGTGGAGCCATATAAATTTGTGGCCACAGAAAAGGGGGTTCCAGAAACGTTAGTAAAAAGTAAGGCAGGGCCTTTTCGCCTGCAAACCTCACGTTGGATTTCTGCCAATTCTAGGTAGGGGTTTACTTCTTGGTCGATTACCAGTAATTCGCCATGGGCCTGCAATCGCTCTACAAAATCTCTGGTAGACCTAAGGGGTTTCATCTTTGCCATTTTCTTTATTTCCTATTAAAAAACCCTGCACCACTAAGAGCACAAAACCAATACTGATAAAATCGTCCGCCAAGTTGTTCACAAAAAACCCCTTGGTGTAGAAATGAAAATACATATAATCTGTAACTGAGTGCCGAAAAGCGCGGTCGATTAAGTTGCCAATCGCACCAGCCAAAATCAAGGTAAACCCCCAGTGTTCCAGTCTTGTAAGCTTGCTAAAATCTCTCACAAAATAAATGCCCATGCCCACAATGACAACCAAGGAAATCCCAGCCAATAAAGGCGCACGTACAGAATCGGGCATATCAGCCAAAAAGCTAAAACTAACTCCCTTATTTTCTTGGTAGGTCAAATGGATGAAGTTCGGGATAACCTCAGTATACACATGAGACTTCAAATTGGCCCGCACCCAAAATTTAATCGCTTGGTCTAAGCCAGCCAGTAAAAATATATAAAGGAAAAATAAATTCATTAGGGATTTAAATTAGGATAAAAAACACTCTCTTTGAACTTTTTGGCTTTTTTAGCCAAATGGTAGTAGAGTAGTAGACGCTGCTTTAATAATAAATGCAGTGGGTGGTTGATGGATTCGGCATCTTCTAAAATAGGAATGGCCTCACTGTAGCGGCCTGCTACCCCTAAATAAAAGGTGTAGGCTTGGATTAACTCAGGCTCACGTGGCCATTTATCCAGTGCCTTTTTTAAAATTTTAATCGCCTTAAAGCTGCCTGAGACTCGGGCAATCGCTTCGGCGTAAAACAGTTGGACTTGGCCCTGTTTGCGGTCCGTGTTCAAATGCCTGTTAAGCAGCCTTACCACTTCTTTTGGTTGTTTTTGGGCAAAGCGCAGCTTGGCTAGCAACAAAAGACTATCAAGGTCATTTTTGTTGGCCTTAAGCCTAGCTTGTATTCGTTTTTCAGCTTGGTTGTAACTTCCTTCTAAAATTTCTAGGTCGGCAAGCTGTATATCAATTTTTTGGGATTGGTTTAGCCGCTCCGCTCGTTCAAAATAAGACCTTGCTTCCTTAAAATTCCCTTGTCCCTTAAACAATCGGCCTTTAATATAAAGCACACCTGCGTGAGTTTCATCTAAATCGTAGCCCTTTAAAGCTTCTTCCGCTTGGGTAAATTTCCCCTGGGCCAGCAGACTTTCAAGGTAAAAAACTTGGTATTTTAATTGGGTCGGCTCCAATTCTAAAGCCTTACCTAAAGACCATTTAGCGCCAGTGATATCCCCTTGCTTTTGGTATAGGATGGAAAGGCGAAAGTAGGCCTCTCCACTTTTTGGCTCTAATCTTAAAGCACGTTGGATAATCCGCTCTGCTTCTTTAAGCTGGCCAGCATCAAAATGCAATTCCGACAAAAACAGCCATAAATCTAGTTCATTGGGGCTTTTTTTAATCAGCTCTTCCACCTCAACTATTAACAACTTGCCCTTTTGATCTTTTTCCAAGCGCAAAAGCAGCAGTTGAGCTTGGATGCTGGGTGTTTCAATGAGTTTTAACACAGACCGAGCCTCTAGCAAATATCCCGCCTCCAAGTCTAGCTTGGCCATAGCCAGTAGAATTTCATCAGAAGACCCAAATTTTTGTAGCCATTCATCAAGTACCAGTCTGGCTTTAAGACCCGCGCCAAGCCGCTGGTAAAGCTCTGATAAAAGCATCACCCCCTTAGCAGAGCCTGGATTAATCCTTAGAGCTTGCTCAAGTTTAGTGGTGAGTAGAGGGAAATCTTTGGTCGAGGTGGCTGTTTGGAACTTAATATCTACCCAAGCCAAATGAGCATCAAAATATAGAGGCTCAAGCTCAATAGACTTTTCCAATTGAATAATCGCCTCAGTGCTTTTTCCTGTCTGGTGATAGGCTAGAGCGAGTAAATAGTAGGCTTCAAGAAGATTCGCATCAAGACTCAAGGTGGTAGTAAGGTGGCCTGTCGCTTGAAAATAGTCTTGGGCTTGAAACTCTATTTTACCTGCAAGCAATCGAAAGGAAGCATTTTGACTTTCTAACAGCAAAGCTTTTTTTATTCTTAATCGGGCCCGCTCTATATTATTTTTCAGTAGGTATAACTTGGCTGCTTGGTAGTGATAAAAAGGGTTTTCGGGATCATCTCTAATTTCCGCCTCTGCGGCAAAAATCGCCTGCTCTGTGCCTTTTTCCAGCAGCAATAACTCGCTTTCTTGGGCCTGGTTTGTGGAAGAACAGGACACCAAAAGGAGAAAGCTAAGCTTTAAAAAAAAGGAGAATTTTTTGTTTAAAAATGCCATGGTCCAAAGGGATGTAGTTTTCTGCTAAAGTAATGATTTTAAGGCGTTGGCGCAAGTGATTCTTGCAAGAGCTTAATTCCCCCAGATTCATTGCCAAACTTATCCACAGAAAAAGCCGTAATCCGGCCCCTTGGGAGATTAAAATAACCTATCCGCAAGGGAAACTGGTTGAGCTTAACTTCGCCCTCAGGGCCTGCTAAGTAAAAGTTTACACCAAAACCAGAGTCAGAAAAAATGTCATCTCCAAAAACGGGGGTTGCCCCTTCCCAAGTAGCGAGAAACTGGCCATTTTCGATAGGTTGAACCTTAATAACAGGATTTTGTAACGCTTTTGGTTGGATTGGGGCTAGGGCTGGGGTAAAACCCGCTTCTCCATTCCTACCGACCAAGGAGATTTTAAAGGAAACTTGGCCCTTTAGGGGAGGGAAAAAATCTTTAGGAAAGATCACATCAAAACTTGGCCGTAACTGCCACTTGATTTGTTTGGCCAATGTTCTTTGGGTTAAGCTGCCACCTTTTTCAAAGATAAAACCATCTTTTAAGGAAAAAACCATGGATTGAGTTGCGTCTCTGCACTGCGGACAGTCTTCTGAAATTTGCTCCACAACCAACTTCACGGCAATAACCCGATTGACCTCAGGCAAAAGAGCGGCAATATGTAAACCGTTGCCCCTAAAGTGAACTTGGTAGTTTTGGACTGCACTGCCAAACTCATCGCTTGCGTAGGGTCGGGGAGGGGTCTTCATTCCGCAGGAAGCCATAGCTATCAAGGCTACAAGGGCAGCTGTTTTGTTTAATTGCTTTATAAACATTTAAAACCTCACATGAAAATTTATGCCCAACCTACCCAACTCAGAAAGCTCCCCAGTCAACCCTTTCTGCTGCTCATATTCCACAGCTGCAAAGGAGCTTAAAAACACCTTGAGCCCCACAAAGGCCAAATTGCCTTCGCTGGCAACGATTGCCCCTGTGCGCATACTGCCCCTTGATAATCTCCCCAGTTGCCTTCTTACCATATAGTGGCCCACACCCATATCTAAGGTGAGGAGGTTTTGTATGACTTCCAGACTTATCGCCGCCTTTACTGTCTCCAAATGAAGGGCCAAATATGACCAAGTCAGGTCTTCTTCCACTACTGAGTCTTCAAGTTCATAGGCCTGATCAAGTAAGGAGTATCCAACAATAAAATAAGAAAAGCGACAACCAAAGCTCACCTCCTGTGACTGGCTCACAGGGAAGCTGGGCAAGTAAACAGAGTTTTTTCCCTTGGCGTGGGTCTGGCCGTCGCCTAAGGAAAAACTAGCATCCACCCCAGCAAAACCAAGGTGGCAAATTTGGGCTTCGCCCACCACCAAAGAGGGCGCAGTCTTCGTAAAGCTTAAAGGTCGCAGGTCTTGGGCCGTGGCCGTGG
Source organism: SAR324 cluster bacterium (assembly GCA_033791585.1). GTDB lineage: Bacteria > SAR324 > SAR324 > XYD2-FULL-50-16 > XYD2-FULL-50-16 > JASJGK01. The sequence continues at coordinate 6,616 of JASJGK010000009.1, read as the reverse complement.
CAATATTTGCGACGACGACCAAAAGTAATAAAAAAGCCCTAAGCAAGATCAGTTTCATCATTGCCTCTGAATAATTTTAGTTTGGTAGGGGTTACTTGTGCCTGGCCAACCGCTCAAGTTTACAGACAAGAGCACCTGCTGATCCACACCTTCGACCCCTTCATAGGTAGTAAGCCTTTCTGAATAGCCAAGATAATAATCATAACAACCCATACGGTAGGTGAAACCTAAATCCAACGAGACTAAGCTCCGATCAATGAGATTTTCGGTATCTGTGCCTTCAATCTGGCCTAAAGTGGTTCTAGTTAAATCCCAAACCCCGCTTGCATCCAAAGTGAGTTTTTGGGTCAACAATAAGTGCTGGGTTACACTATAATTTTGTGTGGCCAAATGGTTGGCAGAGCCATCTAATTCAGTGTAGGCCTTGGTATTATTTTTGTAGGCTAGTTGCACAGTCGAGCCCAACTCTGATTTAGTGCCTACAGAAAATCTGTTTTCTAAGATCTTTTTCTCCTCATGGCCATAGCGATAAAAAACCGAGGTGTTAAAAAATTTATTTGGGGAAAAACCAAAGGTGGCCCTTAGTGGCATTTTCTGGTTTCCTAAGCTAGTCTCTTGGTTTGCCTCAGGGATTTGTGGCCCTACAAAAGATTGATTTTGAGTGGTCAGGTCTTCTTTGCGGTTAAGGTTATAAGGTTGAGTCAGGTTAAAGCTAAAGGCGCCAGTCACGGCGTTGTTAAAGAGATTTTTAGTCAGCAAATTACCTTCTAAAACATGGTAGAGAATTTTCTGGGAATAAATGGGGCTTTCAAACATATAGCCATATTTAGAATAATCAGAAGAATAGCTTTGGCTGCTAAAATCAGCATCATCACCAACCAAGCTATCATTTCCAGGGGTTACAGAAACCAATCCCCGTTGGTCTACATCGCTCACTTCCTCGTAAATAACTTTAGGCACAAAGGAAAGGCGAGCATCGGCGACACCACTGCGATGATTAAAGAGGCGGTATACCTCGAAGTTAATTTCTAACCTTTTCCGCTCTACAGAAAAACTAGTGGCTGTAGGGTCACTGTCAAAACTGGCAACTTTAGCCTCGGACCTTGCGTATTTATAAAGAGGGTCCACTTCGTAGAAGTCTTGCCCCACACTAGGGATAACGTTTAAAAAATCAAGATTGAAGGGGTAAGATAGATCACCACTTACTTGGTTCCACTGCCCCGACCAGCCTTCAATTCTAGTGTACTCTACAAATTTATATTTGGTATCTAGGTTTAAGTTTGTGTCAAAAATACCGCCAAATCTGTGGTTGATGCCCAAGGTTGGCATACGGTTAAGGTAGGTGTTTTTGTTATTACTTTGGTCATAAATCGACTGGTATAGATACTTATCAGCAGTATTCCAACTAACATTCAAACCACCTCCTGACCAGGGAAAGGTAAAGCCTACCGATTGTTGCTGGTGAAATTCAAGAGTGGATTTTTTATTGTCATATTCTTTAAACACCTCATTATCGCTTATCTGATAACTACTTACAAAGGCCTGGCCGCCTAAAGGGATATTTTGTCTGTGGTTGAAGTTGAATTTATATCTTTGGGGCTGGGAGTTAAATTCCTCTGGGTAGCTCAAACCGCTGCTATTCTCTAAAGCGCCAAAATTTTCTAAGGTTGGGTCTCTATCCTGGGTTTCGGATATCCCCCAAAAGTCCAACTTGCCAGCCATACCATCTGTAAAAGCATAATTATACTCAAGGCCTAAGCCCGTGCCCCTTTTCTGGATTACATCAAAGGTCATAGTTAAGTCGTGATCAATATCTAGCGCAAAAAAGTAAGGTATATTAATACGTCCACCCCAGTTTTTGCTCTCATCAGGGTTGCCTGACTGGGTTAAAAATTCAGGCGCCAAATAGCCGCTAGCTCGACCTTTTTTAGTGGGCCACGCAAAATAGGGGCTGTAAAAAACAGGTACACCGAGAAAATACAAAGTCGTATTGTAGCTCTGGGCATAGTCATCGACGTAGTAATAAACAGAAGAATTTTTAAAATACCAATCCTGCTCCCCTGGCTTACAAAGGGTTATTTGAGCGTCAATTAACTTAAAATAATCTGGCCCTAATTTAGTCAGGGTTGCCGCGTTAATAAAGGCTAAGGCTTTAGCATCATAGAACTGGACGTTGTAAAAGGTAATTGCTTTGGTGTCGCTGTTGTAAATGGCTTCATCAGCGTTGATAACATAGTCTTTGCCCTGCACAACGATGTTGCCGACAAACTTACCAACTTTAGTTTCTTTATTATAAACTAAACTGGTGCCCGACACTCTCATATCGTCAATGTGAGCCACAGGATTATCATAGGTAATGGTGCCTGCATCTTTATTGATATGATAGCTTGCCCCCTCGAGTACCAAGGGGGAAGCTGCAAAGACAGGTAGGGGAAAAAGTAACCAGAAGGCTATTAAAATAGGCTTAAAATAGCGCAACAGCCCTCTTTGGCAAAAAGGGGGAGATCTTGGGCGCCAGATGTTCGGGCCCAAAAACCACCCAAGGTTATTTTTTATCCAATGATTTGGCATAAAGATCAGAAAGCTTTGTCATCATAGACTGGCTTCTTGGGACCAAACTACTTAGGTCTTCCAATTTGCCATCCATTAGGCTTGCTTCTTCAAAAAGCTGCATGATCATATCCTTTAAGATCTTATCATTAGGCTTATCTGTATGGATTTTTGACATGTTACGAATCAGGGACGAGCGAGTATTGATTTCAAATACCTGCTGCGCACCTTTGAAGTTTTGATCCATCATTTTCATCATCCGTTCCATCTGCACATTCATTCCATCTTTTGATGAAACTAAACTACAGGGGCTATCAACCAAGCGCTTAGAAACAATAACATCTTCAACTTTGCCTTTTAAAACTTTTTTAAACAAAGCGATTAGATCACCTTTTTTCGCTTCTGGTAAGTCGCGTTTCTTTTGCTCTTCTTCGTTACTCAGATCAATATCAGCCTTGTCGATAGGCACGATTTCTTTTTCTTTGTAAGTGCCAATAGAGCCGATGATAAAATCATCAACTTCATCATAGAGGTAAATTACTTCTAAGTTATTACGCTTAAAGTATTCCAAGTTAGGATTGGTTTCAATCACGGACTTGGTTTTACCAAATACATAAAAAATTTGTTTTTGGTCATCACCCATACGGTCAACATACTCTTGCAAGCTGGTCAAACCTTCAGGTTCTGTGCTGCTAGCAGCTCGATATAGTTCAATTAACTTATCTTTGTTACCATGGTCGGTGTGAATGCCTTCTTTGATAAAGTTACCAAAGGTGCGGTAGAAAGCAGTGTATTTTTCTTTATCGCTTTCGGCCCAACCAGTAAACTCACTGATCAACTTCTTTACTAAGAACTTATTGATCTTAGCCATTATTGGGCTATTTTGTGTAACTTCACGACTCACGTTTAAAGTTAAGTCTTCTGAATCAACAACACCATTCACAAAGCGCAACCACTGGGGCAGCAACTCTTTACAATCGCTTTGGATAAAAACACGCTTCACATAAAGATGGACTTTAGTTTCTAATTGCTCATTAAATAAGCTTTTGTCCACTTCAGTTGGAACATACAAAACAGCACGAAACTGCACTGGGGCTTCAATATTTAAATGCAACCAAGCTGTTGGGTCTTCTGTTTTATGAGAAAGATACTGGAAAAATTCCTTATGCTCTTCAGCGGTAACTTCTTCTTTTGGTCTTGTCCAAAGAGCGGAAGACTGGTTAGTCTTTTCTTCATTTAAGACAATTGGAAAGTTCACAAAATCAGAATACTTTTTGATTGTATTTTCAATTGCATATTTAGAAGCAAATTCATGAGCATCTTCTTTAAAAGTAAAGCTAATGCTAGTTCCACGAGTTGCCTTATCACATTCTTCAATAGTAAATTTACCTGTACCAGCGCTCACCCATCTGTGGGCTGGGCCACCTTCAAAAGATAAAGACTCAACAATAACTTCATCAGAAACCATAAAAACAGCGTAGAAGCCAACGCCAAAACGGCCGATTAGCTCGATATCTTTGGTCTTATCGCCAGTCAACTGGTTCATAAATTTAGAAGTGCCAGAACTTGCGATGGTTCCAATGTTAGCAATCAACTCATCTTTGGTCATGCCCACACCATTATCAGAAATGGTAATAGATTTTTTTTCTTCGTCTAAGACAATTGTAATTTGCAGTTCGCCATCATCACCTAAGATCTTTGAATCTGTGAGGCTAGCAAAATGAAGCTTATTTAAAGCATCCGAAGAGTTGGAAACTAATTCTCTTAAGAAAATTTCTCTGTGAGAATATAAGGAATGCGTAATTAAATGGAGGAGTTGGCTCATTTCCGCCTGAAACTCATACTCCTGTGCTTGTGCTGTATCGTTCATTGATCCAATCAAAAAAAAGTTTTCCCTTATGTACTCTTGGCCCTATCTTTTTTAAAGACCAAGCTGCCCTGAGGGAATGAAAATATATAATAGTAAAAAATAACTGACCCGCCCACTTAAGTCAAATAGTGGCTTTAAAATTTGAGCATTTTTTTATTTATTTGTTTTTTTGGAAAAAAAACCTTAAAATAACCGCCAGAGTTCAAATAGACCAAATTACTATTATTATTAAGGCTAAATCTATTGCTCTATTCACTGTTTTCTTTAAAGAAACATAGGTTGCGATCGTCGATGGTCACATTCAGCTTGTTTTTGAATTGTTAATTTAACAGAATCGTAACATGAAAGACCAAGTTGATATTCTGATCATTGATCATGATCCCATAACCAGCAAATTACTCTTTGAGATTGCTGCCACCAAATACAAGGTTCAGGTTTCTGTAAATGGAAGCACGGGCCTAGAGCAATTTAAAAAGCTTAAGCCTATGATTGTCTTGGTAGACCTAAACCTACCCGACAAAAGTGGATTTGAAATTTGCAAAGAGATTCGATTTTTGTTTCCAGAAAGGTTAGTTTATCTAATCGCCCTAAGTACCCATGAACTGCCAGACACCAAGGGCAAAGCATACGCCGCTGGAGCAAATGACTTTATTACCAAACCAATTAACTCTTTTGAAATTATAGCCAAGCTCAATACTTTTTTTAAGCTCGGCCACTATAGTCAATCCTTTGACCACTTTAGTTTTGCTGAATTTATTAAAAAATCTTCGGCCCTGCTTAAAACAGTAAACCGCCTGCAAGATGACTATGATAAAATCATTGCTCTTGAGGCAAAATCGCCTGATATTATTGTGCACATGCATGATGGTAGCACTTGGGAAACAAGATGCAGCTTGAAATCTTTCATCCAGCTTTTCCCAAAAAATTTATTGATCCGCATCCACAAGACCTTTGCCATCAATATTAGATATTTTAATGGCGTGGTTTCCAAAGATGGCCATTGGATAGCTATGGTGCATGCACCAAATCACGACCTTGAGCTGCCCATAAGCCGCAAGCATTTGAGCTTACTCAAAAATCTATCCACTTTGAAGGATCAAGGGGAAAGTTTAAATGAAATGGATTTCGATTTAATACAAAAAGTAGAGTCAATGTAATCAAATTTTAATGAAGATCTAATTTTTTTAAAGGGGGAGTAGCGATGCTTCAGTTTAAAAAATATCTAAGGGCCCAACATTCCGTCTTGGATAAACAGCACGAAGACCTTTTTGCAGCAATTGACGTTTTTTATCATGATCATTTGCTGAATTCTGATAAAAGCCAATTAAATAAAATCTTTAAACAAATAAGTTTTTATACAAAAGATCATTTTTCCCTAGAAGAAGAGATTATGGCTCGAGCAAGCTTCCCCAGCAGAGAAGCCCATCAGGCCTTACACCAAGAAATTTTTGACCAACTCCAATCCTTTCATAAAAAATTCACCACTGAAGACAAAAAAACTTTGGGCACGGACATGATGAATTTTTTCCGCAATAAAATCATCCCCCATGTAGAGGTTGATGACTTAGAATTTGTGGCCTTTTTAAAGCAAGATGCCAAGGAACAGGCAGAGGAAAACTACCCTGAATTTAAGGGTCTGCAAGACACGGTTGACTGTGAAAGTTACCGCACCTCGCCCCTTTGTGTTTACAACCACCTATATGAAAAAGACAGTCACGAAATTAACTTTGAAAAACTGCAATCCCTTTGTTCACATTGCAAGGGTGATTTTAACTACCGTGCTTTAATTGTCGGTTTTATCACTAATTGCACCCAATCAGGTAAACTCTGTTGGTTAAAATCAGAAAAGGTTAATATGGAAGATTGTACAACAGAAAGTTTAGAAGGTATTTTAGATCATTGTTGTACCTGTGCAAGTGCACAGATTTCTTAGCCCCTCAGTTTTTTAGACCAAAAACCCTGCTATTCCCCTTTGACTTCAAGGAGTTTTTAAGCGACTCTATTTCCTTGGAGTTTCCAATCCTAATAAATTAAAAACCTCAATAAATTCAAAGGGTTCATGAATACTAAATTGATATTTGTAACAGGTGGCGTGGTCAGCAGCCTTGGTAAAGGTATTGCAGCAGCCTCTATTGCGGCGCTACTAGAAGCAAGGGGGTTAAAACTCACCATGCTAAAACTTGACCCCTATATCAA
>JASJGK010000008.1:0-4371 GCA_033791585.1 SAR324 cluster bacterium | reverse complement strand
GAGTTTAAAGGGATCTATCACTTTGGCTTAAAGCAGGTTTCTTTATTTAAGCCTGACGGTGGCAAAGGTGAATTTGAAGTTTACCCCGTAACAGGCCCAGACGACCCAAAATTAAAAGACTTGGTTGGTGAGTACCACGCTGAGACCTTCGCCGATGAGGCTGAGTTAGTTGAAGGCGCTGGCCATGAATTTTCTGTTGAAGAATATTTAAGTGGCGCTCTAACCCCTGTATTTTTTGGTTCTGCCATGAATACCTTCGGGGTGCAGGAATTTTTAGACCATTTTTTAACCATTTCGCCTGTTCCGCAGCCCAGAGCAACCACAACTAGAGATGTGGCTGCAAACGAGGATAAATTTACAGGCTTTGTTTTTAAAATCCAAGCCAACATGGACCCTTCTCACAGGGACAGGATAGCCTTTGTGAGGGTTTGTAGCGGCAAGTGGACCAAGGGTATGAAGGTGTTTCACTCACGCTTAAAGAGGCAGATTAAACCTAGCGGGGTGGTGACCTTTTTGGCCCAAGAGCGTGCCCAAGCCGAAGAGTCTTGGCCTGGTGAAATTATTGGCGTGCATGATACAGGGCTTTTAAAAATAGGTGATAGCTTCACCGAAGGCGAAGAGCTGCAATTTACAGGCATCCCTCACTTTAGCCCAGAACACTTTATGCGGGTGCGCTTAGCGAACCCCTTAAAGTCGAAACAATTAGATAAAGGCTTAGTGCAGTTGACTGAAGAGGGTGCAACCCAGGTTTTTAAGTCCATTGCAGGTAACCAATTTATTTTAGGTGTAGTGGGCCAGTTGCAGTTTGAAGTGATTAAATACCGCTTGGAAGCAGAATATGGTGTGGAAGGTATTTTTGAATCTGTCGCCTTTTCTTGCGCCCGTTGGTATCATGCTGATAAAGATACGTTAGACGCATTTGAAACTCGCTACGCAGGCCAGATCGCTTTGGATGTGGAAGATAAAAAAATCTTTCTTTGCAACTCCAACTGGGATTTAGAGTATGCTGCCGAAAAGTTTAAGGGCATTGAGTTTTACCAAAATTCAGACCATGCACCTGTTTAGGGTTTTAGCTCTATAGATTTTTTAGTTTACTATGTTTAAACTAGGGTAAACAGCAGAGGACTTACATAGAATGGAATTTATTTTACATTATCATGGTGAACTATTTAGTAACGGTACGCCAAAGCATAAGCATTTTATCCGTAAAAAATTCCATGAACAGTTAAAAATCCTCTGGGGCGAACCTCCTTTAAGCCAGTACAGGGATTTTTTACAAAAAGAAAACCCAGCAAAAAGGGATGATTGGCAGAGCATTATCTTTAGCCAGGGTGAGCATGATTTTGCTCCCTTGATCTGTGAGAAGTTAGGCCTCGTGGCCGATTTAGATTTATTTATACTGCAACCAGCGGAACCGGGTAAGATTCTAAATCAGGCGGCCGACATAGACAATAGGCTCAAGACTTTATTTGATGCATTGCAAAAACCTGATGACAACCAAACGCCAGAAGGCGCACCAGATGCAGGTGAGGCCCCCTTTTTCTGTGTCATGGAAGATGATCGCTTGATCACTCAGATTAATATTCGTACAGGTAGACTCTTAGAACCGACAGACCGAGTCAGCGAGGTGCGTTTGTTTTTACGAGTAAATATTAAATCAACAGGCCTTGATTTGGGCCTTAACAACAGTCAACAAAGTAGAAAAGATGACAGTATATAACTTCAGCGCAGGCCCAGCAATGTTACCCGTTCCCGTTATGGAGCGAGTGAAAGAAGAGTTTTTAAACTTTAATAATATGGGTGCCTCTGTAATTGAAATCAGCCACAGGTCAAAAGAATTTGAGGCGGTTTTAGCTGCTACTGACGACCTATTTCGTAAGCTCACAGGATTGCCACAAACCCACGAGATTTTGTATTGTCACGGCGGCGCCCAGATGCAATTTTCTATGGTGCCCATGAACTTGCTCCTAAGCAAGCACCACAGAACAGCCTTGTATGTAGAGACGGGTAACTTTGCCAAAATCGCCCGTACCGAAGCAGAAAAGTTTGGGACCATTCATGTCGTGGCAGACGGTGCAGAAAGCAATTACTCTGAGATTCCAGCTATGCCCGCACTAAACGAGCAAGCAAGCTACGTGCATATTACCAGTAACAATACCTTGGTCGGTACAAGGTGGCACGAGTTCCCTGATACAGGCGTTGTGCCTTTAGTTGTGGATGCTACCAGCGAGATTTTAAGCCGAAAAATGGACTATTCTAAGTTTGGGTTACTTTATGCTGGAACCCAGAAAAACTTAGGGCCTTCTGGTATGTCTATGGCCTTGGTCAGAAAAGATTTGATTGGTCACTCTGGCCCCTTCTGCCCTAAATTGATGGATTATAAGGTTTACCAAGACAACCACTCAATGGCCAACACACCCAACACCTTTGCTATCTACATGATCTATTATGTGTTGCAGTGGTTAGAGGGACAAGGCGGTGTGGAGGCTATGGAAAAGATAAATGCTAAAAAAGCCGAGACTTTATATACTGCAATTGATGCCAGTGATTTTTATCAGGGCACAGCCCATAAAGACCACCGAAGCCACATGAATGCGACTTTTGTTTTGCCTGATGATGAACTACTCCAGAAATTTTTGGCCGAAGCTTTGGACAATGGCCTTTACGCCCTCAAGGGCCACAGATTAGTTGGTGGCGCTAGAGCCAGCATGTATAATGCTATGCCAATTGAAGGTGTGCAGAAGTTGGTAGAATTTATGAAAGAATTTGAGAGAACCAATGGGTAACGAATTTAAGCCCAAACGAGTTCTATTTGCTGGTTGCGGCAATATGGGTTCTGCCATTTTAGATGCGGTATTAAAGAGTAAGGTGTTGGTGCCAGGAAATGTTACTATTTTAGAGCGTTTTGAAAGTGAGAAGATTTTATCTTTCCAAACCCAAGGGGCTACCTGGAAAAAGGAACTTAGTGAAATACTGGATTCTTTTGATGTGATTATCCTCGCTGTTAAGCCGCAAGATTCCGAGGCTATCATGAATTCGCTTGGCAGTTATGTAAACGAAACGGGCATGGTGATTTCAATTATGGCAGGGGTTAATATTGCAACCATGGAATCCCATTTTCCATTTGCTACCATCGTTCGGGCTATGCCCAATACTCCAGCTTCTATTGGAGAGGGGGCCACAGGTGTTACTATGTCAAAAAATTGGGGACAAGATGAAGAAGCTTGGGCACACAGCTTTTTTGGTTCTTTTGGCAAAGCTCTTTTTGTTGATTCAGAAAACAAAATTGATGAAATTACTGCAATCAGTGGCTCAGGCCCTGCTTATCTATTTTACCTTGCCGAGGCAATGACAGAACAGGCGATTGAGTTCGGTTTTAAACCCAAAAGTGCACAAATATTAGTCAATCAAACCCTAAGGGGTGCCGCCATGTTGTTAGACCAATCAGGTGAATCTGCCTCAGACTTAAGGGCCAAGGTCACCAGCAAAGGCGGGACGACCTTTGCCGCCACAGAAGAATTTGATGCCAAATCTGTTAAAAAGGGAATCAAGGATGGAATCCAAAAAGCTTTTGAGCGTTCCAAAGAGCTGGGTGGGTAGGGCCAGCCAAATAGTTAGTTTGTAGCTAGCCTTTTAACTAGCTACTTTTTCTTCTCGCCCCGCTTAACATAAGCGATGATCCCTTGGGCATCAAGATCAATATCAAAAAGTAATTTGTTGATCACTTCATTGTCACGGGGCACACCACGGATCACCAACTCATCTAAAATTTGCTCCATCATATAATCTTTCAAGGCTTCAAATCGGCGGTGTTTTTTATAGTATTTTGGGGCCTCTGTGCCAAAAAGCTGAATCCATTTTTTCAGCTCTTTCATGACCAAAGGCACATCTTCCATCACACCAAAATGGGCAAAACAAATCTGCTTAGCCTCTAGTTTTTCGGCATGGCTTACAAAGGCCATCATAGCCTCAGGGTCAAACTGGGTAGGGGTGGAGACGGGTAAGACTAAGTCCACATTGTAGTGGGCTTTCAAGGTGGGGTAACACATGCCTAGAGCATCGCCGCTAATAATGCTGCCTGTGGTTTCATCGAATATCACAAAGTGGCTCAGCGAGTGGCCCTCGGCATAGTAAAAGCTCAAAACTCTACTTTTGCCATCCTCACCACCGCCTATTTCTATTTCTTCATCGTCTTGGATCAGATGAACCCGCTCCACGGGGACATCTATTATGGGGGCAAAGAGCAACTCAAAGGCTTGGCCGTAAACCTCTCTGGCTGAACCTTCTAATTTTGTAGAATCAATCAAGTGGGGTGCGCCTTTAGGGTGCACCAACAGGGTTGCGTTGGGGCACTGGGTCATGAGCAAGCCT
>JASJGK010000007.1:0-3405 GCA_033791585.1 SAR324 cluster bacterium | reverse complement strand
CCCCTCTGTAATCGCCTTTGCCGCCTCTGTTGGCAAGGTAACGTTAAAGGTTTCTAAAAAAATAAAAATTGCTGTAATGTCGACAGGAACAGAAGTTATCGACCCTGCTGCTACCCCGAAGCCTTGGCAAATTCGTGATGCCAATGGGCCTGCGCTGGCTTCTTGGGCCTCATCTATGGGGGCGCAAGTGCTTTTTCTAGGGCGTGCTGTTGATGATGAAGACTTACTCAGTGATATGATTAGCCAAGGTCTGGCCGCTGATATCCTGCTTTTGAGCGGTGGTGTGAGCATGGGTGAAAAGGATCTGATCCCAGGGCTGCTCAAGTCTTTAAATGTGAAAGAAGTGTTCCACAATGTTAAAATCAAACCGGGTAAACCCATCTGGTTTGGCAAGGCAAAGAACTGTTTTGTCTTTGGTCTGCCAGGTAACCCCGTTTCCGCCCAAGCGGGAGCTAAGTTATTTGTCGAGCCTCTATTGCTCGCTGTGCAAGGTGTAATCAACCCAAAGCCCAATTGGATTCAGTTAGAAATGGGCGAATGCTTTAAAAAACGGACCGACCGAGAGCAATTTGTTCCCGCCAAGATTATAGACTCAAAGCTTTACCCCGTGCCGCTCCGTGGCAGTGGCGACTTTTCCAACTTGGCCGAGGCCCAAGGCATGTTTCAAGTTCCCGCTGATATTTTTGAGTTGGAAACAGGTACAGCCGTTAACTTTATGTTTTGGAGGCAGCTATGAACATCGAGTTTAAAAAGCAGCCAGCTAAAAAACATGCCCTAACAGAACAGATAACCCCAAAACAATTTGATAGCCTGCGTGTCAGCCTTGGCTCCGCCTGCGACCTTGCCTGCACCTACTGTGTGCCTGAAGGAGATGCTTCTAATTTTAAAGGCTCTGTTGAAAAAGCTTTGCAGCCTGAAAAATTAGCCGAAATGGTTTTGCTGCTCAACGACGAGTTAAACCTAAAAAAGATTCGCATCACCGGCGGTGAGCCGCTACTGGGTAACAAGCTAGAGCGCTTTGTTAAGGCCTTAAACGGGGTGCAGTTGCCTTCCCTAACCTTGACCACCAACGGGCAGCTTTTAGCCTCTAAGTTGGATGTTTTAGAGAGGGCAGGGATTACAAAAATCAATGTTAGCCTCGATAGCCTAAAGCCAGAAGTCTTTAAGGCAATTACGGTACGTGGCAAGCTAGAGCAGACCTTAGATGGTATCGAGCAAGCCTTACAACGTGGGTTTAGCCTCAAGATCAACATGATTCCCCAGCGTGGTGTCAATGATGATGAAATTTTAGATCTATTAGAATTTTGCGCCAAACGTGGTGTGGAATTGCGTTTCATCGAATTAATGCGCATGGGCCACATGCGAGAAATGACAAAGTTCAAGTCTCTATTTGTCTCCATGGACGAAATCACAGAAATGATTGGGCAAAAATGGGCAGTTGAGAAACTGCCTCGTAGCTGCGGGAGCACCTCCCAGCCTTTCAAAGCTGATGGTTTAGGCCGCCTTTCTGGCGTTGATTTTAGTTCCTTTGGCGAAACAGCCCAACGTGATGCAGGTTCGACCCAATTTGGCGTTATCGCCAACGAATCCCAACCCTTTTGCCACGATTGCGGAAGATTACGCTTAAGCCCCAAAGGTGAACTTGCAGGTTGCCTGAGCAGTGAGAAGTATTTTTCTCTTCTGCCCCTACTAGATCAGAAAACAGAAGAATCCAAAGCCAAATCAAAGCTTCAGTTACAAAAAATCCTGAGCGCCGCCATGGCCGAAAAACAACCTGAATTCTTCACAGGCTCCGCCATGATAATGAAAGAAATCGGCGGGTGACTGCGTCACGGTTACCGCTTATTCAATAGTGATTTTTGATTTTTGGCGTTTGTTACTTCTCAGGAAAACAAGATAAATAAGGTGGTTTTCGCTTCGCTAGTTTTACGGTTTATGTGGTTGGGTTAATAGCCAATTTTTTCGGAGCGCCGCATTTAAGGGGACTGGTTCAACAGGCTAAGGGCCGAAGGCCCCTTTAGTGCCGTGAGGCTACCGAAATATTTTAGTGAAAGCGGCGCCTGGTTAATTGCGAAGCGATTAAGTTTCCTTAAGCTATTTATGGCTTACACCAAGAAAGAAGCCGAAGGCTTTCAAATTAGAGAACTAGAAAAGTAAAAACCAACTCCTTTCCTCCTACCCGCTAGGAAAACTCTAAAGTTTACCACGGGCCTGCTATCTACTGCCCCAAACCTTTGGCGGTTTTCATTGTATATACCAAGGTTTTAGGACTTTACCCGTCACTAAGTTCGGGGGATACTTTGCTAGGTCTATATTACTAGACTGTTCTATAATTGAAAGGGCTGTTGTTCCTGGGAATAACAGCCCTTTTTTTGGTTTGAATTGGTCTATAAATTAAACTTGATCATTGCCCTGTCTACCGAGGCGCAATTGTCTTTGATGTAATGGTTACCCTGTCTTTCTCTTTCCTCCTGTGAGCTAGCTTCTTTCACGTCCAAATCGTTTTCTGCTCTCATCAAGACTTCTTGTGTATCCTCAGGCCCTGCTCGCTCTAATAAAAGCGTTAAATATTTATTGGCTTTGCCTGCTTTAAAATCGTCACTTTTGGCAAAGCTATGGCCTATATAACACCGAGCCGCTTCACGAGTGATATTGGCAGTTAAACTGTCAGTGTAAGCAAAGCTCTGGCTGTGACAAAACAGACTAGCAACCATCGCCAAGCAGATGAGAAAGGACGTTTTCATTTGAGACACTTTTTAAAGGTTGTAAATCCAATCTTTACCTTCAATCAAAATATTTTGAAACTAATAAAAATCAATCTGGTTTTATTGATGCCTTGAGCGAAACCTATAGAATAACAAAGTCCTATTTTAACAATCTTATAACCTGACTAAACTAGGGTTTCTGAATTTTGTCAGTTTGACTTTGTCCCCACCACTTGCCTATAGTATTATCAGCTAAACCGCTATTAAACGGTAAATATTACACCTATTATTGCTCTCACCCCATGGCCAGACCTAGAATATTTGTTAGTTACACCTACTACGACCTGAAACACATCAGAAAATCTCTAGAGTCATTTATTGATAATATGGATTATGAACCTGTTTTGTTTGAAAGTGGGGATGTTGATTTTGATACTTAGATAGCTCTTGATAGATTGTGAAAAAATCGGTTATAAAACTTCAGTGAAAATTGTAACATGGAACTGCAACGGGGCCTTGCGTAAAAAACTTGAGACCCTAGAGAATTTTGATGCTGATATTCTTGTTATTCAAGAGTGTGAAAACCCTGAGCTTTCCACTAAAGATTACAAAGAATGGGCTAGTAACTTTTTATGGAAAGGCGATAATAAAAATAAAGGCATAGGGATTTTTGCAAAAAAGGATATCGAATTAAAGCGAC
>JASJGK010000006.1:0-4984 GCA_033791585.1 SAR324 cluster bacterium | reverse complement strand
GCATTTATGATCAAAGCCATGTCGAACAAATTCATTTTGTCTATTTGGATGACAGGCCGAATTTTCAATGGAATAGATTTATTGTTCTTGATACTGATATTTTTGTATCTCTATTACGCAACAATCATGTTTTAGGTTCTGTTTCCTATAATGTTTCTTGGGGTAAACAAACGGAAAAAAAACAGAGTGTCCTATTTTCTGGAGATGTTGGAAACAGTACCGAAACAAACTCAGCACCTTCCCTCCTGAGACATATGCAACACCCTCATAAAAATACAGGTTTTATTGTTACAGAGTCGACTTATGGAAATAGAAATCGGCCTAAAGACCCCAATTTCCAAGAAAGGATTACGCTTCTTGAGAAAGAAGTGATTGATTGTATTTTTAATAAGAAAGGGACGCTTCTAATTCCTGCTTTTTCATTTCACCGCACTCAGGAACTGCTTTTTGATCTCTATTACTTATTAAAGTATAGATGGGCAGGGAGTAACAAATTTCAAGGCCAACCTATAACTGTATATCATGATTCCCCTTTAGCAAACAAAATTTCAGGTATTTATGCCAAGGAACTTGCTTCTGGTAAATTGATTGGGAAAAAATTTAAGACACCTAATTTGAATAAGGAAATGGGCGATATCCTAGAGGTTAACGATAATCAGTTACAGGAGATATTTAAAGATATTTATACACATCGACCCTTGAATATTGGGGGTCATCAAATTCAGTCTTTATCACCAGGCGAAACTCCAACGAAACCATGCATTATTCTTTCTAGCTCTGGAATGTGTGACAATGGGCCTGTGATTAATCACTTACTAGATCTCCTGAATAGCCCAACTAACACAGTATTAATGACTGGTTACCTTGGGAAAGGAAGCATAGGAGCTCAGCTTATGGAGCTTTCATCTCTTTCTGAGGTAGAAAAAGACCACACTAATATTAAATTTACTGAAAAACACATAAAAATGCCTGCAAATGAAATATTTGCAGATATCAAAATGATCTCAGGTTACTCTGGTCATGCCGATCAATCTGGTCTGGTAAATTATATTTTCCCAGAAGGAGGAGAACCATATACTTCAATGCCCACTATTTTTATTAATCATGGAAACTATGAGGCAAAAATTTCTCTTAAAACTGAATTAGAAAATCGTAGTCATGATTTTGAAATGATCTCGCATGGAGAACTTAATGTGATTATTCCTGAAATTGAAAATGAGTGGTTTGATCTTTCTTCAGGTAAGTGGTCTCAAAATCAACCTAAAAATTTGACTGACAAAGACTCTGAATATGAAAAAATCATTCAGAACCTTACGTACCAAGTTAGTAATTTGAGTGAAGAAGTTCAAAGGTTATCTAGATAAATATTTAGACGAAGTGGCTGGATAACTCGAGCCACTTTGTCGTTCACAAATAAGTTATCCCCCTACTCTGTTTAATTTCAAAACTAAGTAGGGCTATTTTTTGAAACTGCATAGACAGAAACAGGAGAAATAACATGAATATAGGAAAAGTTTTAACGCTCGGTATGATAGGAAACAACTTTGTAAAAGACAATAAAACATTATACAATAAAGTTCTAAAGGGAATTTTGGATGGAGAGGTGGAAGAGTTTTACTTCAGCGGCATCAAAGAAACTTTAATACAGCTTAATCTTTCAAAACGTAAAATGAGAGAATTTGTTGCCAAGAGAGACCTAATTGCTATTAAATTCCCTGAATTTGATATTGATCCATCGGTAGATGCCTATTTTGCAGGAGTTAGTACAAAAGAATTCATGGATGCTCGACTCGAGGTTGAAATAAAAAATGGGTATGATTCATCATTAAGATTTGGCTTTACTGACGACCAAGACGAATTCCTTAAAGGACACCTTGACCAAAAAATATATGAAAAAATCATCATTGAAGACAGTTTTAAAAATCTTACAGTTGATCAATTAAAGACCCAGTATCAGAACTTAGACTCAACTAAAGTAGATAAGAAACTTACGAATTTTCAACAATTTGTTATTAATGATTTTCGCCATAATTATACAAATTATGACGTCCTTTTAAAAGAATTTTCATTAGAAAAAAATTCAATTGAATATGCAGATCTCAAGTTTACGATTTTAAAATCATTTATGTTACTTCGTTCTGACCTAGCCTCAGATTTTCTAGATGAATTCAATTTGCAAATGAAAAAAATCATAGACCGAGTAAACAAAGAGCAAAATTCTAACACTATAATGGAATTACGAGAACTTAAAAAAAACCAAGAAAACTAGCAACGACCAATTGCTTCAAACCCTCTGATCATCAACATTGAGCAGTTTTAAAATTTTAGACTTTGTTTCTGATGCTTTAATAGCTGTCCAGTCCCCACTTTTTGATCCAGTTCGTAAGTTAGTAACTGGGTATTTTCCTCCTGTCCTACTGGTAACATTGTCACTGGTGCAGGAGCTTTATAGATTAAGGCTGTTGAGCTTTTGGATGAAAAGATTGACGCAGCCATTGGTCAACCTGCCCTTTCTCACTTAGAATCCCATCAGCGTTCTATTGATAATTTTGAGACACGAGCATTTGCAGCTATTGATGGAGTTAGTGTGGCTTGGCTGTTTGAAGAAGACCCACGATAACATTCTCTACTTAGTTGCCCACTTTCCTCAAATTCAAAAAATCAAATAAGTTAGCTACCCTTTGCCCTGTAGCTTTACAGAGAAAATCAGCAAAAAACATTTCAAGAAGACTATCTGATAAAAAAAGGAGGAAGTATCCAAGGCCCTTGTATCAAAAGCGGGCTTGAGCATGATCAACCCCTTTTTTAAGTCGGACTAGACCACACTTAGTATTCTTGATATTGAACTGGTCAAAAGAAATCCATCCTTGTTTAATTTAGTTAAAATTGTCTCTGACAGGCATCGGAATGGATGCGTTGCTCAATTAAGTTTTTTAAAGAGGTACTTGAGCGTTATATCCGACAAAAGTCATCTGTTCTCCCCTAACAATCAACAAAATCAGCTAGTAGCTCTTATACCTCCCCAAGTACATACAATAGTTACTATTTTCCTGACTTACGCTACATATCTGGATTTACGCCATTTCCAATCCTTTTGAAAGATTTTAAAACCCCTTCAAAAGCAAACGAAAGACCAACTAATTTGCACAAAGAAAAAAAATCCTATAATCTAAGCATATTACAGTACGGTGGAAGACTGCATATCTAGCTATAGAGCAAAAAAATGGGAAAGTATAAAGATAAAATAATTGAAGATATAGAAAAAATTGGAGATAGACCTGTAAAACTCCAATTTGACCTCAAACAATTACAAAAAGATGCAATTGAAAAGGAGTCACACTTTCAAAAGCAATACGAATCCTCTGCTGAGGGCGATCAAAAAAAGACTTTTTGGCTTAATGTTTTAAGATGGAGAGGTGTTAACAAAATAACTGCCCATTGGCTTGATAATGGTTATTCTGAATATGAAAAAGCTCCTTTATTTCAAAAAGTTTTCGCAGAAGATGGAGAAGTATTAGAATCAGCATTAATGCGTTCTTTTGGCGATATTGTTATTTATAAAACTTATCACACAGGGAAGTTTAATGAATCGGATATAGCTATTTTAGACTTTTTTAGGGAAAGCCAAGCAAGTGGAAGATATTTAGATCAACATGACGTATCCTTTGCAGAAAGATTTGGTGGTTTCGGCTATATTCAATTAGTAAAAGCAGAATTCAGTCTTGAAAAATTCCAACAAAAGCAGGTTGAAATACAAAAAACAATTCAAGAATGGGATGACAATTTAAGTAAAGTAAAGGAAGAGGTAGAAACAGAAAGGACTAACTTAGATAATATCAAAAAAGGCTACAACTTTGTAAAGCTACATAAAGGTTTTCAGAATATTTACTCTTCAAAGCAATGGGAAAAAAGGGTATCTTTTATCATTATGTGCTTCATTGGTCTTTCCATACTTGGGGTGATGTATTTAGCCTCTGATTATCAACAGAGCAAAGCCCGTGAAAATACAGAAATATTACTCAGCTTAAAAGAAGCATTTTCACTGAAAACGGAAACTCCTATAGCTAAAGAAATTTTTCAAGAAGATTTCATTAAAGCAAGTACAGAAGTTTCAAATGCCCTAAATTCTGTAGCCAGCCCCTTGACAAATATTTGGTATCTACTGCCCTTTTTAGGCGGGGAACTTATCTTGATCTATTTCTTTAGAATTGCTCTAAAAAACTTTTCTTCAGCAAAGGCTCAAATAGTACAAGTTCAACTTAGAATGTCCCTTTGTGAGTTTATTGCAGGTTACACTGAATTCAAAAAGGACAACCAACAAGACAAAGTATCACTAGAAAAATTTGAAACTCTAATTTTTAGCGGGATCACTATGGAAGGGGGGGATATCCCCACTACCTTTGATGGGATCAAAGATCTCGCAAAACTCATTAAGTCAGTTAAGGATTAATAGCATGACCGATCCAGCACAAGTAAATATTTTGTTTGAGGCCATAAAGTATGGGTCGCCACTGGTTGGCGTTGCCTTCGGTGTTGTCGGCACACTTGTCACTGGCCATTTTTCCAGCAAAGATGCACTTGAGAAAGAAAAGCTGGTACAAGCTGCAACCAAAGACAGAGAAGAGCTTGCCCACAAAAGATCTGAGGCATCAAAAAGAAGAGAAGGCGATCTGGAAAGGCTGGAATCCCTTTTCATTTTGATTGACCAGATCTTCCAAGATTTTACCGCTTATTTGTCAATGATGAGAAATTATAACCCCGACCAACCTGCAAATGAGTTTTTAGTTTTTCAAAGCAGAGACAGCCAATTAAAAAGAGATGAAATCAAAATAAAAGCCGTTGCTCTTTTTTGGTTGCATTTCCAAGTTTTTGCAAAGGACTTTTCTCTTCTCACTAGTTCTATGAGTATCCCTCCAGAAATGCAAAAATTTGTTGATGACAAAAGGCTCCCGACAGATCAAGAGCAAAAGGATCTGGTTGCATT
>JASJGK010000005.1:0-6409 GCA_033791585.1 SAR324 cluster bacterium | reverse complement strand
TGGCTGTGTGCTTATTTAAACCTTGCACCTCTTCAGTATCAATCATACGACGGAACTTTTTTGAAAGCTCGTCTTCAACCGTTACCAAGTAGCGGTTATACATATTGTGAAACGATTGATTAAAGTAGTTGTGTAAAATATCTTTTACAGTTCCACCGACGTGAATTTTTTCCAAAACTTCAGGTGGCAGTTTGGCAGTAACGTGATTTAAGATCTTATCAACTTCTTCGTCGATCAAGAGCTTAGATTCGCTATATTCGTTTCTCCCATCACGGTGGAGGCTGTTACGGCTTCCTACTGCGCTTTCTTTTTCAGGATGAACCTGATTAGGACCTTGGTAAAAAGAGTCATTGGACATGAGTGACCTCTAAGGATTTGTCTTAAGTGCGTCTGGTCTTAGCCAGAGCCTAAGCGTACGTTCTATTTTAAAGGTAACCATAATTTCTTAACAGCCCCATTGTCAAGGCAAAATCCACAAAAAACAGACTTATAACACAAGGTTCTAAGAATTTTTGGGCCTGCTTTTTTTGGATGCCAAAGTTCCTAAAAAGTTTTAGACTTTATATCTACTGGAAAAAATAGGGGTTATGGATATTGGTCAGGATTATAAAAGCAACGAAGATCCTTCAGTAAATCAAAAGATTGCGGGCTTTGTCCTAGAGTTTTTTGGGCCTGAAGAAGAAGGTTACCTTCAAGTGAATGATCACGTCTGGCGTTTTACCGAAGAGGATTACGAAATTAATCTTATAATAACCTCTAAGCTCATTGTTTTTGATGCCGAGCTAAGTGGCCTGCCTACTAAGCTCCAAGCTGAGTTTGTGTTGGAACTTTTAAAGCTCAACGGTCACCAGACCAAAGCCTGCAAATTTTGTATGGTAAAGGGTATGGTTCGGCTGCGCATTGTCTATGAGCATGAATATTTTGTTTTTGAGGCCTTTAAAAGCAATATGGAAGAAATGCGCTGGCAATTCCCACGCTTTCGTGAATCATTAGGCCAAAAGTTTTTTGCTTAAGATAGCAGCTAAAAGATATAAAAGAAGAACTAAGGAAAAAGCACTTGACCCCCATTTTAAAAGTCTCACAAATTGAAAAAACCTTTGGCTATCGCAAGCTTTTAAAAGGTGTTGACCTCGACCTACAAGCTGGCGAATTCGCCCTGCTATTAGGTAAAAACGGCCAAGGGAAATCGACCCTGCTGAAAATTATCACAGGTTTAATGCGGGCTGAGGCTGGCCTCGTTGAATTTGAAGGCAAAAAAGTGGCCGAGCACCCTGAAGAATTTAGAGCCGCATTTGGCGTTATCAGCCACGCACCCCAACTTTATAATGAACTTACCGCCATTGAAAATTTAGAGTTTTACGCAAAACTCAGGAAATTAAAAAATTATAGTGAAAAAATCAGGCCGACCTTAAAGGCTGTGGGACTAGAACCCTTTGCTCATACTAAGGTAGGGGTTTTTTCCAGTGGTATGTTTAAGCGTTTGAACATCGCCCGCTTAATGATCTTCGAGCCAAAGTTATTGCTGTTAGATGAACCCTACACAGGCTTGGATTACGATTCCATAGAGTTTTTTAATGATTACTTGGAAGACTATAAAGAAAAGGGCGGCACTGTTTTAATGGTGACCCACCAAATCGACCTCTGTTACCCCTTAAGCGACAGAATTTTTATAATAAATCAGGGGAAATCATCAGAAGTGGATAAACACGATGACCACACCCTAGACGACCTTCTCACCCATTACCAGAATCTAAGCGCATGATCCCCAGCACAGTTACCCTTCTTGCCAAGGACCTAAAATTAGACCTGCGCTCATTGGAAAATTTTATTTCCATGCTCTTTTTTGGCGTGATTATTTTATTGATCTTCGCCTTTGCCTTGCCAATCGAAGATGACTCCCATGAAAAATTAGCCCCTGGCCTCTATTGGGTGGTTTTTCTCTTAAGTGGAATTCTAAATTTAAATAAGCTTTTCCAAATTGAGAAAGAAAACGGATGTATGGATGCAGTTTTACTTGCGCCCATCCCCCGTGGCAGCATATTTTTAGGTAAGATGTTAGAGAATATTATTTTTATTACTGCCATGCAGGTGATTATGATCCCTCTATTTAGCCTGTTCTTTTTCGAAGGCCTGATGGTTCACTTTTTCGAGCTGCTAGGTTTAAGTGTTTTTACAGCAATTGGTTTTTCTAGCTTGGGCACGCTACTTGGTGGCCTGACTACAGATGTGCGCTTTAAAGAAATTTTATTGCCTATTCTGCTTTTTCCCTTGCTGGTTCCTTTGTTGCTGGCTAGTGTTATTTTGCTCCAGAGCTTGGTTGGGGGCAATGGCCTCTTTGCCGAGGCAGACTGGCTCAAGTTGTTAATTGGTTTTGACTTAATTTACCTTGTGGTGTCTTACTTAGTGTTTGATATCGTGATGGAAATTTAGTCTAAAAAGTTCTAGTCTCAAATGTTATAAATAATAGGTTTACGATGTTTCAAAAAGTAATAGGTTACTTGGCCCTTGCAGGCCTTGCATTGAGTGGTTATATCATTTTTCTTTGGGTGCCAACAGAGTCCAGTCAGGGTTATGTGCAAAAGATTATGTACATCCACTTGCCTGGCGTGTGGATTACCTTTGTCGCCTTTTTTATCACCTTCTTAGGCTCCATCGGTTACCTTTGGAAGCGCCAAGAAAAGTATGATATTTTGGCCTTGGCCTCCGCTGAGATCGGCGTGGTTTTCTGTACTATTGGTTTAGTGACAGGCAGCATCTGGGGTAAACCAACTTGGAATACTTATTGGACATGGGACGCAAGGCTAACAACCACCTTGATTCTGCTCTTGATCTTTATTGGTTATCTACTACTTCGCAAATTTGTTGACCCAGGCGAGCAACAAGCAAGATTCAGTGCCGTCGTTGGCATCATCGGCTTTTTAGATGTGCCCCTAATTCACCAGTCTGTTTCATGGTGGAGAACCCTGCACCAAACCAGCACCATGTTTTCACGCAAACCCAGCTCCGTAGTCGACCCCAACATCGCCATGACCGTCTGGATATCCCTAGCCGCAATGACCCTAGTCTTTATCTGGCTATTACTGAAACGCCTAAAAATCGAAAACGAACAACGCGCCTTCTTCCGCCAAGTCGCCAACATGTCCTAACCCACCCCGCCAGCGGGTTTAACGGTTTATATAACTAGCCTGCCAGTAGGTTTCTAGGCCAGCTAGCTGGTTTAGAGGTTTATATATCTAGATTAGTTTTTGATTTCGCCTCGGCTTGATTCGGGGAGTTTTTTAGTTGGATAGATTTAAAGGGAGTGATTACTTTTGTATTCACTCCCCTTTTTTTTGGTCTTTTTTGGGGATGCTCTAGTTTTACTATGAGCAGCTACTTCTTGAAGGGAGTTAAGCTATTTTTATTTTACTTAGATTTCCTATATTTGGAGTAATTTAGTCATCACTGAAAGTCATATATCCAGATACTGAAACGATTGAGGGGCTCTCTCTACGGAAAATGATTGAAGCATTAGAGGCTCTTCATAGCGAATAACATTCTTAACTTTGAGGGCATGGGCAACATCTTTGCCAGCAAAGTAACTGTCATAAAACTCTTTTTGAATTCCAGAGTACTCTTGTGTAGTTTTCCACAAATTTTCCTTCTCATCAGATAAAATTCCATCTAGTTCAAATTCACCTATGACTCTTTGCACTGGGCTAGAAGCATAGACAATTACTTTCTGGACGCTCTTAGATTTAAATATGGCTCTTCGAAATTCAAACTTTTTCTCTCCACTTAGAATTAAGTTGGCAAATTGTGGTTTAATCGACAATAAGACGTGTGTCTGCATTTGCTATCTCCATTAGCTTTAAAAAGGCATCATCCTGAATGGGTACAAAACCTCGTGGCCCTTTACGAGGCTCTACTATCCCAAGATCAGCAAGATCAGCAAGGATAGGTTTTTTATCTAGCGAATGGTTATACAAGAAACTGACCACATAAGGCCGAGACCTATAGTACTTCCAAAATTCGGAAAGTTGCTTACTGGAATACACGCTTCTATTTCGGCATAGTTCAATAAATATTTGCTCCGAAGGAATGTTATTAAATGTTGCGTCAACAACACCTACGGTTGTAACACAGCCTCTATGGTATGCAGGCCGAGGGTCATTTGGCTCCTTCATCCTGTAAAATACGAGAATATCTCCTATTTGTAACTCGCGATTTTGGCTTGGGGCCCATGACACATAAACTTTTCTTAAAGCATTTCTATTTGCCTTATGATTTTTGAAATCTTCAGGGTTCTCTGTCGTTAAAATGGAATCGGGAAACAAATCAGTGTGGAATTCTGGTTTAATTGATACAACAAATTTCTTCGCCTTTTTTGAAAAATTTGGGAAGTATTCAGCGGGGTTTTCGCTTTCTATGACTGGCTTAAAACTCCTAGTATAGACCTCTTCGCCCCGTGAATTTTGACCATGTAGTTTAAAGCCCCATTGCAAAAAGAGTCTAATTAAAGATTTCTGTTCAACGCTTCTGTTAAAAATCGTTACATAAATTTCATCAACTGAATATTTTAGAGCATGATCAAATATGATTTTCAAAAATCGTTCGCCCAGCCTGAATCCGTTATATATAACTTTAAACGTTCCAATTTTTAGTCTATTCTTGGCAGAGAAAGATGGGGTTATGTCTCGATAGATTTCATCTTCACCTTCTTGTTTCAAATAAAGAAATGCTTGAAGTTCTCCATCATCTCCTACGCATTGATATGCTTGAAAATCTGATTTTTTATTATACCATGTTGAAAATTCGGCATAATCTTCTTTTAAGGAATCAAAAAACGGGTCGGAAAGGTTGATTCTTCCAAAATACTCAGGCCTAATTGTCAGAGCTTTGTACTCAGTTAGTGAAGGGTTCTCCGATTCAGCCTTTTCAAGGAATCTTGAAATACTGTAGACTTTACTGTGTAATTTTAGTGCTTTTGCTTTTTCATTAAGTTTCTTGTCCTCCGTGATAATGA
This sequence comes from SAR324 cluster bacterium, assembly GCA_033791585.1. Classification (GTDB taxonomy): domain Bacteria; phylum SAR324; class SAR324; order XYD2-FULL-50-16; family XYD2-FULL-50-16; genus JASJGK01. The sequence goes on along the minus strand of JASJGK010000005.1, from coordinate 1,404 downwards.
TGTCCACTCTATCACATAATAGTTCGTTCAGTATTTTTGAATCAATTTCATCATTTTCTGATTGATCAAACTTTTTCCGTATTGATTCAATGTCGCTGTTGTCGGGAGCTTCTGTTTTTAGAAACGAATAGCTCATCATCTTTAGTTTAAAACTATCAACTACACTTTGATCCCCATATTTGCTTATTTCATCGATAGTTAAAGGATGTATGCATTTTTCATATTTTAGCTTATCAAGCCAATTGAATAATACACCAATGCCTTGATTTTGGATCTTAGCTGTTTCACGGTGTATTATAATATTTGTATCTAAAAGGGCTCGTTTCATCTAAATATGGAGATTAAAAGTGGTTCTGAGTTTATTAAAGCTGAGTAGTATTGTTGATAGCTGCCTCGTGAATATTAGATTGTTCAATGTTTTCCTGGCACTGGCATTCTGTTTTTTGAGAAAAAAGAAATTGTGAAATCCCTTCTGTTACGAGCCCGATTGATAAGATAATCAATAAATAGAAAACCCATGCCAGCCAAGGACTTCTTCTGCCTTTCGTTTTTACGAGAAGAGAATACTGTTCAAGTCCTTCGTCATTTTTGGAATCTTTTTTAAAATGATAGGCTATGACGGGGTTTTTCTTTAAATCAGCGCTTTTATCACCAAAATACCCTTTCCATATTTGAGGCTCAAGCAGTCTACCTTGTAGTTCACCTGAATTTGCATGAAGAATATCTTCTTCAGCAGAAATCATAAAAAAGAAATGAACCCGACAAAGGCTAAAAATTTGGTTTTGTCGAATATGTTCAAGGAGGGAGGGAGATAGGTGGCGATTAGAATTTAATCTAAATTCAAACAGTTCCGTTTTAAACATTGTCGTTGAGACCAGAGGTTCATATGACATGACTGATAAAAAGTACGCATCTAGAAAATCTCCTTTAATAGCGAATCTAAAGTAGAGGTTGTTTCGTTTTTCTCTTGGGAGAGAGATAGTGACTAAAGTTCCATCATATTTTTCTTCATAAGTTATTTTTTGAGTGTCCAGTTTATACAAGTGCGCAATGTTTTCTTGAATGTCAGTTAAAGCATGATAATTTGTATCTGAAATATTTGTGACATGATCGACCTGTTGAATACAGCATTTGCGATATGAGGGTCAGACGTCATTGATTGAGATAAATCTAGAAAATTACCTTCCCCTACATCAGCGAAGGGAAGAAAAAGGTGGACCTCTTCTACGCCCTCAGGGTTTTTTAACTTTACTCCAAAATCGAGCCTTTTTTCTCCTTTCTTTGGATTCCAAAAATTAATATGTAGCTCTAATTCTTTGTCTTTTTTCGAACCACTGTTCCAGATTGCGATACTTTGCATGTGAATTTTTTAATTATGGGCTAATTTTTGTCAGCCAGCTATAA
>JASJGK010000004.1:0-3701 GCA_033791585.1 SAR324 cluster bacterium | reverse complement strand
TGTTTTTAAAGAGGGAAAAGATGCTCTTTCCATTCAATAGCCTGATCGGGTGTAGATATGGACCAGTTTTTATCTCAAAGTTAGTCCTATGGCTTACTGATAGAGTTTCACATTAAAAGCACTTGGGGAATAAAAAAATATAGGAAGCCGCCGCATAGAGCGGCTTCTTTAAGTATAATGAGCTAGAGTTTTGCTAGAAACTCTTGCTGGCACCAATTACAGCGCCAACACTAAGGATGGATAAATCTAAATCTGGATCAGCGCTTGTCCCTTGGGTTGCAAAAACACCAGCTGTTAAAACGCTTCCATCAGTTTGTTTTGAAAAACCAAGGGCTGCGCCGTCAAAACTAACAGAATCACCAAGTTCACTTAGTGGGCTGTTATCTTTCCAAAAGCCAAAATAAAGATGTAAGGCCTGGTCAAATTTGATTTTACCAGCGATTGCATAGTTTACAACCTGCTCAGCAGAGTTTTCAGTTGCGTCATATTCATCTTCAAATAAATTTTTGGTGTTTGTATGGGTAAAGCCTGTTCCATCGTCACCTGAAATAGTGGTTGTGTCTTCACTTACTTCACCTGTGTAAGCACTAAACATATCGTATGAAGCGATTTTGCTATAGACAGTAGCGTCAAGTTCTATTTCTAGAGTATCACCCATGAAGGCTAAGCCCACTGTGGTTTCCTGAGGCATTTGATAGTCAAAAACAGTACTTTCGTCTGGGTTTCTATCTACGGCACTAAAAATTTCACTGTCGACATAAGTGTCACCATCGTCGGTAGTACCTGTAGAGTAGTAGGCGCTATAAGTCGAGTTGGTATAGGCATTTCGACCGCTTGATAATACTCTTGAGCTGGCTGTGCGGGTGTTGAAACCCAATTTAATGCTATTGCCCAAACTTGCTTGGATACCTACCTCAAATCTTAGCAAGTTGGCTGAACCTGTTAGGCTAGAAGAGCCAGATTCATTGTAGGTAGAATCGTAGAGATTATCATAAGCATCATAACCTGCGCCATCTTGCAAAGAGACCCAAGAATCCTGTTCAGCGATGTCAACGATATAAAGCCTAGCCCCAACACCAATAGAAAGCCAGTCAGCGATGCGGTAAGCAACTCCAAAGCCAGGAGCTAAAATTCTGAATGAGGCTGATGACTCAGTCACCTCGGTTGTAACAGTCGCATTAGCATCACTATCAACAGCTTCAGTATAGGTTTCTAATCTTGAGCTACTGGAAAAAGAAGCTGGAACTACAATAGAGTAGCCATAATAAAAATCATCGCTGATTTTACCTGTACCACCTAAAAAACTGGAGATGGTATCGATGTTAGTGCTAACATCACCGCCATTTAAAGTTACGTTATTGGTGCCGTAAACAGACACGTTACCATCAATGGAAGAAGTTTCCTTTTGGGTAATACCAGCGAGGTTGTACCAAGCGGCATCAGCAGTGTTGGCTCGAGCTGTGATGGCCCCGCCCTGCATAGACCCCATACTACCCACTGGCATACGGTTATAGTTATCGATGATAATACTTTGGGCCTCCGCTGCGAACAACGACATGGGGCTTAGGCAAAATAGCAGTAGAAGTGACTTTCGAAGAAGAGGTTGAAACATCGCAGTTCCTATAGAATATTTGATTTAATTTTGATTAGTAACATGTAACAAACCGTATATGTTTGTATGATTTCTTTGCAAGGGAATTAACTGTGAATTTTACTACAAAAACCCTACCTAAAGACAGGGTAGGGCTGCAATGAGGTATTTATTTTTTCTATTTTTTAAAAGGTCTATTCTTCTTTCCGTAAGTTCTTTAAATAGAAACCCTGCAAATTTGATTTTTCAAATCGTACAGCGTGGCGGATGGCCTTTTGGCAGTAGATTAGTTGGGCATCTTGCTCACGTCTAACCTCAGCCTCCCAGTTTTGGGATTTGGCAACATTCCCAAAGGTTTTATACTTGAGTTTTGCTTCGTCCACTTTGCCAAAATAAAGAGAGATCATAATTCCTAACCTGTGCCAGCGGAAAAGCTGCTTAGGGGCTTCAACTTCAATTACCTTAACTTTGATTAGTTCGGCAACGAGATTCAAAAGCTTTTCAGCCTCCTCTACAAAACCTTCTGCAAGTTGTATCTGAGCAATGGTTAAGCGGTGGGTTAAGGCCTCATCAGTCAAAGGGCTAGAAGGAATTTTTTTACTTAGGCTTTCAACAGACTTTATCGCCATTTTGTAATGCCTCAAGACCTGTGCTCTATCTCTATCAAGGTTTACTGGGTTGAATTTGGGGCCTAGGGCCTCTTTCCAAGTGGGGATGGCCTTGATCCACTGCATTCTAAAGTTTTCTGTTAGCTCTTTTGGAGGGACATCATCTTCGAATTTTTTAAAATAGTCCTTAGAGGCACTGGTAAAAAAGCAAAGTGGGCAGGTGATGAGTTTTACATTGTTAAAGTTAATTGGGTCTTGCCCACCTTGGGAACCGTGATAGCCTTGGATACCAAAAATATTGTTGGCCACTTTTTGAGAGTTAGGTACAAGGCCGTAACTGACAACAGGCAAGTCTGTGTGGCAAATAAAACAGCCCAGATGCCTGACCATTAAAGCATTGTTTTTTGGGTGCGCTTCCACACCAGATGGATTGTGTGTAACCTCTTCAGGGTTATCAAGTTTAGCTTTGGCCGCCAGTTGGATCTGCCCCTGCCGCCAGCTCAGGCCTAAATTACACCAATCAATAAAGCGGGCATAACGAGGAGTTTCCAGCTTACAATGGAGCAGGAGCTGACTAAAAAATCTGTCTCCCTTTTCTGAAATACCGCCTCTTGAACCAAGTACTTGTAACAAATCCATTAAGATACGGATCAAGTGGCTTTCTAACATTGGTGGCGGGGGCTTTGGCCCAGGCATGATTTTTTTGCTCAGATGAGCTTTCAGCAACTGTTTCATTTGCTTACTCTGCAAAGAATCGATAGCAAGCACAGCTTTATCTGTGATCGCCGAAGTTGCATTATTGACCATCAAGACCCCGATCACCATCAAGCGAGCATACCACTCCCTTTGATTCTCAGCGAGGCTATAGACATTAACGGGGTGAATAGCGTCAATCTCTTCATCTAAAATTTCATTTTGCCCCTGCAACCAGGCTAGGCCTTCAAGGCAGTGGTGCATCAGTTCGTTGTAATAGTTCGGGGAAAAAGCGAAAGACTTTGCCAACTGGCCTAAAAATTTACTTTCTTTTTCATTCAGTTGTTTGTCTTGGATTACGAGGTGAATCACCTCCATATAGATCAAAGCCCTGTTGCCTTGGGTCAGGGATTCAGGTGGGTCTTCTAGTTCAAACTTCTCTTCTGCCTCCCACTGTTTTAAAAGGCTTTTAACGACTTCAGGCTCAGTTATTAGGTTGATTACTGTTTGGACAAAGTTCATTTCTGCCATACCAATATCGTCGGCAGTGAGAACTACATTGATGATGAGTTTGACAAACCAAAGGCGTTGCCTTTGGTCTAATTCCTCTATGGGGACAATCATAGTTTAATTTGGGGCTAATTATTAATGATTCTTAGGTTAAGAAGTTAGTAGCTACATTACTAACCTTCTTATTTATATTAAAGCTGATCCCGCAAAACCCGTATATACGGGAAAATACGTAATTTTCTAGGTATTTTTACCTAGTCGCTTTTAGGGCCTTTTGTAAAGGGTTTTACTCAATATAC
>JASJGK010000003.1:0-29446 GCA_033791585.1 SAR324 cluster bacterium | reverse complement strand
GTAAATAGCTCGGTATGGTAGCCGCTTTCATGGTTGGGGTAGCTTGCCTCTAGTAATTTTAAGTAGGAAGCACGCTGACTAGGGAAAGATTTTAAGAAGTTCATCTTTAAGGAAATGAGCAAATTCCGCTTGAGGGATCTTTTGTCAATTCTATGTATTTTCTTCTTCCAGCGGTAAAAAGAGCCAAAGAGCTTGATTAAAAGCAACCTGCTCCTTAGACTTTGGTGGAGGTCAAAAACCTCGTCCCAATCTTCTTGTTTTAATTTTGTTGCTAACTCATCTAGGGCATCGGTTCCGCTACGGCGGTCAAACTGGTATAGCTTTTTAATGTGGGGGCAATGGGCAAAGAGCGGGGCAAACTCCTTGGAGGTTACCAGATGCAACTCCGCATCAGGTCTGACTTTTTTTAACTCCCGATAAAAAGCGGTTGTTAAAATAAGATCCCCAAGTGAGGAAAAACGAATGATCAATATTTTTGGTTTCATGGCCTATTTTATTAAAAAACCTAAATCACTACCTAAAAGGCTTTTAATAGCCCGTACCGATCGCATTGGGGATTTTATTTTAACCCTACCTGCGATTCAGGCTGCTAAAACCCAGTTTGGGTTACATGTATCTGTATTGTGCCAAGAGGCTGTAGCGCCTCTTTTGCTCAATAACCCCTATGTGGACGAGGTCATCGCTATCAACTCCAAAGCGGAACCACGCCAAACGGTAGGCATGATTTTTCACTATGACTTTGATGCAATACTAGTGATGGTTAACGATTCGAATATTAAAGAGTTGCTTCCCTTTATAAAAAAGGAAATTCCCGTGCGCATTGGGCCTTTGAGTAAACCCAAAATGGCTATGTACTACAACTACCCTGTGCTGCAAAAAAGATCAAAGTCAATTCAGAATGAGGCCGAATATAATCTGGAGTTACTAGAGGTATTTGGGAAGTTGGAGACCAAGGAAATTCGCCCTGAGATCTACATGCATGAGGCGGAATCGCTAAAAGCCGAGACCAAGATAAGGGAGCTATTTCCTGAGCTAAACCCAGGCTATGTGGTGATGCATTCGGGCATGAGTGGGTCTGCTTTAAATTGGCCTTTGGGCCACTACCACTCGCTTTTGCAGATGCTGGTTGAAAAAGGAATCCAAGTGGTACTTACAGGGGTTGGCGATGGGGAAAAAAGAAGAAACAAAGAATTGGCTTCAGATGTTGCTAGTAATGTTTTTGATTGTTCTAACCAAGTGACCCTGAGGGAGTTGGCTTTTTTATGTTCAAGGTCAGGGCTTTTTATTGGTCCTTCTACAGGCCCGACCCATGTTGCCAATGCGGCAGGTGCCACGATTATCAGTTTTTACCCCCCAATACAGGTTCAGACAGCAAAACGCTGGGCCCCTTACATGGCAAAAGGGCACATCTACCAGCCCTTGGTGAATTGCCCTGAAAAATATTCCTGCAAAGGCGAAGCTTGCCCGTATTTTGATTGTATGAATTACCCTGGTCCTGAGGAAGTTTTTGCCAAGGCCTTAGAGCTTTTAGGTTAATGTGTCGTAAACGGCTTTGGCTTTTTAATTACGACTTTGAGTTGGCATTGTCGGGAAGGCCCGCTTTGGCGGCAAGTGCAAAAAGCCCTTGGTATTTTCTCAATCGTTCGGCCCTGTGGTTGGCTCCTTTGGTAGCTGAAGGTGACGCTATATATATGGTGGAAGGGCCAGAGCCTACCTGTCTAAGGGCAATCAGCGAATTACTGGGTTTTACGCCTGAAATTGTTACTTTAAAGCCCGAATTTGAAAGCAATGCCAACAGCGAAAATGCAGCCTCACTAGGCCAAATGTATGACCTTTGCTATTGGGGCCAGCCCCAAGCTTGCTCAGTGGAGGTTAATTCTAAAATCACCACAGCCCTTTTGCGTAGAGAGTTGCTGCCTAAATCCTGGGATATGGATTCAAGAGCCATCAAAACCAAAAATAAACGGGTTCATGAAATAGCCTTAGAGCTAGATTCTTTTAAAAAAGAGGTAGGTGCGATTGATTTCTTTGCCAAAGACCCCTTTGGGGTCAGTGGGCAAAATTTAATTCTAAACCCTAAGCCCAATGAAATGCAGACCCTAAAACAATGGGGTAGGTTTAGTGAGTCGGTTTTGGCTGAGGAAAAATTAGAGATCCAAAAAGAGATCAGCCTGCATTTTACTTACTCTGAAGGGGCTTGGGCCTATGAAGGGATAACTGAGCTGCAAACTTCGACGAAAGGTGTTTATCTGGGAAGTTACCTCCCTAAAGACCAAAAATTTGCCAAACTATCTGAACTGGCACCTATTTTGGATCATTTTTTAAATCTTGGGTTTTTGGGCAACCTGGGGGTGGATTTAATCTTAGATCAAAAAGGTAATTATCGCCTTTTAGAGGTAAATGGAAGAAATACCATGGGCAGAGTCGGGCTAAATTGGCACAAATTATCCAACCGACTAGGTGAGACTTTATTTTTAAAAATACCCATACAAGCGCCTCTGGAAATGTCTGAAATAAAGTTTCCAAAGGGACTAACTCCTCTATCCTACTCATATTGCAAACGAGGTTGGTTGACCTTGCTAATTAGGGCTAAAAATTTGGAGGAAATAGAACAAATTTGGGAGAAATTTAAAAGGAAAAACAAACTCAGTAACATAGGGCTAAACCTATAAAAGGTAAGGCTTTTTTGGAATAAAACACAGGCTGAAACTTTAAAAAAAAAAGATTTTTCGGTGCTGTTATACTAGGTAGGCTTTGAGGGGATATTTGGAGCCTGTGGAAAAGAAAACCATTGAAAAGTAGCTTCAATTTGATACAACTACAAAACCCCAAGCGACTAATTTTTAGTCGTGAAAAACCCTAAGCAAGCCTTAAAAAAATGAACAAACCCAACCCCAAAAATCTGAAGTTCCAACCTCAGTTTTTTCAAAAGTCCAAATCTGTCCCAACTCCTTGGGATTCCGTTGAAATGGAAAAACGTGATTCAAAAATTACCAGCGCAACTGGTGAAGTCATCTTTGAATTTAAAGATGTAGAAGTACCAAAAAGCTGGAGCCAGCTAGCAACAGATATTGTCGCCAGTAAATATTTTCGTAAAGCTGGGGTTCCTACGGACTCAGGCAGAGAAGAGTCGGTTAGCCAGCTTGTTCATAGAGTGACGCACACAATTACTGATTGGGGTTTTAAAGAGGGTTACTTCGACAGTAAATCAGATGCTGAAAATTTTGAAAATGACTTAAAATGGCTTTGCATTAACCAGTATGGCGCTTTTAACAGCCCTGTTTGGTTTAACGTAGGCCTGTTTCATGAATATGGCATTAAAGGCAGTGGCGAAAACTTCGCTTGGGCCGAGGGTGACAAGTATAAAGAAATTAAGAACCAATATGAAAGGCCCCAAGGGTCTGCTTGTTTTATCCAGTCTGTTGATGACGACCTATCTAACATCTTTGACCTAGTTAAAAACGAAGCCCGTTTATTTAAGTACGGTAGTGGTACTGGTTCAAACATGTCTCGCCTTCGTGGTGTAAATGAAAAACTTTCCGGTGGTGGTCAGTCCAGTGGGCTTTTAAGTTTCTTAAAAGTTTTAGATGCTGCTGCTGGTGCTATTAAGAGTGGCGGAACTACTAGAAGAGCCGCTGTTATGCGTTGCTTAGATATAGATCACCCAGAGATTGAAAACTTTATTAACTGGAAAGTTAAGGAAGAAGAAAAGGCTAGGGCCTTAATTGCCCAAGGTTATGATTCTGACTTTAACGGTGAGGCTTACGCCACTGTGTCAGGTCAAAACTCCAACAACTCAGTTCGTTTGAGTGATAAATTCATGCACGCCGTTGAAAAGGGTGAAGATTGGCAGACCATTAACCGTACTAACGGTGAGGTTTACCAAACGATTCCAGCTCGAAAGTTATTTCAGTCTCTTTGTGAGGCAACTTGGGGTTGTGCTGACCCTGGTGTTCAGTTTGATACCATTGTAAATGACTGGCATACCTGCCCTGAGTCAGCTCCTATTCGAGCCTCAAACCCATGTAGTGAGTTCATGTTTATTGATGATTCCGCCTGTAACTTGGCTTCTTTAAACCTAGAGAAGTTTTATGTTGATGGAACCTTTGATATTGCTGGTTATAAAAAGGCCTGTCGCCTTTACTTAACGGCTCAAGATATCTTAGTGGATTTGGGTTCTTACCCAACCAAAAAAATCACCAAAAACAGCCACGACTTTAGGCCTTTGGGTTTAGGTTACGCAAACCTTGGAACTTTGTTGATGATGATGGGTTATCCTTACGATAGTGATGGCGGTAGAGCCGTTGCAGGGATGATCACTTCTATCATGACGGGTGCCGCTTATGAGATCAGTGCTGAAATGGCAGAGGCCAAAGGGCCGTTTAACCAATACCAGAAAAACGCTGTACCCATGATGAAGGTAATGCAAAAGCATAGAGATGCTATTGAAAATACTGAGTTTAACATGGAAGATTCCGTACCTAGCTTAACAGCTCTTAGGGACGCTGCTCGTGAAGTTTGGGAGTCAGTACTCCACAAAGGCGCACAGCACGGTTTTAGAAATGCACAGGTTTCAGTCTTGGCTCCAACAGGAACCATTGGACTGTTAATGGATTGCTCAACTACGGGGGTTGAGCCAGCATTTAGTTTGGTTATGTGGAAGAAGTTAGCTGGTGGTGGCGTGATCCCCATGGTTAACAAATCAGTTCCAATGATTTTGGCCAAGATGGGATATGATGCCAATGATATTGCTAGCATCACTGAATATGTGAAAGAAAAGCACACCATTGAAGGTGCACCTGGATTGAAGCTAGAACACTTAGCAATTTTTGATTGCGCCATACCTTCTGGTCACGGTGTGAGAGCCATTGACCCAATGGGACATGTAAAAATGATGGCTGCCGTTCAACCTTTTTTGAGTGGCGCTATTTCCAAGACCATCAACATGCCAAACAATGCCACTGTTGCTGACATCCATAAAGTATACATGGAATCTTGGAAGTTAGGCTTGAAAGCTACTGCCATCTACCGTGACGGATCAAAGGGAAGCCAGCCATTAAATGCAAAAGAAGATTCATCTTCTACACAAAATTCAGAGTCCATTGCTTACTTAAAGGATGAGATCAAACGTCTTGAAGCAGCAAATGCAAAAAAAGATAATGACTCACAACGCTTCTGGGGTTCTAGCCGCAAATTGCCTGATATGCGCATTGGCCGCACATGGGAATTTAGAGTTGCAGGCACAAAAGTCTTCTTGCGCTCTGGTGAAAATGAAGATGGTAGCCTAGGCGAGATCTTTGTTGATTTAGGTTACAAAGAAGGTGGGACAGTTCGGGCTTTAATGAACCAGTTTGCTATCAGCGTATCCTTCAGCATCCAGCACGGTGTACCTTTAGAAAAGCTTGTAGATCGCTTTATCTTCACTAAGTTTGAGCCACATGGAATGGTTTCAGGTCACCCTTACCTAAAGAATGCAACTTCTTTAATTGATGCTATCTTTAGAGTTTTAGGTCACCAGTACTTAGGCAGAACTGACTTTTTACAAATCACCCCTGATGATTTTATAAAGTCAAAAACACCAAAGTTCAACCAGCCGCAACCAGTGAATTCACCTAAGCATGACCCTGAAGCCGCTGCTCGAACCTCAGACCATGTTCCCTGTGGTGAATGCGGGGCAACTGACTTTTTAAGAACAGGTACTTGCTACGTGTGTATTACCTGTGGCGCAAGTCAGGGTTGTAGTTAAAAACAACTAGTAAAGACATGGCCTAGGGATAGGCCTTACTTCCGTGGGGATGGACTACTAAACCCCGCTAGTTTCTTTGGAAACTAGCGGGGTTTTTTATTTTGAGGAGTGGATAATATGAAGCTGGTCCAAATATGCTGTTGCTGAGTGCCCAAAGGCAGGCCAAAAGAAAAAATTAATGACCGATGTTGCAGGCAGCACCATCCAGTTTAAGAGGTAGGGTGATGGTAAAGCAGGCCCCACCATTGCAATTTTCCACCTTTAAACTACCCCCACAGCGATCCTTGACAATGATTTGAGACATATAAAGGCCTAAGCCTGTGCCCTCTTCATCCCCTTTGGTGGTATAGTATTGCTGGAAGATACTTCCTAAATGTTCCTTAGGGATGCCGCCTGCATTATCACTGATGGTGATCATCACCTTGCCCTGTTCTTCTCGTGCGGCAATGGTAATTTTTGGGTCTTGGATAGCCCTTTCTTGAATTACATCTAAGGCATTTTTGATGATGTTGACCATCACCTGTAAAAGCTCATTTAAATAGGTCTCAATCTGGCCTTCAAAGAGGATAGCTTGTTCTAAGGCTACCCCACGGTCTTCAACCAAACGACCGACGATAGAGAGGCTATTTTTCACCAATCTTTCAACGGTAATAGCCTGCGGGCTTAAGTCAGGTCGGAAAAAGTTACGGAAATCCTTCATGGTTTGGTCCATGTAGTTGGTGGCCTTTTGGATTTCTTCTAAAAGGGCTTGTGCCGTTGTTTCATCCAGCTTGCCCAGTTGTAACTTTAACTCAAGGTCGGCCTTGGCAACATTGATCACGCTTAAGGGTTGCCGCCATTGGTGAACAATCATGGCTATCATTTCACCCATGTCTGCCATTTTACTTCGTTGCCTTAGCAGTCTCCCTGCTTCTTCTTGTTTTAGAATTTCATCTTTTATCTTTAGGGATAGTTCTGCGTTAACCCGAACCAAAAGCCGTTGGTTTAAGAGTGTGGCAAGGTGAGAAATCGAAGCAATGGCGATACAGGCGATGGAAATAAAAAGGCCGAGGAGGGGCTTATCCACAGGGCTGCCAATAAAGCGTTGGTGATTTGGCACAAAGCTGCTAGCCCAGACCCCTGCGAAATGTACAGCCGAAATCCCCACGGCAAAGGTCGCACTAGCGAGTATTTTTTTGCCGTTGTCTCTATCTTCTTCTGCAAACCACAAAATAACCTTGGCCGCCATAAAACCCACAACTATGGCCACCATTTGGGATAGTAGAAAGGGCACAGGGCGGTAGTATAGATTCGCCTGCATGATCATAGCTTCCATGCCGATAAGATGCATGGCCGAAACTGATAGGCCAGCTACAAGGCCAATAAACAGTAAGAGAGGAGTTTTTACCTCACGCTTAAAGCGAATAGCACCAAAAAGAACGGCAGCACTTACCAAGGCTGGGAAGATAGAAACCACTGTGACAAAAGAGTCATAGGTAATGGGCATGCCCATATCCATAGCCAGTAAGGCTACAAAATGCATAGACCAAATACCACCGCCTAAAGGCAAAATAGCTGCAAGGTACCATAACCAGAACCATAGGCCCCGACTGGTTTTTATGTTTTTTGCTAAAGAAAGGGCCGAGTAAGAAGCGAGCAGGATAATTAAAAATGAGGCCACAACCCATATGGGCTCTAAGGTCCAACTAGCTGTGTTGTTTGCCTCTACCAAAATGAATTTTTGCAGTAATCCCACTGATTCCCCTAAGATTCAGAAATTTAGATTTAGATTAAAGGACTGAGACAAATCTAACAATGGATTAATCTAGAGGCCTTTGCGCTTAGTTTTTAAGCAAAAACGAGGGAATTTGCGCCTCACTTTGACTTGGTAAGAAAAAAGGGATAATCTTGGTCCAGAAATATAAATGAATAGGTTTTTATGACATCATGGTTTAAACAGCTCGCACCTAAGCTTATGGCGACGGATGCAAAAAAGAATATCCCTGCAGGGGTTTGGATTAAATGCCCTGAGTGCAGCGAAACTCTATATAGCAAAGACTTAGAAAAGAATCTTAAGGTTTGTATAAGCTGCGGCTATCACTTTAGAATCACTGCTGAAGAGCGGATTAAGCACCTTTTAGATGAAGGTAGCTTCAAGGAAATGAGTGCCGATCTAACAGCAAAAGACCCGTTAAAGTTTGTAGACAGTAAAAAATACAAAGACCGCATTAAACTGGCCAAAGCAAAAACCGATTTAAAAGAAGCCATCACCACAGGCGAAGGCCTAATGGGTGGCAGACCTGTTGCTGTAGCCGTGTTTAATTTTCGTTTTATGGGCGGTTCCATGGGTTCTGCTGTCGGTGAAAAAATTGCCCGCATGATTGAGCATTCTTTAGAGAAAAAAATACCTTTGATTATTGTCTCAGCTTCTGGTGGTGCCAGAATGCAAGAAGGCGCCTTGAGTTTGATGCAAATGGCAAAGACCTCAGCAGGCTTAGCCAAGCTTGCAAAAGAAGGTATCCCTTACATCTCGCTTTTATCGGACCCCACTACTGGCGGCGTTTCAGCCTCCTTTGCCATGCTTGGTGATATCAATATTGCTGAAAAAGGGGCCTTGATTGGCTTTGCAGGTGCAAGAGTTATCCAACAAACCATTGGGCAGAACCTCCCGCAAGGTTTCCAAAGACCCGACTTTTTACAGGAGCACGGTGCTGTGGATATGATTGTTATACGTAGTGAACTTAAAGAAAAAATTGTGAGTTGGTTAAATCTGGTTTTCCCCGTTGCAGAACCTTTACAGATTGAAGGCTAGCAGATAACAAAAGATCACAAGTCCAAAAACAAAAAAGGGCTGGTAGCTTATTAACTACCAGCCCTTTTTTTTGGTCTAAAATGCCATCCCTTACTGGGGGAAAGGTAACAGATCTAGAAGAGACCCGAGATATTAAATTCAAACTTTGAAGGGGTTTCTCTCGGTTGCTTATCCAGTTTGGTTCCATATTCGAACCGCACCACACCCATAGGCGTGATAAAGCGCACCCCTAATCCAGCTGACTTCCTTAGGTAGTTATAGTCCTTGGTTGTGCCACGGATTTCATACATACGGTCTTCCGCCCAGACATTACCAAGATCATAAAAGATTACCCCACGAACGTTTTTACCTTCACGTGTCAATGGAAATAAAAGTTCCAAATTCAGTAAACGGTAGAGGGTACCACCTTGGTGTTGTTCCCAATAGGTACGGTCGGCATCTTTGGTAGTGCTCAAACTAGTTGGGCAAGCGTCACCAACAGGGTCAGTGGAGCAAGATGTGTAATCACCTTGGTATGGATACTCGTCTGCAATATTAAATTCATCCCCTTCATAGTAACTGGATGGCCCCTTTAAGGCACGCCACTCATGGCCACGGATGGAAGAAATCCCACCAAGATAGTAACGTTGGTGAAGCGGAATCTCTTGCTCTGAATTGGTTTTGGTCAAACTGGATTGGCGGAATTTGAGCATCCCCACAACCGTTTGGTCTTGGTTAAAACTCTTAAAGTAAGAATGCATAAAAGATTGCGACCTATAATCAACGGTCCCTTTGAGAGGGCCACCAAATTTTTCTACAGAAAAGGTAGTTTTTACCCCATCAGAAGGGAACATCGGATTATTAACCGTGTTATAAACTAGCCCCATATTAATAGAACGATAGGTGTTGTATTCATCACCATCTAAGGTTTCAAGTCCAATGGTTGTTACATTTTCATAGAGTTCTTTTTTATAGGCGTAACGTGTCGTCCCATAAAGATTTTTCCAAAGAGGATAGCTAAAGCCTAAATTAAAGCCGTCTGATTTTGTGTCATACTGGTCGGCAGTGGTGTAAGATTTATATACAGCGAACTCGTTGGTCAAGTTGGTATCCATAAAGTATGGATTCTGCATCGAAAAGTTATAGAGGCTGTTTCCTTCTTGCTGCTGGTCAAGCGATAGGCTCAATGTTCTACCTGTTCCCAGCAGGTTCTTTTTAGATATCTTAAATTGCAAGGCTAAGCCGTTTAAACCTGAGTAAGAAAGGCTGGCAGTAAAGGTTCCCGTTTGGGTTTCTTGTAACTGCACATCATAATTCACTTGGTTATCGTTATCGCCTTTATTTTGCTGGAATTGTACACCGCCACCAGGTTCAAAAAAGCCCAACTGGTTGATAGCAACCTGGCTTTCCCTAAGTTTAACCCCGTTAAACAGTTCATTGTCATGAATCTTTAACTCTCTTCTAACTACAGAATCTTTGGTTTCGTAATTACCTTTCACTTCCACACGGCCAATATAAGCCTTATGCTTTCTAGTCACAGCAAAGTTAATATTCACTTTCTTTGTGGCCTCATCGATTTGAGTCTGCGGCTGGACTTTCACATAAGCGTAACCCTGCTCTAAATAGATTTGTTGCAGGTTTATACGGTCTGTATTCTGATGAAATGGGTTGTATGGCTCTGTGGTAATTAATTTAAGCTCATCTATTTGTTCTAAGGGATCAAAAAGAAGGTCGTAACCATCGGCACTGGAAAATTCAATTTTGTTGGTAAAATACTGGTCGCCTTCACTGATATTAATTGCAATCTTCATCCGGTAAAGGTCTTTGCTTTTAACCAAGGTCACCTTGGGCTTATCAATTTTCACCTTGATAAATCCGTTTTGCATATAGGTCTGGGTAATGATCTGCAAATCACTGTTGACCTTGTTTTCCATAAAGATGCCTGAGTCATTGACCCAAGAAAAACAATCTACCTCTGCCGATTGCATGATTCTTTCAACGTCTAGAGGGTAATAATACTTTGTACCTGTAATAGTAATTTCAGTTATGTAAACTTTGGGGGCCTCTTCGATTTTATAAGTTAGGTTAACCCAACCATCTCGAATAGGTGTAATTTCGTAATTAAACTCAGCTTTTAAATAGCCTTTTTCACGGTATTTGGACTTGATTGCTTCTAAGTCGGACTTGACTCTAGAACGGTTAACCATATTTTTTTCAAAGACACGCATTTCTTCTTCCCAAGCCTTGTCTTTAATACGGTTGTTACCTTCTACGGATAGCTTATGGATCCTTGGCTTTTCTTTTAAAACCAATTTTAAGATAATTTCAGTGGGGCTTTTTTGGAATATTTTAGCTTGGATATCGGCAAAGAAACCCAATTGATAAAGCGCTTGGATATCCCGAGCCACTTGGGGGCCTGAAAGCTTTCCGCCAATATGACTTTGGATGCTACCAAAGACGGTGCCCTTATCAATTAGTTTTAGGCCCTCTACTTTGATGTCGACAATAGTAGCTGTATCAGCGGCCCAAACACTATTAGTTAGGCTCAAACTCAATATTAGACTCAAACATAAAATGCTTTGTCCTAAGAGTTTTATTTTCTTCACTATGAATTGATTTAACAATGGATATTTCTTCATTTTTCCCGCAAAACTCCCTTTGCGAGTTCATATGTAAACTGTGCTTTAGCAGCAAGTTCAGAATTATGGGTCACAATCACTAAAGAAGTATTGGCAGAGGCGGTAACCTCCCACAGCAGTTCTCCAATCTTGTTTCCAGTGGCCTCATCTAAGCTTCCTGTTGGTTCATCGCATAACAGTAACTTTGGTTGGTTTATCAATGCACGTGCAATGGCAACCCTTTGCCTTTCTCCGCCAGAAAGTTTCCCTGGCTTGTGGCCTAGTCTTTCACTTAGGCCGACTCGGGTCAACAGTTCCGACGCTAATTTTTGGGCTATTTCTGCTGTTTTTCCTGATATTAGTGCAGGAAGCATAACATTCTCTAAAGCATTAAAGTCTTCAAGTAAGTGATGAGCTTGAAAAACAAAGCCTAGATGGGTATTTCTATAGAAACTCAAAGCATCTTTTGAAAGCTTAAATAAATTTTTCCCCTCAAAATTCACCTCACCCTTTGTCGGGTGATCTAGGCCACCTAAAATTTGCAATAGCGTGCTCTTGCCACACCCCGACTCACCTTTGATCGAGATACTGCTACCTTGGGCAATATCTAGGTCGATTCCTTTTAAAATTTCTAGGCTGCCCCCTGCTCCGTCAAAGTAGGTTTTTGTCAGGCCTTTAATCTCTACAAATTTAGTCATAGTTTCTTACTCGTTTTTTGCTTCATTTTAGTCACCTCGCCTTATTCACTTCTAAGTGCCGCTACAGGGTCAGTGGAAGCAGCCTTACGGGCAGGGAACAAAGTCACAGTAAAACAAATAACTAAAGACACAAAGGCTATCAAGCCCAACTGCCAGTATTCAACATGCATGGGGATGCGGTTACCAACGTAAACCCCTGCAGGTACGTCGATCACGTCAAAATTTTGGATTATAAAACAAACCAAAATACCTAAAATTTCACCTACTAAGGTTCCCGCTAATCCAATAACGGCCCCTTGGCGAAAGAAAATCCACTGGATGGAGCTGTCTTTGGCCCCCATAGCCTTTAAAATGGCAATGTCTTTTTTCTTTTCCATAACCAAAATCACTAGACTGCTGATGATGTTAAAGGCTGCAATCAAAATAATCAGTGTTAACACAATAGCTAGGCCCATCTTTTCTAACTGGAACATAGCAAAAAGGTTTTTATTTTGGTCTTTCCACGAAACTAAATGATAGGGAAAGGGGTAGTGCTTTTTTAACGAGGCTTTTACATCTTCTGAGTCCGCCCCATTTTTTAAACGAAGGGTCAGGCCGCTAATCTGGCCTGGTGCCTGCTCTAATTTTTGAGCGATCTCCAAGTCCACCAAGGCTAAGGCTTCGTCATAACCCATCAAACCTGATTCATAAAAGCCTACAACGTAAAATTTCTTGGCTCTTGGCAGAGGCCCAAAGGCCGTAGCTCGTTCTTTCGGGGTCACAAGTGTGACAAAACTACCAATCTCCGCCCCTAAGTTTCTGGCTAACTGGCTACCTAAAATAATACCTGTCACTCGCTTGTTTTGGGTCTCCCCTGCTTGGTTGGTAACCTCTCTACGGTGGGGGCGTAGTGAGTTTAATATGCCTTGCGCCTTTTTGATCTCTTTTTCGCTCAAGGCGCTTTTGCCTTTTCTATTGTCCCGTTTTACTTCAAATCCGTGGGACCTTAGGAAATGATATAACTCACTTACCTTGGGCTCGGTGTCAATCTGAATTCCCTTAACTAACGCCCCAACAGGCTTAAAAGGGCCCATGATTAGAGCTTGTGAAGTGGTGTAAGGGCTAAGGGCTAAAACATCTGGGTGGTTTTTTAGGGCATCAAAGGCTGGGTCGTTGTCTCCTTCCCAAGAGATAGAGCCAATGCTAGTCAAACTCAAGTGACCGTTAGCGCCCTGAAGCGCACCCTTTAAATCTTTTTCAAAGCCATTCATCACCCCTAAAACAATGATCAAAGTCATGACCCCTAAGGCCACACCAAACACAGAAATACCTGTGATCAGAGAAATAGATTTTTCTGAAGCAGGGCTTTTTAGGTATCTTTTGGCAACAAACGATTCAAATCCCAAAGGGCAGCTTTTTTAAAGGTTGGAGTAGGTGCAAAATGTAGAAATATACTAAACCACATAAATATAGAGTACCTGTAACTTGAACTCCTTTGAATACCTGATCAGGCCTTTGAGCGTCAATGGATTTTACATTTTGTTATACTTTTTTAAAGGTCTTTAACTTGTATTATTGGGGGCAAGGCTTTAAACTTTTCTAAAAAGCAGTTAGAAGTCTATTTTAAAAAGGAAAATTGGATGATTCAAGCTTGTAATTTAACAAAGGCATTTGGCGATTTTGTAGCCGTAGAGGATTTATCTTTTAAGGTGAACAAGGGGGATATTTTAGCCTTTTTAGGGCCAAATGGTGCGGGGAAATCCACCACCATGAAGATGTTAACTGGTTACTTAACCCCTAACAGTGGCCATGCTTTAATTATGGGTGTGAATATCCAAAAAGACCCCATAAAAGCTAAAGGTTACATTGGCTACTTACCTGAATCAACTGCATCTTATAAGAGTATGACCGTTGTTGAATTTTTAAGGTTTATGGCTGAGGTTCGTGGCCTTAAAGGGGACCAAATTCAAAGCAGAGTAGAGGCTGTGATGAAGCAAACCCATCTAACCCAGGTGGCAACCCAGACTATAGAAACTCTGTCCAAAGGTTTTAGGCAGCGAGTAGGTTTTGCCCAAGCGCTGGTGCATGATCCCCCTGTTTTGATCTTAGATGAACCAACAGATGGCCTTGACCCCAACCAAAAACACGAGATGAGAAATCTCATCAAAAGCATGTCTGAAAATAAGGCTGTGATTCTTTCAACCCACATCTTAGAAGAGATGGAAGCCCTAGCCACTAGATGCATTATCATTGATGAAGGCAAAATCGTTTTTGATGGCACACCTGCTGAGTTGATATTGCTTTCAAAAAGCCACCACGAGATTACCATCACCTTTGAAAGTGAGATTCCCCAAGGTTTAGATGACCAGATTAAAGAGCTAGAAGGCGTGAGCAATGTAAGTAGTAATAAAAATAACCAGCTTACGGTTCACCCTACTGAAGGGCAGAATCTGCTCCACTCAGTGAATCATTTTTTACAAGATCACCACTCCCACATTTTAGAAATTCACCTTGAAAAAGGCCAAATGGAAGAAGTCTTTAGAAACTTAACTGCAGGGGAACTGGTATGAAGGCTTTGATCAAAAGAGAGCTAGCAGCTTATTTTTACTCTCCTGTCGCTTATGTATTTATAGTGATCTTTTTATTTTCCACCGTAGGTAGCACCTTTTTTCTCGGTCAGTTTTTTATGACTAACCACGCCAGTTTAGAGACCTTTTTTGTCTTTCACCCTTGGCTATATTTATTTTTGATCCCCGCAATTGGCATGGGCCTCTGGGCGGAAGAGCGTGCCCAGGGAACCATTGAAATTTTATTCACCTTGCCTGTGAGCTTAATAGAAATTGTCTTAGCAAAGTTCCTTGCAGGTTGGTTTTTTATTGGGGTGGCTTTATTGTTAACCTTCCCTATGCCCCTGACCATTGCCTACTTAGGCGACCCTGATTGGGGGGTCTTACTTTTAGGCTACCTCGGTAGTTTTTTAATGGCAGGTTCTTATCTTTCTATAACATTAGTAACCTCGGCCCTGACCCGCAACCAAGTGATTAGCTTTATCTTGTCGGTGATGGTTTGTTTTACTCTAGTCCTTTTGGGCTGGGGGGTCTTTACTGAGTTGATCACACCCATCTTTGGGGTGGCCTTAACTGATGTCATTAGTAGTTTTTCTTTCTCCACTCACTTCCAAGGGATGACCCGAGGAATCATTGATTTTAGAGACATTATCTTTTTTCTTTCTATCACTGTAGGCGGCTTGTATATCAATGCTATGATCCTTGAAGCTAAGAAGGGGGCTTAGATGAAACAAAATACTAAAAATCTACAGTCTACCGCCTTAAACATCTTTTTGGTTTTGGTGTTGGTTGTTGCTGTGAACATTATCGCTTCGGCCATTTTTTTCCGTATTGATGTGACGGAAGAAGGCCTTTATACCCTCTCTGATGGCAGTAAAAAGGTTGTGGAAAGTGTTAAAAAGCCCGTGACTTTAAAGTTTTACTTTTCTAAAGATGCGGCTCAGGTCCCTTTAAGTTTTAAGGCCTATGGAAAGCAGGTTAAAGAATTGCTGCAAGAGTATGAAGCTGTGAACCCTGAAAAACTCCACCTAGAGATTTATAATCCTACCCCTGATTCCGATGAAGAAGAATGGGCGCAGAAATACGGCCTGACAGGGGCCGAGATTGGCGGAGGTGATTTATTTTTTATGGGGCTTGTGGCTATAGTCGAAGAGAATGAAGCTGTAATGCCCATTTTTGATCCTAGGCGTGAAGAAAACCTAGAATATGACATTAGTCAGCTAATATTACAGGCGACAAAGCCTGAGCAGGGTAAACTGGGTATCGTTACCTCCCTGCCCCTGATGGGCAGCGGTGCAGGTATGGCTGGCGTAGGCCAGCAGGCCCAACCCCCTTGGGCTTTTATTAGTGAGCTAGAGAAGTCATTTGAATTGGTCGAGTTAAAGGCATCTGAGGAAATCCCAGATGATATCTCCATTGTTATGGTCTTTCATCCCAAGGGCTTTAGCCCTTTGGAAGAATATAACCTTGAGCAATTTTTACTTGGCGGCGGCCAACTGGCAATTTTTGTAGACCCTAATGCTAGGGTCGACCAACATGCAGCCAGAATGGCGCAGATGGGTAAGCCGGGCCAAGGGAGCAGTAGTTTGCCCCTACTTTTTCACCATTGGGGCATCGAGTACGATAAAGGTTTGATTTTGGCTGACCCTCTGCGGTCAGCTAAAGTAAGCGTTAAGGGCCTTGGGGTAACTCCTTATTATATTTGGCACTCCTTGAGTAAATCTGCCTTTAATAGCGAAATTGTTGCTACCAAAGACCTGCAAAATATGTTGCTCCCGGAACCAGGTAGTTTTCGTTTGACCAAGGTAAGCCCTTTGAAGCTGACGCCTTTGATTAGCGCTAGTAAAGAAGCAGGTTCCATCGAAGCCTATTTAACAGCCTTTACAGGCGTGATGCAAATCAATGAAAAGGTGAAGGCCGATGGTAAGGAGCACAATATTGCAGCCATTTTAAAAGGGGAATTGACCTCAGCTTTTGAAAAATTACCTGATGGAGTAGTCAACCCAGAACACATTGCAAAGGGCCAAGGAACCATATTTATTATGGCCGATGTAGACTTCATTGCCGACCCTTTTTCCGTAGATCGCTTTGAGTTTTTAGGCCAAGCTATTTTGCAGCCAAAAAATGATAACCTCGCCTTTGGCGTAAATGTGTTAGATTTTTTAGGGGGTGCAAACGAATTGATGGAAGTGCGCTCTCGGGCGAAATTTCAGCGGCCCTTCATTCGCTTTGGGGAGTTAGAACGACAGGCCCAAGGCAATTACCAACGCGCTGAGTCAGAATTAGAGTTAGAGCTAAAGGCCCTGCAAAACGAGCTAGAAAAGATTAACCAAGGTGGCGATACTCAGTTGAGTCAGGTCCAAGTGGAACAGATTAAAGATTTTAGAGATAAAGAAAAATCTACCAAATCCAAATTGAGGCAGATTCGTAAACTCTTGCGTAAAGACATTGAACTAGAGCAAAATTTATTAATTTTGCTGAACTTGCTGCTGATGCCTATGATCTTGGCGATCTTTGGGACTCTACTTTATAGAAAACGGTTTCACAGAATGGGTAGGGGCAATGGCAAATAAAAAGCTCCTCTTTGCAACCTTAGGTTTGGTGGTTTTAGCTGTATTGTCTCAGCTGATGACCTCTCAAAAAACCATTAAAGAACAAAACTTCCCCCCCTTGCTTGACTCAAGTGTGATCAACCGAGTGGATTCCATCCAAATCAAAAAAGGCGATTTTGATTTAAACTTTAAGCTGGCCGATGGCAAATGGGTGCTACCTGAAAAAAATGGATTCCCTGCAAAAAAGGCGAAGATCCTGGCTCTGTTAACCCATCTGGTCCGCACCAAGCCCTCGACGTTGGTCACAGAGGATAAAAGTCGTTTGGATGACTTTGATTTAGGGAAAACTCAAAATGAGCACAGTGAACATAGTGAATCTGGCAATAGTTTGATTTTAAGATCAGGGGAGAAAGTTTTGTTTACCCTAGATGTTGGCCGTGCCCGTGAATCTGTGAGGAAACAAACTGGCGGTGTTTACATTAGCTTAAATAAAAGTGGGAAAGTTTACTTGCTTAAAGAGGCCTTGCAACTCCCTTATATGCCTGAAGATTGGTTGGATACTCAGATTGTGGCTTTTAAAAAAGCAGAGATCCAAGGTTTTTTTATTTCCCACGGCACCCAAGAGATCGAGCTGGCTCGCAAGTCTGAAGCCCACCCCTTTTCTTTTAAGAAGAAGGCAAAGAGTAAGCCCCTAACTGTGGGCATGGAAGACCTTTTTCGAGAAGTGGAAGACATGGTCTTAATGGACATAGTAACCCATACAAAATCAGAGGCTCTAAAGCTTAAGGTCAAGGCTAAGGTGGTGATTACTTTATTTTCTGGTGTTGCTTTAGCCTTTGAGATTTTAGAAGAAGATTTGGCAGAGGAACGAAACCATTACTTGAGACTCTTGCCCCCGCCAAATAAAGCTAGCGCCTTGGCCTACGCCGACCTATTTAAATTGAGCGAAAAATGGATTTTCCAAATCCAAGAGTGGCAGGCAACCAAATGGACCTATGCTCACGAAAATTTAGTTCCTGGGGTTAGGTAAATGGCCACTGGCTTGAAAATAACCAACCCCAGATTGATCACAGGCTTACTAGCGCTAAGTATGCTTGTTGTAGGCATCACTGGCATAAGCTACGAATATACCTTTTCTAAATTAGCCAGTGATATCCTGGGGGATTCCATCCGCCAATGGGCCATTACCATCGGCTTGATGATGCTTTTTATGGGTATCGGGGCAGACTTACAAAAGCACTTGAGTGACAACAGATTAGTAGAGAAGTTGATTTTAGCCCAGATAGCTTTAGGACTAACGGGCAGCGTAGGCCCAACCTTTAGCCTTTTTGTTTTTGGCAGTTACCACGACTTTTTCACCCTCGTTCACTATGCACTGATTTCTTTCGTTGGTTTTTTGATTGGACTAGAGATCCCCCTTTTGACCCGTATCAATGAGGGTTACCTCCCTGATCTTAAAGAAAATTTAGGCTTAATCCTGAAGATGGATTACATCGGCTCCTTCATAGGTGCTCTCGCTTGGGTCTACTTTTTCCCCCAGTTTTTTGATCTTTTAGAAACTAGTTATTTTTTAGGCCTTTGCAATTTGGGCAATGGGCTTATTTTGTTTTTGCTTTTTTATTCCCAAATCAAAAAACCTTGGGAACCAGCCCTTTTGGTGGGCTGCTCTGTGGTTTTAATTATTTCTATGCAGGCCCAAAGTGGGTCGATCCGTGTTGCCTTGGAGCAAAAATTATTTAAAGACCCAGTGGTTTTTTCTAAAACAACCCCTTACCAGCGATTGATTCTAACAAAAAAAGAGACAGGGGAGGTTCGGCTTTATATAAATGGTCATTTGCAGTTTTCCAGTTCCGATGAATACATTTACCATGAATTTTTGGTGCACCCCGCTCTGTCCATCAGCCCTCAAGCAAAGAGAGTATTGGTGCTTGGTGGTGGCGATGGCTTGGCAGTAAGAGAAATTTTGAAGTATCCCCAAGTGGAAGAGATTACCCTAATCGATTTGGACCCAGGCATGACCGACCTCGGGCAAACCAACCCCGACCTAGTGGCCCTCAATGGGGGTAGTTTGAAAAAAGCGCAGGTGCTGCCTGCACAGGGGATAACTCAGGGTAATAAGCAACTCTTGACCATGCGTGGCCAGGGCTATTTTCGCAGGCAAAAGCAGGTTAAAGATGTGGATGTTTGGTACTATAATATTGATGCCTTTTCCTTTGTGCAGACCATCCCGCAAAGCTATGATGTGATCATTTTAGACTTCCCTGACCCTAGTGATATTAATCTTTCGAAACTCTATAGCCTTGAGTTTTACAAGGCCTTGAAAGAACGCCTCACCTTGGGTGGTTTATTGATCCAGCAATCCACTAGCCCAGCCTATGCCTTGGAGGCCTTTTTGATGGTCGGGCGTACTATGGAGGCGGCTGGCCTTTCTACCTTGGCCCTGCGGGAAAACGTACCCAGCTTCGGCCAGTGGGGTTTTTGGCTTGCAGGCCACAAAGAAATATACGGCAATAAGGGGCTGCAAGAAAAGTTAATGACCCCCCAAATCCCTGATAACGTCCAGTACATCACCCCTGAGCTGTTACTTTCTGCCAGCAAATTTGGCAAAGGAAAGCTCATATCCAAGGACTCCAGAATTAACCAAGTCCTAGAAGATCACCTTTTTGAGGTCTACCGAAAAGCTTGGCTTAAATTGCAATAATTCATTCTGGTATTTATCAGCTTTGTTTGCTAAATTAAAACTAGCACCGCAAGGGGACAGGATGAAAATAGAACGAACAGAGATGATGCTTATTGTTGAGGGTGCCTGTAAAATGGCATTCCAAGATGGAAAGTTTTTGCCTGAAGAGAAAAATTTTTTAGACAAGGTTGGAAATTTAGCCAGAATCGCACCAGAGGTGATGGAGCAAAATTATGACCAAGATATGTTGATGGATTTAGATCAAATTATAGATGAAATCCAAAGTGACGAAGGCCGAAAATTACTCCTTTTGACCATTGCTGCCGTAGCCGCTATCGATAAAGAAATTCATGAATCGGAATTGCAACTGATCAACCAAGTCTCGGCCAAGTTGAAGCTACCTAATTTGCATCTGACAGATTTTAATCATATCGAACTGGCAAAAAAAGCCATGCTCCTGATTAAGAAGCATGCTTGAGTTTGTTACCTAGATAACGAACTATTTGTAGTTTAGAGCCAGTTCAGCCAGAAGCCGCACACCTGTGCCCGTCGCACCTTTTTTAGGGTAGAAGGGGATGCGGTCGGCGTTCCAACCTGTTCCCGCAATATCCAAATGCACCCATGGGGTGTCACCAACAAAGTGCTTTAAAAATAATCCGGCTGTAATGGTGCCTGCTTCACGGCCACCTATGTTTTTTAAGTCCGAAATATCCCCTTTGATCTGCTTTTCGTAGATCTCATGAGCGGGTAACTCCCACACAGGGTCACCTGTTAGATCTGAGGCCGCTTGCACTTGGCTAGTTAATTTTGGATTATTTGAAATTAGACCAGCGTGGTAACTGCCAAGGGCCATCAAACAGGCTCCTGTTAAAGTTGCCATGTCAACTATTGCATCTGGCTTATAGGTTTTTACACCATAGGCGAGCGCATCAGCTAAGATCAATCTTCCCTCAGCATCCGTGTTTAATACCTCTACGGTTGTCCCGTCGCAAGCTGTGATGACATCACCAGGCTTTGCCGCCTTGCCGTTGGGCATGTTTTCACTGGTTGGGATAATCCCCACCACATTGACATTAGGTTTAAGAAGGGCAAT
This sequence comes from SAR324 cluster bacterium, assembly GCA_033791585.1. Classification (GTDB taxonomy): domain Bacteria; phylum SAR324; class SAR324; order XYD2-FULL-50-16; family XYD2-FULL-50-16; genus JASJGK01. The sequence continues at coordinate 8,743 of JASJGK010000003.1, read as the reverse complement.
GGCCTGCATAGCCCCTAAAACACCGGCACCGCCAAGCATATCAAATTTCATTTCATCCATGCCAGCACCTGGCTTGAGCGAAATCCCACCAGAATCAAAGGTCAAGCCCTTGCCAACCAACATCAAAGTTGGGGCGTTTTTCTTTTTGCATTTGTACTCTAGAAAATTCATCCAAGCAGGCTCGTCGCTCCCTTGGCTTACTGCCAAGATGCAGCCCATTTTCTCGGCCTTCATTTGCTTTTCATCTAGGGCGCTAAACTCTAATCCAGTTTCCTTAGCTACTTTTTCACAAGCCTTTTTAAAATCAGTTGGTGTGAAATAGTTTCCAGGTTTATTACCTAAGTCACGGGCTAAGTTAGTGGCACCTGCCATAATTTCAGCTTTTTTCACCATAGTATCAATTTCCCCATTGGGAACGGCCCAATTTGGAGTAAGCCAAATGAGAAAATCTTGGGTCTTCTTTACAGGTTTTTTTGGTGCCTTTTTAAATTCATCATAGTTGTAATTTCCTAAAAGCACGCCTTCAATAAATAACTCTAGGTTTTTAATGACTTGGCCCTGTTCTCTTTCAGGAAGCAATAACTGGATTTCTTTTGGTGCGTTTGCTTGCAGTTTCTTGCCTAAGTTAGCCCCCAAATTGCGAAAAGATACGGTTTTTTTCTCACCCAAACAAACCACAAAAAGCTCTTGTGCCTCAGGGCTATAAACTTGGGTAATACTTTCTTTTGTGGGGTCAATTTTTTCGTTTAAGATCAATTTCGAGGTAAAGCGTAAGGCTTTGCTATTGGCTTTTCTTTGTTTACTGCTTACAATTAATCGGCCCTTAGGGCTTACAAAAAAAACAAGCCCACCCTTTTTGGTTGGCTTGTTTGAAAATTGGACTTTCATCGCTGCCTTGTTTAAGTTTAGTTTTACAAAAGACTTTATCTTGTTCCCTGATTTGTATCAATGGATAAGCCAATATATTACCCTTTTTAGAGCCATTTATCTTGAATCAAAAAAAGCCTAACCTTGATGAGTCTGCCTTTGCAGACTTTATCCAGACGCTACTCGACCAAATTTCTAAACAATTAGACCAATATTATAGTCTCGGTTTGCCTGTCCATTTGGGAGTAGAGCCTATATTTCGTCTCTATTTTGAGATGTTGAAGGAACTGGAAGAAGAATTGTTGATCCAGTGGAAGGTCAAAGACCAGCAGGGTTCAGGTGAGCTGCTAGATTACCAAAAGAAATGGTATTTGAATGAGGTTCGACAAGAGGCAGGTGTATTTAGCCAGTGGGCGCTTTTTGCCCATGAAATCCAGAAACAACAAAAATATAAAAGGTTACACCCAAATCCCTGGGCCAGCTTTGTTTTAGGATATGTGACAGACAAACAGGCGATGAGTCCCTTTATCAATGAGGGCGATCCTAAAAATCTAAGCCTTAAAAAAGTACTGACCTTTCTTTTGTCACTGGTACAAATTGACCCTGAACATCAATTCACCAGTTTTTTAAATTTGGTAGAGGTCGGCGCCAAACAGCGACCTGACCCCGCAGCCTTAGGCCGATTTGAAGTGAATCAAAATGACCTGAAAGGGGATTCTAGTGAGGGGGCTGGGGAATCTAGTCTACAAAGCTTAGCAAAAGAACTAGCAAAGAAACCAGGGGTGGCTCTGGCCATAGACTTGACCCAAGCCTTTTGGGAAGCAAACTCAGGCGGTGAAATGGGTTTTTATTCTGCCTTTACCTTAGTTCAGGCAGGGGAAGAGGTTACCTTAGCGCCCATTGCCAAGGTGAGAGATGTCAAGTTTGTCGATCTTTTTGGTATGGCCGAACAGGAAGAAAAACTTACCCGAAACATAGAGTTATTTTTAAAAGGCCAAGCTGCCCACAATTGCCTACTTTGGGGCGCCAAGGGCATGGGCAAATCTAGCTCTGTCCTGGCTTTGCTCAATGAATACCAATCCCAAGGCCTGCGCCTTGTTGAAATGGAACAGGGGCAGTTATCCCTGCTTGGTGACCTCTTTCAGATTTTACAGGCTTTGCCTGAAAAGTTTATTGTCTATATAGACGACTTGAGCTTTGAGGCAGATTCGGAATCTTTTAATTTCCTCAAAAGTAAACTCCAAGGCAGCCTTTGCCAAGCAGCTAAAAATGTGATTTTGGTGGCAACGGCCAACCGTAAGGATTTGGTATTCCAAAAGCCTTTGGATTTGAATTTTCCTAGTGAACGCCAGCGAGTGGAAGAAGAGCGGGCTTTAGACGATAGATTTGCCTTAAAAATCTACTACCCGCCAGCGAAGTTTAAAAAGTTGGAAGAGTTATTTTGCTTTTACGCTGAGAAGACACTCCAAAATTATGATTTCGATAGCCTCTACAAGGAATTTTTAAACTTTGCCCAATTCAATGATCACGATCAACCGTCTGGGCGTTCCGTTGTCCAGTTTTTTGAGAGCCGATGAAGGCGGCACTTTGTTTTTTAGCGAGTCTTTTTTTAGGCACGACTGCCTTTGCGGTTAGCCCCCAAAATCTGGCTTTAGAAGAAATAAACCAAGCGCGCCTGATGGCTGGTTTAAACCCCTTGAAACTCCAAGGTGAATTGACTAAGGCTGCCCAAGCCCATGCCGATTATATCAAAGTAAATAATAGCATGAGCCACCTTCAAGAAAGGGGCAAAAAGGGCTTTACCGGGGTCCGTACCAAAGACCGAGTAATTGCTGAAGGCTATCATAATCGCTTTGTTCACGAGATGTTTTTTGTAGGCTCTGAAGATATAAAAGGGGCAACCGAATCCCTGTTCAGTGCTATATACCATAGATTAGGCTTTTTAGATTTTTCCTCAAATGAGTTGGGCTATGGTGAGAGGCAAACCGCTGAGGGTGGAAGCAATGTTTTTGTGATGGGCAATCGAGAACTAAATGAAATCTGCCAAAGAACCGACTTAAAGGTTAAATCTAGATACTATTTTGACATTTGCAAAGGTTCTAGAAAAACCCCTGCTAACCTGGTAGACAGGGCAAAAACTAAGCTTCAAAAACGCAACCCTACTTATGTTCTATGGCCACCTGAAGGCAGTCGCTTTGTCCCCCCTGGTTTTTTTGACGAGGTTCCTGACCCTGTGCCCGATAAACTGGTAACGGGCTACCCCCTTTCAGTGCAGTTTAATCCCTACTATTTCAAAAATCCCTCTTTGGTTAGCTTTCGTCTTTTTAACGCAGGGGGTAAAGAGATAAAAGAGACTAGAATCCTGACCAAAAAGTCGGACCCAAATAAACAGTTAACCCCCTTAGAATTCGCCTTGTTCCCTTTGAATCGTTTGGATTGGGGAGCCTCGTACCAAGCGGAATTGGTGGCGAAAGAAGGTGGCAAAAACTATAGAATACGCTGGGGTTTTTACACTAAAAAGGCCCCGCAGCCTGTCAAAGAGATCCAAGGCAAAGGGGAACGCTTTACCCTGGTCAAGGGGCAGACCTATTATCTATACATTCCACCAACTGAAGTTAGGCCCATCATCCAACAACTAAGCTGGAGTCAACCTAAGGATGTGACAATTGAGTTGGATTTCTATGATAAAAACACCCTAAAAATTAATTTAAAAGGTGAAGCTTGCAAGGTAGTTCATATTAATTTACCCCCTTTTAGAGGCTTTCAGGTGCAAATTGTAGAGTCAATAGACGCAAGGCCTTGCAAATAGAAATTTAAAATCTTTTGCTGGCATTTCACCCTTCACTATGCTAAAAAATCTTTAAAACTATAGCATTCTTGCTTTTGAGGGAAAACAAAGAATAAATATAAATAATATTATGGCCAATCTCCACCACTCCACAACTATTAAGACCAAACTCTTTATAGCCGTTACTATACTGTTAATGCTGCCAATGTTTGCCAAAGCCATTAGTGACTATCGAGGTGAACTTGAAGAAGTTACGATACGTATTCGTAGCCAGATGGAAACCATCATTAAAATTAATACGGCAACCAACCAGAATTTTATGTGGTCTCGTGCCGCTGTCCGTGACAGATTAGGCGAGCACTTTGATAAATTACCAGTAAAAATCCAGCACAAGATAATAAATGTAGGGGCAGATGGTTTAGATGCCACCATGGCTAATCTTAATGAGCAGCTTAGCGACACGATCATTTGGTACTCTTGGGGGTCAAAGATTTTAAAGTATGTTGAATCTCAGGGTGATGAGTTCAACTATCGCCAGCTGCCCAAAGATAATATCGACAAGCAAGTGCTTGCCACAGGAGAAGCCTTTTACGGAATTGTGAACTGGGATGGGGACGAGTCCATTTATAAAAAAGGAACTCAAGTTTTTCGGGCGGCCTTTCCAGTTAAAATTATTGAAAAAAAGGATGTCAAGGTCCGAGATAAAACGATCCACTACATTAGCGCCTGTGCCTCTTGCCATATCAACGATATGGGGATTTCACCGATGGACCCAATGGCTGTGGTCAGTGTTGCCTTTGATATGGAGCATACCTTAGCTGCGGCGAAAACCAAGATGATCAAGAGCATTTTAATTTCTATGCTCTTTAATATCATTACTTTAGTAGTGTTGTTTTACATCTTACAATCCCAAATGTTTACCCCTCTCGCTGAGTTACAAAATCAGATCAACGATATGGCAGAGGGTGAAGGTGACTTGACCAAACGTTTGACCGTCAAAAGAATTGATGAAGTCGGCAATTTGAGTTTGAAATTCAATCACTTTGTGGAAAATATCCAAAATGTGATTATGGAAGTGGATGAAACCTCTAAGACTTTGGCCGTGAGCTCAGAAGAACTTTTTGCCACATCCAGTGAAATTGAAAAAACCACCTCAGAAGTGAACCGAGGGATAGAAGAATCAAATGATAACCTTCAGCATACCAGCACCAACATTAAGCAATTGGTAGATAGCATTAAGGGCATCAACCAGTCTATTTCTGATGTGCAAGGAAATGCGCAAGAGGCGGAGCAAAAAGCCCAAGAGGGAACTGCCAGTGTAGCAGCAACCAATAATTCGATCCAAAAAATTGAAGAATCTAGTAAAAAAATGCTAGGGATCATGGATGTGATTAGTGAAATCTCAAAACAAACCAATTTACTAAGCCTAAACGCCGCCATTGAAGCTGCAAAAGCTGGGGAATTTGGAAAAGGATTCGCTGTGGTTGCCGATGAGGTCCGCAACCTTTCAGAACGCTCTTCTTCTGCAACGGAAAAAATCCAGCGACTAATTGAGATTAGTTATGCTAATGTATATGAAGGAATTACTGTTATCGAAAAGACTGGTGTCACCTTGAAGGGTATCATCGGCCTCGTAAATCAGATCTACAGCCAGATAAACGGCATTGCAGGTCAGATGGGTGACCAAGAACGTAGGACCAACGAAATCGCTGGTTTTGCCGATCAAATCAGCCTAAATAGTGGGGCTAACGCTGTGGCAATGAACGAATTGAACAGCACCATGGCAGAAGTAGATTCTACAACGGAAGATTTGAGTAAGTTAGCAGAAAAACTAAGGGATCAGGTATCGACCTTTAAAATTGAGTAGGATCTCAAAACAAAAAACTCGGAGTGAAGATGAAGAGGGGGTCTCTTTCAATCTTTTGTATTTGTTTTATAGCTGTAATGTTTTTGGGGTCGCCTTTATTTGCGGCGAACTTTTTACATAAAGACAAATCAGGATTTTTATTTTTTCGCTGTGAAGGCCGTCTAGGAGCTTACAAGGCGAAAGTTAGGTCGCAAGGTTGGGGGCACTATCAGGTGATAGGGCCTTACATCTCAGATGTTGTACCAGCATCAAATTCTTTTGATGCGGCAACTTTGGCCTGTGGGGAGCAAACTTTCGAGTCCACTCGGCACGTGATTGGGTTAAAAAGCTTTAAAGACTATTAACTTTAGGCTCAAAATTTTCCCTTTCATCTATCCAAAGAGGTTCAACTCTCTGGATCTCACCACCTTTTTTTAAAAAATTTGCCACAGCCTCGTCTACTTCGGTATGTGTGACTTTAGGGGGATTCTTCGGCGTTTTTTTAATTCTAATATGCTGTTTCATGACATTTCTTTAAGCTTCATTAGCGTACTGGTAAAGCTTTTGCATTGTAGTTAGTTGGTATTTATTTATTCGGAGTTTCTTTAATGTAACTTCAGATAATAAATTAGGTAAAAGCCTGCCCTGTATAATCTAGACGGTAGGAGTTGTCTTGATCATACATGAAGACTCGGCAATATTTACCAAAGCTTGCGGATTAACTTTGGTACTCTTTTGTACAAGGTTGTTTGTTAAGTAACTAATCCAAGGCATTTGCCTTAATTTTTGTTTGTTACCTTCTTATCGGTACGAAGGGAAAAAACTTTAAAGTTTTTTTTTAAATATTTGAGGAAAAATGAGAAATTTCAAAAAGCCGCTAATTTTAATCTTTTTAAGCTTAGTGTTTATCAGCTCTCCAGCAACGGCTGCGAAGTTAATAAAAAAAGATAACCAAGGGGTACTTCATTTTAAGTGCGACCGTACTGGTTTTGTTGGGCGAGCAAGAGTGAAGTTGAAAGCACCAGGCCAGTATCAGGTTTTTGGGCCTTATCGCTCTGGGGTTTTGAGTGTTAATTCACCCTATGAAGCTGCTAAAGAGTCTTGTGGTGAAAATAGAGGTGTAGTGCTTTAACAAACACCAAAATTTGGATGGGGGGTTAGTAACTCCCCGCCAAAGTAAGGACCTTGTTTCCGTAAGAATAAGGAGATTGCCCAATGATTCTTGATTTTACCTCTGGCATATCTCTCCTACCTATCTGACCTTTCATTATCAATCTGTAGAGTTTACTGGTTAAGAGTTGTTCTTTACCCTGGGCCGATACCAACTCAAAAATCATAGATTTTTGTTTTTTGGGAGTAATGTTTTTTCTCCGCATATAGGTTTTCAGCAAGGTTAAGGTTTGACTGGAACGGTTTAAATCCACCTTTTTACTATAGGGATGATAGTTTGCAAGGTCACCATCAGCAATGATTTGTCGATCTAATTTCTCCCGTAACACCACCTGCACCGAGGCGCGGTAACTGCTTAGGGCACCAGTCAGGTTTTCAGCGGCAAAGAACAAATTATCCCACTCTGTTCCTAGGTTATGGTTAAAGTACCTGGGGGCTAGATAGGCTTCAAAAATAAGGCTTAAGGTTTGGGTATGGTCTAACTTTGCATCTTCTTTTGAACTCAAGGCTTTAATCAGCTCTGTCCTTCTTACTTTTCCCCAACGGAAAATTTCAGGGTATTTATTGATCCAGTACTTTTCCCCTTCAATTTTTTCGATTAAATAATTGATGTTAACTTGCCACAGGCCAAAGGACTGGGGTTCGTTGGCAAATCGATTCAGCAAGGGTTTATAGTCAAAAATGATGCTGCCAAATTTGGCCAAGGTGCTATATTCCGCCTCCAAATCTGTTAGCAGCTTATGGGCTTCTTTGGTCCAAACATAGACATCCCACTCGGTTAGGTGAAAATTATTGGGCTCAGTAATACGCCAAAGTTCCTTTTTTAGTTTATCTTTTCTCTTAAAAAACTTTTTATCTAAAAAGTAGTTGGCAACGGTACCAGTCATGCCCGAGTCTAGTTTTTTTAAACTTTCACTAAATGTCTGGCGTAGGGCTTTTTTCTTAGGTTTAATTAGTCTTGGGTCCCATCGCCAACTTGATTCCTTCCAGGCCATTGCAAAAATCACCTTTAGCCCTTGCTTGGAAGGATAGAAACTCGAATAGCTTAGTGCCGCTTTTATTTCTTCTTTGAGCTCCGCTGGCAAAGCGGGGCTATCCCAGATTTCTTTATAGTAATTTTCTTGGCCCTCGGTGGAAAATTCAAATTTTAAGTTATCCACACCAGGGAAGCTTTGCGTAATGCCATAAGCCGAGCAAATTTCTCCCACTTGGGCGAGCAGCTCTGCTTCTAGCTCTTGGTCTTTTTCTTTATACACCAAGCCAATGGAAAGGTCGGGTTCTTCTTTTTGGTGGCGAGAGTAAAAGGGTGGTGCAGCCTTTTCAAAAACTTCACTTAAGTTCCCTCGTAGGAAAGAGGTCAAAAAGAGTTGGTATGCTGGGCTGCGGTAGCCAGAGTTGATTTGCAGGTGCTTTTTGTTTTTATAGTAAAAGGCAGCTTTACATTGTGCAAACATATCCTCTTGAAAGGGGGTCACCAAATTTTTGTTCACCTCTGTATAAACTAGCCCCTGTGGCTCAATTGCAGCCTGCCAAAGGTAAGGGAATTGGTAGAGATTTTTAAAACGATTGGAGTTCTTTTCCACATAGTCCACCCACTCTAGGCTGCTTGCTAGTCGTTTTTTAAAGACTTGATTGGCAGCGGCCTTGGCTTTAATCATACCCCTTAGCTCGATAAAGCTTAGCTGAGGATGATTTTGTAGGGGCAAGCTTTGGATCAGTTTTTTCGAGCTTAAAAAGAGTTTTTCAAGATGCTCTTTTTCTGTCTCGGCTTTAATAGGGGTAATCTCAGGATAAAAGGGCTTTTTGCTCACGCATGAAGAGAGGCTCAGGCAGCAGAAAAGAAATCCAGTAAGATATTTGAGGAGGGTTTGCAAGGTCTGAAAACAAAAAAGCCCCGCATAGCGAGGCTTTAATATTAGCTGATGAAGCTAATTTAAGCGATCTTGCCTAAAAGCATGAAAGCAATCAATAAACCGTAGATGGCTAAAGATTCGATCAAAGCCAAACCAATAATCATTGGAGTCATGATCTTGTCAGAAGAACCAGGGTTTCTAGCGATACCTTCTAAGGCA
>JASJGK010000002.1:0-10781 GCA_033791585.1 SAR324 cluster bacterium | reverse complement strand
TTTACTAGGTAAGTGCCGTAACGGCTCAAATGTGGTTGGTGAGTAGGTTCATGTTATGAGTTTATGTGGTTTTGAGGTGGTTGTACAGATACTAAAAACTTAGAAGTGGATTTTTAATTTTTAAAAATATGAGCAATTCCATACAGAATATAAGCAAACAACAATTTTACTTGTATTGAAAATATCAATTTAATCGATAGTATATATTTAATATAATTGCATTAAGCAATGGAAAGTGAGTGATTGGACCAATTCCATTTCATCCAATCCTGATATTAGGTGATGGAATGCTGTATATCCCCACCTCTTCCACTGCCATAGGTGCTGGCAACAATTCCAGTGATATTGGTGGCAACATTCAATACCGCTACATAAACAGGGTTTTAACAAGTGTGGCACTTTGGCGCTGGCCAATGCAAAATCGAATCAAGGTTGAACTGGGGATCGATGTCACCGCCGAACTCAATTCTCTTTTTCCTGAGAATTGAACAGCTTATAGATCTCGGTTCCAACAACAAATACCCCTTATCTTTAAGTCTAGGTATTAGTATAAAACGGCATAGGTGATCGAACCCAGATTCATTGATTCTATGTATTTGTAACCACTGTAAGTGGTGGAGGTGGCGGGATACACCCAGCGACGGTAATGTTTTAGTCCAATTCATTTTTTAGTTCCAAAATTTTCTAAAAATTTGAAATGCTAGAATTTGTCTAATGAGGATACTCTTTATGGCGAAACTTCAAATGCCCCCCCAGACGTGAGCTGGATAAACGGATTTTGGCCAGTTTTTATTGCAAAATTCATAAATTGTAGTATTTGTATATTGAGTAGAGATTAAAGCTCCATTACAGCCATGCCGCCTCCTAAGAGAAAAAATGTCCCAGCAATTAACAGTGAAGAAAAAACTCTACGGTTTAGCCGTACTCATGACAGGAGCGATCTTTTTATTATTAGGGATCGTCTTCTACTTCTTTACCCAATACCAGTTGCTCAATAGCACTATGCTCACTCTGAGCAGTATCAAGGCCAATGTATTAGAATTGCGTCGCAGCGAAAAAGATTTTTTGGCCAGAATCGACCTGAAATACGAGGCAAAATTCACCGCTAAAGTGCAAGAAACCTTGGTAAAACAAAAAACCTTGTACAACCAGACCAAGCAATTGGGCTTAGAGCAAAGCCTACTAGTGGAGTTTGACCAGAAAATGGCTGAATACCAACAGAGTTTCACAGCATTGGTTAATATGCAAAAACGCATTGGAATGGATGAGAAAACAGGCTATTATGGCAGTCTTCGTGACGCTGTGCATGGGGTAGAAAGCATAGTCATGGAAATACAGAAAGATAATATATTAGCTGGGGTTTTAATGCTCCGTCGGCGAGAAAAGGATTTTATGCTGCGCAGCAACATAAAATATGTTGTCAGTTTCAAAAAAGATATGGCCAAACTGGTGGCTGTGGTCAATGCCAGCAACTTGAAGGAAACAGATCAACTCAAGAGTTTGCTGCAGGTTTATGAGCGGCAATTTGAAGCCTATACCCAGGGAGCTGAAGAAAAAGGTCTGGATTCCAAAAGCGGGATAATGGGGGAAATGCGCAAAGCGGTACATTCCACAGAAGCCAGCCTGACAGGCATGCAAGAGATGATTCAAAGTGCCATCCAAAGACGACAATCGACGATGATGACTCAAGTGGCGGCGATTTCCTTGGCTCTTATATTGCTCATACTGAGCATTATTTTGTATATTGTTCGAGGCATTAATCTTTCTATGGGGCGCTTCATAGTAGACCTAACTTCCGCCTCCGACCAACTTGTCTCCGCCTCCTCTGAAATCTCTTCTAGCGCCCAGCAGGTTGCCTCAGGTGCGACAGAACAGGCTAGCAGTTTAGAAGAAACCTCCAGTGCCATGGAAGAGGTTGCAGCCCAAGCCCAAGGGAATACTGACCATGCCAATGAAGCGGTAAGTACGGTACAGGAGATGAATGACTTGGTGCAGCAGGCCAACCAAAAGTCCGTGGAGACCGAAAAGTTGGCAATAGAATCGCAGCAGGCTGCGGCGAATGGGGCCGACTCGATGAAACAAATTTCTTCGGCCATGAAGGAAATCCAAACCAGTAGCGACCAGATTTCAGATATTATTGAAGTAATTAACGAAATCACCCATCAAACCAAAATGCTGGCCACCAATGCCGCCATTGAAGCCGCTCGTGCGGGAGAACAGGGCAAGGGTTTTGCCGTGGTGGCTGATGAAGTTTCCAAACTGGCTGAAAATTCAAAGAGTTCAGCAAAGGAAATTTCATCCTTGATCAAAGAAAGTGTGCAAAAAAGCAAGCGTGGTGCCGAGTTTGTAGATCGAGGCGATGAGGCCTTGCAGGGAATTTTGGGAATCACAACCGAAATGACAGGCTTGATCGGTGAAATTTCAGAGTCCAGCGCAGCCCAGTCGAGCAAAATGACCATGGTGCAAGATGTGATTCAACGCATCGGCACAGCTTCCATGGAGCAAGCATCGGGGATTGGAGAGGTCAATGGTGCCATCACCGAGATGGACAAGGTAACCCAAACCAACGCCGCCAATTCTGAAGAATCTGCTTCTGCCGCAGAAGAGCTAAACGCCCAAGCGACCCAACTCTTGGATTTGGTTGGTAAAATTGGCGATCACTTTGGTATTAATTCCACATTGGTGCAACGCAAATCCAAAGGAGTGGCTGAGCCTGTGCCAAGAGATAACTTTGTAGCTCTACCAAGCCCAACAAAGACAAGACCAAGGCAGATTACGCCCAGCGAGGTTATCCCCATGCGAGATGAATTCAAAGATTTTTAAAAGAGTGGATAAATTCACTCTCTATTATAACGCAGTATGGAAAGATGATTTTAAAGTGAGTTTAATTTTTCCTGTAAATAGTCTAAGATCAGATTAACCGAAGCAGGCCTTAAACTTGAAGGCATAACTGCGCTAACTGGTATTTTTTGCATCGTCCAGTTTTCTAAAATGGGTGCCAATAGGTTTTTTTCCAATCCCTCCTTAGCGATCAAATAAGGCAAACCCACTACCCCTTGACCCTGTTCCGACAGTGTCCGCAGGAAGCTAAGGTTATTTGCAGCAAATCTGCCCTGCACATCCACTTCTTCAAAGACACCGTTGGACTCAAAAATCCATTTGTCTTTATTTTGAGTTCCTCCACCAATCAAGCATTGATGGCTTCTTAATTCTGAAGGCCTCAAGGGCGTACCGAATTTTTCTAGATACTCTAAAGATGCATAAAGTTTAAAGTGGATAACACCTAGTTTGCGAATAAACAATTGTTGATCTTTAACGGTTCCAAGTCGAATGGCAAAATCTATTTTATGAGTAATCAGATCTATATTTTGAGCTGACAAATCCGTTCCAAAGGATATGGCAGGGTAAAGGGTGGCACAATCAGATAACAGAGGGGCAAGGTAGTAAAGAGCAAAGTCAACAGGAGCAGTTAAACGAATGTGCCCAGATGGGCTACTAACTATTTGTTCTAAAGCCAATTGAGCTGAAAAAGCTCCGTCAACAAGAGGCTCACACTTTTTAAAATAGGTACTTCCCGCTTCAGTAAGCTCAACCTTTCTGGTGGTTCGATTCAGTAATTTAACGCCTACTTCTTGCTCCATTAAAGACAATCGCCTTGAAAGGGTCGCTGCAGGAACACCTAATGATATGCCTGCCTCGGTAAAACTTTTTCTGCGAGCTACCTCTACAAAAAGAGCCATATCACTTAGCAAGGTCAATTTTCTTTTACTCATGATTAATCCATATATGGAATAGTGTTTTCCTATTGCATAGTATTATCAAGATAATTAATTAATGTAAAACTATTCTTATATTAACTCTTATAGTTCCTTTTTAAGTTCACTCCTAACCTGAGGTATACCATGAAAGCATTTAAATTCTTGAGTCCACTACTTATCTTTTTCTTTCTTAACTCCAGCCTACAAGCCCAAGAATTTCAGTCTGACAAAAACTGCCTTGCTTACCATGTGGAAAAAACAATGTTCTTATTTAAAGAAGTTACTGTATGGGGCACTTCTTGCGAGGTCAAAGCGAAGGTTACACCTAAAGCAGGTGGTGTGGTAGCTAGCGTTGAGTTTCCATTCAATTCTCTGGATTCAACAGAACAAAAGAGAGATACTGAGCTACAAACCAATTATTTTTTCACAGAGAAATTCCCAACTATTTCCTTCACTAGTTCAACCATACCCTTTAGCGCCTTGAGGGATTTAAAAGCGGGTACTGAAATAGAAATTATTGGGGCAATGACAGTGATGGAATTAGCCAGTGAGGTTACCTTTACCTTAAAACTTATAGAGGGCCACTTGGTCGGCACAATGAACGACAGCATCACACGCTTGGGTGTCAAACTTCCGAAAGTTATGGGCGGTGGGATGGTCAAGGTCCATGATCCCTTAGAGGTGAAATTTGATTTTTTAGTGGCTCTTGTTCCTGGTGCAATGACCGCATTAAAGTAAGACATAGATTTAAACCTTTTACTTTTACGTTATTCAGTTTCTTCTTGCCCGTTGAAGCTTTTCAAACTTTATGGGGCAAATAGGATAACTAATTAAAGTAAAACAAAACTCAAAAAGCATTTTTGCATTTTAAACAAGTAGCCTAAGGCTACTTTACTTGGAGATAATTTTGAAAAGAAGTCATTTTTTTATTGGATTAACGGTCTTAGCGATTCTCACATCCTTTTGGGTGGCAATCATCGTTTCGGACTTTTTTTTAGACAACGAAGCTCTAACTATGGTTCGGCGAGGTATTGTTTATGCTTTAGCCGTATTAATTCCCTCAATGATTGCAGTCAAAATTACAGGTGTTAAATTAGGAAAATCTAGGATTGAGACAGATCCGAGAATCCAAGCTAAGAAAAAAAGAGCAACTTTAATGGCAGTCAACGGTGCACTCATTATGGTTCCCGCCGCCTTTTTCTTAAATTATAAAGCTTCTGCAGGGGAGTTTGATCAGTGGTTTCAAATCGTACAGGCTATCGAACTTATAGTAGGAAGCTCACAATATTTCTTCGTTTTGAAGAATTTTATGGTTGGGGTAAATATGCGCAAAGAGCGCCTAGCTCAAGCTTAAAATTGTTTTTCCTCTAGCTCTTATTATAGCCAAATATTTAAGTTGCAATTTGGGTAGTTTCCCTCCCCTGTAAGCAAAATTGAATCATGAGATATTGTAAGAGTTAGATTCTTGGTGTACTTCATACTGGGCCCCCACCGTTCAAAAGCTGGTCGAACTCCTGAGTCACCCAACCATTTAATATTATTCATCTATCCATTCAAGCTTCTCAAGCGTTCGTTCAAAACACAAAAGCTGGTCGAACTCCTGAGATTCAAAGGCCAACTGATTGAAATAATAGAAAAAGATGAAGTGTTAGTGCTTTTACACCAACTTTTCACTGATTTGTAAGACTCTGAAAGTATTCACTGTAGAACTACAGATTTGTTAACGTGGTGGAGGCTAGGAGGGTCGAACTCCTGACCATTTTCTAAAGCCTGTCCTTTTCAATTTTCCAGAGATATAAAAAACTAACCTTATGTCTTCACTGCAACCTAAAAACACATAGGTAAAAATCTGTTTTAAATAAGTTTTTCCAATTGGTGCGTTTTGTTTTAATTTAGGTTACAGGTGCTTGGGGCAGTTTAGAGGTGTTATTCAGCCTTCTTCCCTCTTTCTTCGGCCAGCTTAATTTGTTCATTCAGACTTAAAGTTTTTCTGCTACCTTTGCGCTTTTTCGTAGGTGGGTGCTTTTTACTTTCCTCGATAGTATCTTCGTCATCTTGAGGTTGGGCGAGGTCTTCTAGTGAGTCTTCTTCAGCTACTTCCAAAATTTCATCGTCATCTTCGTCCTCATCAGGATCAAAGTAATCTGAGTAAATCACTCCAACGGCTAGACTAGGGGCTAAGCCTTCTTCGAAATATTGTTTGATAGAATCCTCAAACTCTTTGAGAGAGTCAGCAGCCATGCCTTCCGCCTTCAAGCCACTAAGAACTGCTTCTCTCCATTGTTCAAAATTCATCATCATTCTCTGTTGGCCAAATCAAAGAACCAAAAAAACCAATCAGAAATGCCCAAAACAAAGAGTTAAGGAGGCCAAAGCCATTAAGGTTATTAGTGAAAAATGTCAGTAAGCCAGCTAGGGCTAACAGAGCGGCAAAGGTATAGAGTATGATGGCTATTATTTTTTTAATCATGGGTTTCCTTTTAAGTGATAATTTTAATTGAATGTTAGTTAGAATGATTTAAGGTCAAACAATTTGTTTGCTCCACCTTGGCATTTAATTCAGGCTTCACTTTGAATCCTCCAAGAAGAAGTTCACTGCCCTTTGAGCTTGCGCTGCGATCTTAAAAATCAGCTTATGGTCTGCCTCCAAGGATCGAATCCAGCCGTTGATGTAAACAGAGCTTTGAAAGCAAGGTTGGATTCCAAAGTGGGCTAGCAACATCACTGAGCCAAGCTCGGCTATTAACTCTTCTTGTGCATAGTCTTCGTCTCCAAATGCCTTACCTTTCTGCCTGTCTAATCTTATTGGGGCTCCTGTCCAGTGGATGATCTCATGGGCTAATACAACCCAGTAGCTTGCCTCATGTTCAAACTGCTCTAGATAGGGCATCCTCACGAAATCCCCTTGGCGATCGTAATAGGCTGCGTTGGCTCCATGGCGAATATCAACAGCGTTGAAGACATCATCAAGACCTTGGAAGTCTTCGCTAGGTGGTTCAATGACCGTGGGTTCCAAGTCGGTTTGGGTGATGTTAAAAACGCAAAAGCTTTTTAGCAGTGGAATTTTTAGTTGCTCAGGTTGTTCATCATCACCCAACTTTAATTGTCCTTGTTCGTCCTTAGCATTGATCACCAAGGATTTATAAAAGAAGATTTTTGCTGCACGTTCACCTTTTTGGACTTGAGCATCTTGAGCTTGATAGGCTTTGTAAGTACCCCATGTAGCCGAGGGAAAGCCGAACTTTTCTTGAAGAGCTAAAAGTACAAATACATTTATACCCGAGTAGAAAGTTCCATCTAGGTTTACTGGCCAACTGAAGCTTCCATTTGCATTCCAAGGCTGTAACCACTTTGGTGCTTTCCCAGTGGTTTCGAATTGTTTTAGCTGTTCGACAATCAAGGCAGTTGCATCGACTTGGAGTTGGTCTGTGTTGTGGATTGCATTCATTGTTTAACCTCACTTAATTTTTTTGCCTTCCAATAAAGGTCTCTCTCTAAGGTTAGGCCAAAGGGCAATTTGATTGATTCCATTTCTTTTAAAGAAAAGTACCCAAGCTCATCGCCGCCTAAGCCTTGGACATAGCCGAAGCCTACAGCCTCAACAGGATCAAACTCAGTCATGTACCACGTTCCCGAACCTGCTGGATCGAAGAATTTACAGATGATTAAGGGGTCAGGTTCATTTTCTTGTGAATAAAGTGGGTATCCTTCCATGAGCTCTTTCAGCTCTTTTGTAATTAGTTGCATAGTTTCCTTTTCAGTTATTCCGTAGCTAAATGCCTATTGAATAAAGGCTTGTTAATGTCCAGCCATTGAACATAGGAGTTCCGATGCTGATTGCTAAATCAGTGGAAGGCTTCTTTGAAATGGCTGGAGGTTTAAAGGTTTGCCTGTTTAGGCAGTTGGTAATGCGGTCATAGAGTTTGACCGTTTAAAGGCTGGGAGTGCCTTAAAAATCGACGATAGAAGTAACTTTATAGCTGAAGGATTCTTTTTCTTCATACTCTGTTTTAATTATCGCACCCAATGCTACCGTGATTGGTAAAATCAGCGAAGAGTATTTTTCACCCCTCGGCAACGCCATTTCTTCCAAGGGCAGAGAATCATCTGCGCAAGCGGCACCAAAATCAGCAGTCCACTTATCACCACCAGAGCTTTGAATCTTGAAGGGAAATTCATAAATTTTCTTTGTCTCATCGGTAATATCCCTCAGAGTTCCATAGCCTAAAGATTTGAGGTCTGGTTTGCCTTTGGCATCTAGTTTAATAAGTAAGCTGAGCCCTAAGCCATTCGGACCTGAACTAATGGGACCTAAGTCAGACTCCAAGTTATCGATGAGGCTGAGTTCTATTTTTTTTGCGTTAAACATATATACCTTTTTTGAGTGAGTTAAAAAGTTAGCCTTAAGCTTAACACAAAAAAACATCAAAATCAATATAATCCTTTGTTATCCTTTAGGAAGTGGGTTTTTAAGGCAGGTGTTTTGGCTACCAAAGCTTGTGTTGATTAAGGCTAGAGAACAGGCAGAAAGCAAGAAAGTTAGGCCTTTTTGCTCAATTTTTTATTCAATTTCTCCAAGTTTTTCCATGGTGATTAGGTTTTTGGCGATAAGGATTTGCCACATGAACCGTAGACATTTTGAGTAAAAACCTAGTTTCAGTTTAAACAGTAAAGATGCTGTGGATCAATTTGAATCCGATTTTTAAATTTTCACAGGAGTACCAAATGAAAAAAACAACAAAATTGAAATCTAAGGTTATTGATAGGAAGCCAGCTGCTTTTGGAACTAAAGAATGGGCGTCTATTAATGTTAACTTAATCAATGGTTGCCAACATGATTGTTTATACTGTTACGCAAAATCCATGGTGCTTCGTCATAAAAGTATTGAAATTGAAAATTGGTCTAATCCTGAATTTAAGCCAGGTGCCTTAGAAAGAGCCTATCGAAAGAGAAAAGGAACGATCATGTATCCCAGTGTACATGACATTCACCCTGATCAACTAACCGAACATTTGATTCTTCTCAAGAAACTTCTGGAAGCAGGAAATGATTTATTGATCGTAAGCAAACCTCACTTGAAATGTATCAAAGCAATCTGTAAAAAATTTAGGCGCTACAAAAAGCAAATTCTTTTTAGGTTTAGTATTGGCTCTGCAAATGATGAAGTACTTGAATTCTGGGAACCAAATGCTCCGTTGTTTAAGGAGAGGCTAAGCTGCTTAAAACATGCTTACAAAAAAGGTTTTAAAACTAGTGTTTCTTGCGAACCGATGCTGGATAACAAGATTGGGGAGGTCATCGAGAAAACCGAGGACTTTGTTTCTGATTCAATCTGGTTAGGTAAAATGAATCAAGCAAGTCAACGATGCAAAATGAATGGCCATAATAATGAAATAACGATGGATGCAATACGTCAGTTATCCAAATGGCAAAGCGATAGACGCATTAAAAAGTTGTACCTGAAGCATAAAAATAATCCTCTGGTGAAATGGAAAGAGTCTATCAAAAAAGTTGTTGGGCTAAAACTACAAACCAGAGCAGGACTGGATACGTAGGGTTTGCCTAAAGAAATTTAAGGTGGTCAGGCAATTGTAAATTATTAAATTACTTGCCCACCTTTGTGAGTTATCTCATTTGTTTTAAAAATGAGGAGCCATGAAAAAGGTCAAATAAAGCTACAACTATAAGATGTATACCCAATTAGCCTCCTAAACCTTTACTCATAAGCCTCTACAGTCACTTCAATAGAAACCGTAAACCAGCATTATCTATTAATATCAATAGGCAACAAGCAATTACGGATTCAAATGAAAACACTTCTTCCATTCAATCAACTACCAGAAGGTTCAACAGTTTATCAATTTAGAAGAGACTCAGGGAACAACTCACCTCTTTCCAAACAAGATAGGGTTCTTAAAAAAGTTACTAAAGAATTAAAACTTAAAGTTATAAATTTAGATGAAGGGGTAATCAAAGGGGTCTCAGGTAGTACTCTCCCTCTTCTCACTAAACTTGATGACTTTCCAAAAGGAGCCAATATCATTATGGCTAATGTCGATCGAGCTACTAAAAGCATGGACTCAAACCTAGCTAAAAAGCTTTGGAAGAAACTTAGAAAAAGAAAAATAACTATTTACATACCCACCGAAGAATACACCAAACTAAATTTAATCATAGAGAAGCTTCCTATGAAAAAGACTAAAAATATTCTTGTAGAGTTCCTATCTTCAAGGGATACAGAGGGAATCATTGGTACTTCCAAATGTCGAAAGGGTGCCTCGGAATTAGTAGACCTTCTATTTCCACTTCTTCAAAAGTCTCTTGAAGTAACTTCACTCAGTGAAGTGAAGCGTTGGATTCTAGCGGGAACACTCGGGGCATGGATGAATGAGCTTTATAAAGACTTTACAGCTCATCACTCAACTAGGCTTCCTAGAGTCAGTTACCGAGCCGCACAATTTATTTATAACATGAGTCACCAGCACACCGAGTGGAAATCTAAAGATATAGCTATTCGTCTCACCAAAGGACATTATGATGTGCAGATTAAGCCTAGGAAAGTGAAGGACATCAAAAAGTCCATTATGTATAAAATGATCGGCTGGTCCTATGAATTGGGGTTTGAATCAGGTCTTCAAGTCGATTTCGAAAGCCTAGAGCCACTAGATGAACCAACCACTTTGGAGGGGCTTGATTGGAAGGAAACCTCTAGACTTCAGTATAAGCTTTCAACAAAAAGTCGTAGATTTGAAGGACTCCGCCTTTTCCAAGCAGAAGCTCTTGAACTATTAAAAATGGGAGAGCATGTGGTGGTGCAAGTTGCAGCTGGAGGAGGGAAGAGTTTACTTTTCATTATTCCTGCTATGAGAGGGAAGCGTGTATTGGTCGTTAGCCCTTACAATCGCCTCATTACTAATCAAGTGAAGGCATCTGGAAAACTTCTTGGAAAAAACAAAGTAGATTTTATAAATGGAAAGGTTCTAAGGGAGGAAAAGGTTAAAGTTGCGAGTTCCTTAGGGGAT
>JASJGK010000001.1:0-8935 GCA_033791585.1 SAR324 cluster bacterium | reverse complement strand
GTTACCATGAAAAAAATTAAAACTGATACCCGCAAGACCATGGCCTAGTGTAGTGGTTGTGAAATAATGCGTGTTCCACTGCTTAAAAATTCTTTATAATCTTCCCATAAAGTTTCGGGCTGTACGTTTTCAACCATTTGGCTAGCACCTAAAGAGCTGATGGCTATAAATTTAACCCCATTGTGGCCTGCCTTTTTATCAAGGCCTAAGATTTTCACAAAGTCTTCTTTATTTATTGGTCCCAGCTTTAGTCTAATGCCAATTTGTTGCAAATGCTCAGATATACGATCAAAATCAGAAGTAGCAAGATAGCCCTTTTTCATGGACCACCATGCAGCAAATTCCATCCCGCTTATCACGGCTTCACCGTGTAAAAAGGCCTCATATTTTGTAAAGGTCTCAAAATAATGGCCAAGGGTGTGACCAAAATTGAGCATTGCCCTTTTGCCCGTTTCTGTTTCATCCTGTTCCACTATCCTCGCCTTAACTTCTAAGGAGCGAATGATGGCTTCGGTTAAAAGATCGGTATTTTCTTTTAAATCTTCTAGGGTAGTTTTATGGATTAACTGAAAAAGATAAGCGTCAGCAATAAAAGCATGCTTTATCAACTCGGCATAACCAGCCTTAAATTCCTTCAAGGGAAGGGTCTTTAAAAAGTCAACGTCGATGATCACTTCAGCTGGTTGCTTAAAAGCACCTATGAAGTTTTTCCCCGCCTTATGGTTATAACCTGTTTTCCCCCCAATGCTGCTATCCACTTGAGAAAGTAAGGTTGTGGGCACCTGTAAAAAGTTAAGCCCACGCATGTAGGTTGCTGACGCAAAACCAACCATATCACCAATAACACCGCCCCCAAAGGCCACAACAAGGCTGCCACGGTGAGCTCGTTTTTCACTTAAAAAGTCATAGATTTTGGTAATGTTTTCGATGTTCTTATGCTTTTCTCCATCAGGTAAAACCAGAGTATGGCAATTGTATTCGGAACCCAATAGTTTCTGAATAAAGTCAGGATAGAATCCCGCAACAACATCATTTGTAACTATAAATAATTCTTTTACTGGGTGATGGCTTAAAAATTCTTTAAGGGAGCTTTCAAAGACTCCTCGCCCGACGGTGATTTGGTAGTGATAGTTTTTTCTGGTTAATTGTAACTGAAGTCGTTTCATGCTTTTTTAAGTGTTTTTTTATTCTGCACTGCGTAATTTAAAATGGGGGTATGGCCTTGGTGAAGCCATTTTTGGCGTTATTTTTGCTTTAAGCCAAGGTAATGGAGACTTTAGGCCTCAAAAGTAAATTAAATATGCTCTTTAGCTACGAATTTGTCCAGTCATGTACAATATTGTATGGAAACAAAATGGATAAGTTGTTACTATAATTAAGTAGCAAAAAGCAGAAAGAAAATTATGGCAGAAGAAAAAAAAGAAAAAGTTGAAAAGAAAGATGGCCTTCAAACCCTGATGGATATTGAAGCAAGAATCAATAAAAGGTTTGAGCATATTTCAGACCTTCCTCTTGCTGACGCTTCTGGTTTTTGGACTATTCAAGGCTTGGAAAAAGTCCAATCTAAAGAGGGAAAACTCTTTGGTATCTTTAGCAAAAAGAAACTTTCTGATGAGCAACTTACTGATCTACGAAGGAGCGCACTCCTCTCACCAGGCAAGACCCAAACTGAGCTGGTGAAATTAAAAAAAATGTACCCTAATCATCCAGAATTATTGATGCTTTCTGCCATTTGCACCCATGGTAATGTGATGAATTCTGGTGGCTCCAAACAGTTACAAGGTCTAAAAAGCGCTGTGAAGGAAGCAGCTACAGCCTTGATGAGCAATGGAATTAGTATCTATAATGCAGAAAACTTCTTTAAAATTTACTATATTTTTATAGAGCGAATTCGCAGAGAACAAAAAAAAGTTTTTGATGAAGTTAGTATGGACCCAAGGCTGGATACCTTCAAACGAAAAATCGCCTTAGAAATGACTTTGGTGGATTATTTAGCTTCAGAAAAGAAAAAGACTTTAAATATTATAGCTCACTTAAAAAAGAAGCTAAAATCAAGCGCCTATTCCCAGTACTTTTCTCATTTTCAATTGACCAAAGCTTGCCAGTTAGTAGGCGAAGGCCAGCCAAAAGAAAAATTGGATTTTTGCACAGCTTCAGAATTTATTGCTTTTACTTACGCTTTATTTATCGCTTTTTCGAAGATTCCCATCCTTTACCCCTTGGTAGACCAATATTTGAAATTGATCCCCGCGGGTAATTTGGGCCTGCATTTAAGAAAGGTTTCTGTAAATTCTTCACGTCATTTTTCCATGTTCCGCCAGTATACTATCTTAGGGGAGCACCAAAAATTGAAAAAAATAAGCCAAACTATATTTGGTGAGAGCTTGGCTTGCATTAAAAAAACAGAAAATGCGACCCTCTACCAAGTCTATGAAACAGACCCCTTTTTTAACCTCGCCTACATTACAGAATTGACCGTAGGTCTATTTGGTAAGGGAGACACAGCAAAAATGGTTCGCACCGCCACGGTTGCAATGGAAACAGTGATCAAAAAGGACATGAGTAAGGGGCACTTATTTACCGAGACGGCAAAAAACCACACACATAAGCTTGCGAATCTTGGTGGTGACGGTGAAACTGCCTAGTTCAGGGCTTCACCAAAGCCTCAATTAATGCAACAAAGTCATCATTATCATTCAGTGATGGCACCATAAAAAAGTCCTCCCCACCATTTTCTAAAAAATTCTCTTTTTCTCCGATTGCCAACTCTTCTAAGGTTTCCAAGCAATCAGCCACAAAAGCAGGTGAAAAAACCACCAATTTTTTTGTCCCATTTTTTGCCAATTCTGTGATGGTGGTATCAGTTGCAGGACCAATCCAAATGCTTTTGCCCATGCGGGATTGGAAGGTTATAGAATAGTTTTCTTTAGTTACACCTAGTCCAGTGGCTATTTTGTGGGCTGTTTGGTGGCATTGGGCCTTATAACAATAACCTTGGGGCTTTGGGTTTTCACAGCACCCAACTTTTAAACAAATATTATTTGGGTCTGCACCTAAAATTTGGGATTCAGGGAGGCCATGAAAACTAAAGAGCACATGATCATAGCCCTTCTGGATCACTTTCTTCCCTTGGTTCACCCAGGCGGAAATAAATTTTTCATGGTCAAAAAAGCTAGTGACGAATCTAAAATTAGGAAAATAGGCAAAGCTTTGCAGTTTACGGCAAGCCTCTTCCAGCAGGCTGCCTGTAGTTGCCCCTGCCTGTTGTGGGAATAGGGGCAATAAAACCACTTCGGTGGGTCGTTCTTTTTTTAACTTTTCCAAAGCTTCACTTAGTGAGTTTTGGCCATATCTCATTACAACCCTAACATCCCACTCTTCACCGAGTGCCTGATTTACCTTCACTGCTAATTTTTCAGTGTGAACAGCAAGCGGTGAGCCTTCGGGCAACCAAACCTTTTTGTATTTTGGAGCTACGGCCTTGGGTCTTTTTCGTAATATAATCCCATGGAGCAACAAGGCTTTTGGGATAGCGGGTAAGTTCATCACTCTAGGGTCGGATAAAAATTCCTTCAAATAGCTTTTGACCGCCTCTGGCGTAGGGGCCGTGGGGCTGCCTAATTGGGCGAGAAGTAAAACTTTTTTTGGCTTGTCCATAAATCCTTAAGGGTGATAAACAAAGGTAATCGCAATCAATAGGAATTTTATGATTATCGCAAAAGAAATCTCCGAAGTCCAAGGCTTTTTAGGCGCAAATCGATCTAAAACCAAGGGATTTGTGCCTACAATGGGGTTTCTGCACAAAGGCCATTTGAGCTTGGTAAAAAAGAGTAAGTCTGAAAATGAACTGACCCTGGCCAGCATCTTTGTGAACCCCACCCAGTTTAATCAGGCCAGTGACTTAGACAGCTACCCGAGAGATGAGAAACGTGATTTAGAATTATTAGAGGCCGCTGGTGTTGATCTGTTTTTTTTTCCTACAGCAGATATTATTTACCCAAAAGGATTTAATACAAAGGTTGAGGTTTTAGGCGTGACCGAAGAATTAGAGGGAGCAACTCGGCCTGGGCACTTTGCAGGCGTGGCTTTGGTTGTGGCAAAGCTTTTTAATATCTGCCAGCCTACCAATGCTTACTTTGGCAACAAGGACTACCAACAAGTGGCTGTGATCAAACAATTGACCAAAGATTTAAACTTTCCCATTCAGATTCATGCCTGCCCTACCTTTCGAAGTGAGTCGGGTTTGGCTCTTTCTAGCCGCAACGCCCGTTTGAGTTCACAACAACTGGATGAAGCCCCTTTGCTTTATGAGGCTTTAAGGTGGGGAAGGGATGAAATTAAAAGCGGGATTTTAGATTTAAAAAAGGTGAAAGCCCAGATGGAAGCGATAATTTTAAAATCGAAATTTGCTAATATTGAGTATATCGCCTTCAGTGATGCTACAACTTTGGTCCCTTTGAATGTAGCGACTCAGGGGCAAGAGTTGTTGATTTCTCTGGCTGTATATTTTGGTGATGCCCCCTTGAAGGAAATTTCTAGTGTCCGCCTGATTGATAATATTTTGGTAACAGCCTAGTTTGGAAGCCTTCGCCTATAGCCTATTGCAGGGCCTGCAAAACAAAAATGCTTTAAAAAAAGGTGATAAAGTTTTAGTCTCATTGAGCGGCGGGCCTGATTCCATGGCCCTCTATCACTTTTTGACTTTGGCTGAAAAACCCCAAGAGTTAACTCTAAAGGTGATTCATTTTAACCACCAAGTGCGGTCAGAAAGCGCCTTGGAGGAGGAGTTTGTGAAACATGAAGTGGCAAAGCGAGGCCATGAATTGATTTGTATTGATCCCAGTCAAACTTTAACAGGCACTTGTTTCGAAGGTAACTTTCAAGCAGCCGCCCGCAACTGGCGGAGGCAGGTTTTATTTGAAGAGTTAGAAACATCAGGCTTTGATAAAATTGCCACAGGCCACCACGGAGACGACCTTACCGAAACCATGTTGTTCAGGTTGCTTAGAGGCTGTTCCCTATTTGGTTTAGAACCCTTTTCCATGTTTGATACCCCTATTATTCGTCCTTTGATTTGTAAAAGTAAGACTGAAATCCTTAGCTGGTTATCTTTAGAAAAGATTGATTTTGTATCTGATTCTAGCAATTTAGAAGGTAAGTATAAACGCAATGAGATTAGGCAAAAGGCGGTACCCCTGTTAGAGCAGCTGGCAGGTGGCAAACTGAACGCGCGTTTGGGCAACATTGCCAGTGAATTAGAAGAGTTGAAAGAGCTGTTTGATTCTCAAGTTTCGATAGATCAATACCAAAGGGATGAGTTGACCTTTGGAATGCTCCAAAGCCTGCCCAGTATGTTTGCCAAAGAGGTGATTATGCGATTTTTAAATCATCACCAAGTTTATGAAATTCACAGCAGTCAAGTTTCAGAGATATTGGCTCTCGCTTTATCTGGTAAAGGTGGGTGGAGGATTGATGTAAAATTGGCTCAGGTTTTTGGAAATAAAAAAATCATTACTTTGATAAAAAAGTAACTTCCTCACCGAAACCCTAAAAGATGGTATAATTCTGGAAAGGTAAGGGCCTCTAAACCCCTATAAAATTCAGGTTTTATGCATCGAATTCTTCTGCTTTTTCTTTTCTTCTTGCTACCCCTACAGTTGCAGGCGGCGGACTATGCAAATCCCACCTTAAAGGTCTTATTATTATCCTCTAAGGGCATGGTAAAATTTACCTCTATGTCAGGCATTGAAGTCTATGGGGCAAAAAAACCAATGAACCCACCAAAGGTTTTAAATTTACAGTATCTGGGGAATTCTCAGGTGCAGATTGGGAATTTCTCTAAGTCAAAAAAACCTTTCTTTCTGGTCAGTTCCAAACCCATCCGTATCTACCAAGGCCGAAGGTCATATAAATACGAAGGCGAAATTGAGATCCGCCCCTATAAGGGCGGTTTTTCTGTGATCAACCACATTGCTGTAGAGTCCTATTTAGAAGGTGTGCTCAATGCCGAAATCAGTACAAAATGGAACTTTGAAGTGGTCAAGGCACAGGCTATTTTAGCTCGTACCTACGCTGTTAAAAAGGCAAGAGAGAGAAGAAACAGATCTTGGCATTTAAAGTCAGACCAGACAGACCAAGTTTATAAGGGTGTGGGCTTGAGTGACGAAATTGCCAAAGAGGCAATTGATGCCACTCGGGGTTTTGTTGTAAACTATCGTGGCCGCTTGGCCCAGATTTTTTACCATTCTAGTTGCGGCGGAACCACAGAAGACCCAGGCAACCTTTGGAAAAATGGTTACCCCTACTACCAAGTGAAGGAAGTCCCCTTCGGCCGCGAAGACCCTAATTACAACTGGAAATTTTTTATTTCTAATGCCAAAATGCGTCAGATTTTAAACCAAGCAGGTGCCAAGGGCGCCACAGGGATAGAAATCTACGAACGCAATGGCTCAAACCGAGCCCAAGAAATGATCAGCACAGGACCAGTGGAAAAGGTGATTTCAGCTAAAAACTTCCGTAGGCTCGTAGGCTACACTAAGGTAAAATCCTTGCTCTTTGACATAAGTCAGCAGGGCGGTGGTTTTGTGGTTGAAGGCCGTGGCAGTGGGCATGGTGTTGGGATGTGCCAATGGGCAGGAAAAGAAATGGCCGACCTAGGTTACACCTATTATGATATTCTCTATTACTTTTATGATGGTGTCGAGATTGAGGTTTATAACCTTTAGTTTTTAGGCTCATCCGCCTTAGTTGGCTATTCCTTTTAGGTGGCGTTAGCGCCGCCCTTATAATATTCTACTAAATTTCTAAAAAAATCTCAGGTTTTCCCTATTTCGGTGCAGTGCCTATTTTGAAGTTGGCAATAACAGCGGGCGAAGTTGATTTAAGAAATCAATTTTTGCTAGTGGCTTGTTAATGTATCCTTCAAAGGGAGTGTTTTTTGCCAAACCCTCCAATTCCCTTTTAGAATAGGATGAAAGGGCTAAGATCCACACCTGCTTCTTTCTTGGGGGGGATTGCCTCAAGAGGTCAGTCGCTTCAATGCCGTTTAACTCAGGCATATCTATGTCCATCAAGACTAAATCATAGTGATCAGATTTTGCCGCTTGCACAGCTAGAGCACCATTTTGCACCATATTAAAATCAACCCCCAGTTCTTTTAGAACCGATGCCGTGGTTTCTTGGTGCAAAGGATTATCTTCTGCAACTAAAACCCGAAGTTTTGAAAGTTGAGAAAGTAACAGGCCTTCATCTTGCGCTGGCAAATCGTGTACCTCCTTGCCTTTGGGGAGGGTAAACCAAAAACGGCTGCCTTTGCCTAGTTCGGACTCCACCCCAATCATCCCCCCATTTTTGGCCACAAACTCGGCGCTTAATATCAGCCCTAACCCCGTCCCTGATTCGCTACTGGTGCCTAAGGTTGAGTGGGTTTTTTCTCCCAAATTAAATAACCTTGATAAACGCTCAGGAGAAATGCCCACTCCGTTGTCAGTGACAGTAATTTGGATATGGTGGCCCTTATCAAGGCATGAAACCTCAATCACCCCTCCGTAGGCGGTGAATTTAATGGCATTGTTGATCAAATTCCTAGCTACGGTGGTGATCATTGAAAAGTCAGCAAAAACAAACTCATTTTCAAGGCCCAACATGCGCAAGGAGATTTTTTTATGGGTTGCACTGCCCCGTAGCACACCAAAAACCCCATCTATGACCCTGGATATTGATAGGTCAGTTGGGTCAACGGTAATCTCTCCTTTTTGGTTTTGTGACCAAGTCAAGAGGTCTTCAAGTAACCCATAGGTGTTTTTGGTTGACTTACGAACAGCCTCAAGCAAGTTTTCGTCTAGATCGGTACTTTTTTTAATCATATTATTGAAAATCACCGATAAACTACCAATAGGGCCACGGAGATCATGGGCGATGATAGAGAAAAATTTGTCTTTGGCAGCGTTGGCTAGGGCCAATTCTTCAGTTCGAGCTTTTACTTTCTTTTCAGCGCTTTTTTGGGCTGTTATGTCGTGAAAAATCCCAAAAACATTGCCTGCTGTTGAGTGATACCAAACCTCGCAAATCTTGATTTTTCCATCTTGGCAAGTGACATTACTGGGCACCGCATATGGCGCTGTCACCAAACCTAGCTTGTGGGTATGTTCAATGACTTTGCCCCATTCCGTGATGATGTGATTGCGGTAATTGGGGTCTGGGTAGGCTTTGGTGAACCATTTTTCCATGGTGTTAATTTCTTCAAGGCGCCAGCCAAAAAGGTTGTGGAATTGTTGGTTGAAATAACCAACACTGGCGTTGTCTATTTCGGCTCGTACGATGGCAATAGGGAAATTATAGATTATTTCTTCCATCTGGGTTTTAGAATTAAGTAGCTCTGCTTCGGCTTCTTTTTTAGCATGGATGTTGTGCCAAGTTACATGGATAAGCTGATGTTCATCCGTGGCAATGGAGGTCAAGGAAACCTCAATCCAAATTGCCTTTCCATCCACTTTCTGGTGTAGCCATTCAAAAGAATGCTGCCCCTTTTCAAGGGCAATCTGCATCAACTGGTCGGCTTTTTTTTCTGAATCAACGCCGTCTGGTTGGGTAAGGGGGGATAATTTTGAGGGGTGGGCTTTTAAAAGATAGGCGGTATCGTCGTAGCCCAACATTTTAGCGGCGGCGAGGTTGCATTTGACAAATTTACCATCTTCAATGAACAGCATGCCGTCCAAAGAGCGGTCAAACAAAACTTGAAAACTGCGCAGGTCAAACTGATTTTGATCGTTATTGTCGCCACTCATAAATTACCTGTATCTCGGGGATAGATACTCTATTATCTTTTAACTTGGGTCGTTCATTTAATATAATAAGATTAGCACTATTCATTGTTGAATGAAAGCTTGTTATTTAAAGTGGAGGCTTTATTTATTAGATGTGAAAGCTGTTTGGT